>CANEVO010000032.1 GCA_947442255.1 Opitutia bacterium
CGCGCCTGCCGACCAAGGCGGAAATCGAGCTTTGCGGACTGCCGACCGCGCCCGCGCTGGCGGTCCTCACCGCCGCGCGGTAGCCGGCGGTGCCATGGCGTGATCCCCGTGTCATTGTACCTTCCCGCACCAGCCGACGTGTAACGTTTTACGTTACACGTCGGCTTGGGTTGGGGGCCGCTGCTCGATGGCCCCTGGGGCGGGCGTGCATTTAGTGCCTGAGTTGCCGTTCACGAACCGGGGGCGGACGGTTTGTCACGCAATACGTTACAAGCCGGCTTGGGCGGGGAGGGGAGCAGGCCTGCGCGTGAGGGCAGGGAGCAGTCCACGGCTTCGTCTGAAATGGTCCCGCTGCTCACGCCGCGGGCTACCATCCGACTTAACCGGAAGTGTGCAGTCGAAGGTGCAACGGCGAACGAACCGCAACCGATAGGTGTAGGGCTGCCGCTCGTCGGCAGGCCCAAATCCACGGGGCAAGACGGGCCCGTCGCGAGCGCTGGCCCTTCAGCCAACTGCACGATTCCCGTCTTACTAGAAAGCCTTCGCTCGAACCGCGGTCGATTTGGATCCTTTGGGAGGTTGCGCCCGTGCCTGACGCCTGATTCGCCGTAGGTATGCTCACCCCAGCCAGCCGCGCCCGCGATTTTCCGACCTTGGGTTCGATGACGTATCTCAACACCGCGGCGGAGAGCGTTCCTCCCGTGGGCGTGGGCGAGGCGCTGGCGCGTTACTGGCGCGACAAGACCGAGGGCATGAAGGGTCGCGACGCGCACTACGCGGAGGTCGAGGCCTGCCGGGAGATCGCGGCGCAGATGCTCGGCCGGGCCCCGGCCGAAGTTGGATTCTGCTCGTGCAGTTCCGAGGCGTACAACCTTCTCGCCTCGGCGCTCGATCTCGCGGGCGGCGATGAAGTGGTCGTGACCGATCTGGATTTTCCCGCCGGTGCGACGCCCTGGCTGCGCGCGGCCCGGCCCCCGCGGGTGCGGATGTGGCAGGCGCGCGCCGGTGAACTTCACCTCGAGGATTTGCTGCCCATGCTCAACGAGCACACGCAACTCGTGCAGGTGTCGCTCGTCAGCTTCTACAACGGTCATCGGGTGGCCTGGGCGCCATTGCGAGACGCGGCCCGCCGGCTCGCGCCGCACGCGATCCTGGCGGCGGACATCACGCAGGCGCTGGGCCGCGTGGTGCTGGATTGTGGCGATGCGGACATCGTGATCTCGAGCACGCACAAATGGACGCTCGGGATCCATGGCGGCTGCATCGTGGGCGTTCCGGCGGCGGCGGCCGCGCGTTTGACGACGCGCGCCGGAGGCTGGAATCACCTGGCGAACGCGTTTGCCGAGGATCGATTTCAACGGGCCGTCCCGAAGGAGGGCGCGGTCAGCTTCGGCGTCGGCATGCCGAATTTCGCCGCGATCTACGCCCTCAACGCCTCGCTGCGTTACCTGGCGGAGGTTGGCATCGAGGCGATTGCGCAGCATGCCGATCCACTCGTGGCCACGGTGCATCGTGGCCTGCGGGACCTGGGCCTTGAGCCCATCGCGCCGGCGCAACCGTCGAATCCGGCGGGCATTGTCGCGTTTCGGCATCCCCAATCGGCGGTGCTGCACGGCGCGCTGGAGAAGGAGAACATCCACGTGATGCACCAAGCCGGACGGATGCGCATCGCGATTCACGGCTACAACACCGCCGACGATATCGCGCGGCTCCTGTCCGCGCTCCGTGGCGCGCTGCGGAGCGTCTAGTGGGATAGATGTCGCTGCACCCGCCGATGAGCCCGGCGGTAGCAACGAGCGCCAGCGAGTTGACCGATGCCCCTTCGACTCGCTGGCGCTCGTCGCTACCCCGCCGACGGAGCGCTGCGGGGGTGCGAAAGTACCTCGTTGCGGAGTGGCGCGGGTCTCCGACCCTTGAGGATCAGTACGCTCGCCCGATCGAAATCCACGGGTCGGAAGACCCGTGCCACGGCGAACACCCCCAGGCGCCCGCCTATTCGAACCGCCGGACGAATTCGCGGTAGAACTCGAAGGCCTGCAGTACCTGATCCGTCTCGACGTATTCCACCGCGGCGTGCGCGCGATCGATGCTGCCGGGTCCGAAGACGAGGCTCGGCACGCCCTGCCGCGAGAGTTTGCTCGCATCGCTGCCGTAGGGGACACCGCACGGATCGCCGTTGAGGCCAAGGCCGCGCAGGACGGCAGCGGCGGTTTGCGTGACCGGCGAATCGATGGCTGTCTCTAGTGCTTCGTCGACGAGGAGCGGCGGCATTTCCATGGTGGCTGCGAAACCGGGATGCCGGGCGGCGAGCCCGTCGATCAACTGCTGGTAGCGCGCGAGGATGGCGTCGACCTTCTCGCCGGGCAGGAGCCGGCGATCGATTTCGATCACGCACGAGTCGGGCACGAAGTTCACCTGGACCCCGCCGCGGATGACGCCGACGTTGCCGGTGGCCGGCCCGAGGAACGGGTGGGGGCGCGTTGCGAGTGCGGCGTGCTCGGGCTCGATCGCGAGAATGAGACGCGCCATGTGATCGATGGCGTTGATCCCGAGATGAGGCTTGGAACTGTGAGCCGCGCGGCCTTGCACCACGATCCGCCAGCGCAGCACGCCCTTGGTCGCGACGACGAGGCGCAACTCCGTGGGTTCCGCCACGATCGCGGCGTGGGCGGTCAGGCCCTCGCATAACTTCACGACCCCGCGGTACGAGAACTCTTCGTCGACGACCGCTGCGAGCCAGACGTCGCAGGGTGGAGTGAAGCGATCGGCGGCCAGCGAAGCGACGGCGTGGGCCATGCCGGCGAGGCCGGCCTTGGTGTCGCAGGAACCGCGGCCGTGGAGCCGGCCTCCGCTGATGGTCGGCTCGAACGGCGGGATCGTCATGCCCTTCGCGGACACGGTGTCCATGTGCGCCTCGAGAATGACGCGCCGCCGTGGATCGCGGCCGGGGACGCGGGCGATCAGATTGGAGCGGCCCGGAAAGACCTCCTGCTCCCAGGTCTCGATGCCACGCGTGCGGAAGAATTTGCGCAGGTAGGCGGCGACGCCGGCCTCCGACGTGCCGTCCTCGTAGGCAGTATTGATGCTGTTGAGGCGAACGAGATCGGCGAGCGTGGCGAGAACGTCGGGGGTGGGCATGCGGGCGGGATTTCTATCCTTGATGAGTTGAACTCACGGGTGGGTCAAACGATGGCGCGGAGCCGGATGGAATGAGCCTGAAACCAGAAATCCATGAACCAGCGCGGGCCTCAGCGGCTGTCTAAAAAGGCTCGTTTCCCGTAGCCACGAGCGCCAGCGAGTGGAACGACGGGCGTTTCATTCACTCGCTGGCGCTCGTGGCTACAGCCGCACCGCGATGAGAGAAGGCACCTTTTAAGACGCCCGTTCAGGGTTTGCTGGCTTCAGGCTCACCCGTCCAGGTCAGCGGCGCGACTTTGGGTACGAGGAAAATGTACGCGAACATGCCGGCGAGCAGGACGATCGAGGCGCCGGCGAACGCGAGGTAGTAGGATTGGGTCTGGCTCACGATCCAACCCGTGAGCAGCGGCGAAACCACGCCGCCGAAGTTGCCGATGCAGTTTTGCAGCCCGGTCCATTTTCCGACGGCGCGGCGGCCGGCGAGCGACTGGGTCACGGCCCAGACGTTCGAAGTATAGATCCCCAGTGACGCGCACGCCGCCACGAGCAGGCCGACGGAAAGCTGCGGACTGCGCACCATAGCGGCGGGAAACATGAAGGCCGCGCACAGGGCGAAGCCGGTGAGCAGGAAACCCTTGCGGACGCGCGTCGGCGACGCCCCGCCCTGAATCAGCCGGTCGGAAAGCCAGCCGCCACCGGCCGTCGTGGCTGCCATGGCCCAGAAAGGCAGCGAGCCGAGAATGGCCATGTTCTCGAGCGAGAAGCCTCGCTCCTCCACCAGGTACGAGGGCAGCCACGAGATGAGAAAGTACCACACGTAGCCGAGGCAGAACATCCCGAGCGAGGTCCCCCAGACTTCGCGGCGGCGCGTGAGTTCGCGCAGCGTGATGGCTGCGACGGGTTGCATGCCCCGCGCGTCGGTTTGGTTCCGCTGCGACGGTACCAAGGCCACCCAGGGGATGAGCCAGAGGACGCTCACCGCGCCGAGCACGATGAAGAGCATTCGCCAGCCGAACTCGGCGACCACCAATCCGCCAATCAGCGTGCTCAGGGCTGGGCCGAGCTTGGAGCCGGCGTCGATCAGCCCATTGGCGAACCCGCGCCGCTCCTCCGGGAAATTTTCCGCGAGCAGCCGCGAGGTGGCCGGATACGCCACGCTCTCGCCGATCCCGAGTATCAGCCGTAGCGCGAAGAAGGCGGCGAAACTCGTGAAGAAACTCATCGCGAAGGTCGCGATCGACCAAAGCAGGAAGCCGGCGGCGTAAACCCACTTCACATCGTAGCGATCCACCAGCCAGCCAGCGACCAACTGGAACAGCGCGTAACTCCAGAAGAACGCCGAGAACAGGAATCCCATTTCGGTGGGATTCAGGTGAAACTCGGCGGTCATCGCCGGTTTCGCCACCGAGAGGCTGCCGCGATCGAGGTAGTTGATCCCGATGGCTACGATCAGCAGGACGAGGAGGGTGGTTTGCTTGCCGCGCGGCATCATGCGTATGGCGGTTTCAGGCGGGGTGGGGGTGCCGCCCGCCAGCGGGATCGCTCGGCCTCAGAACATCAAGGGAGAATTGCTGAATCTCGTCCGGCGCCCCGGTTTGAGTGGGGTTGGTGATAGGCGAATGCCGCATAAACAGCCTTAATACAGGGTATTATGTCACCATGGTTCAGCCGTGGAGGGACCCAAACGCTCGGATCTCAGCAAGCGAGACGCGGAAAGTACATAAACGTTCAAAGTCTGACAAAAATGTCATTGTCATCTCTGTGGGATCGTTAATTGGTGCCCCTCGCAAAAGATCCTGCAACTGGAATTCCCGCGCCAACCCACCGGTACGCTGTCGTACACGCTGACGTTGAAGGACAGCCGCCGCTTCCTGCCGAAGCGGATCCAGTTCGATCTGGCGGTCTCCAACCTGCTGAACAAGACGGCTCCGATCTACGGTTACAGCACCGGCAGCCAGAACACGAGCGAGACGGTCTTCGTTCCGCGTGATGGCACGCTGTCCGATCCGTCCCGTCGCTCGGTCGGTGGCAACTTCTTCTATCTCGACCCGCGCAACTTCACGTTGACGGCGAAGATGGATTTCTGAGCCAGCTGAATTAAGTATTTTCGAGCGCCGGTGGTCTTCGGACCGCCGGCGCTTTTTTTTGGCGGGGTGCTTCGACCCTGAGGCAGGGCCGACGAGCAGCAGCCGGACCTATATTACAACGGGGGGCTCGCACGGGCGCTGCAGGTCGCGGCGATCGCGCAGGCGGCCGGGAAGCAAATTGCGCCGCATTCGCCCAAGGCCGATCCGCTCATTGGCCCCTTCTGGCAGTTTGCGGCGATCTGCCCGAATCTTTTCGGGCTGCAGGAGTTCGTGTACACCGACGAAGCGGAGCCCTCGTGGTACACGCCCAAGATCACGGTGCGCGACGGCCGGATGACCATTCCCGCCACTCCTGGGATGGGCATCGCCTACGACGAGGGCATCTGGGCTCGGGCGGAAAGGGTGCTGTAGAGCGGATATTAAATGCCGTAGCCAGTCGGGCGTGGACGAGCCACGCCCCTACACGGATCGCGCACGGCTTACCTGCATTTTGTAGGGGCGCGCCTCGTGCGCGCCCTAGCCGATCGCGCCTGGCGCGATCGGCTTCACTCGCTGCGCGCCGCGATGTCGCGATAGACGGCGCGGGCGGCGTCGAGTTGCGACTGCACGCGGGCCTTGATGGCGTCGGTGGGCAGACGATCCCGTTCGCGGAGCTTGGCCTCAAGCTGATCGATCCATCGGAGAAATGCCTGCGCATCGCGGCGCGAACCGGCGGGCTGGCCAGCCACCTCGACATAGATGGCGCCGGTGTGGGCCTGCGCACTCATGCCGGCGTTGTAGCCACGGAAACTCAGCCAGCCGCTGCGCGGGAGCCGGATTTTCCGATCGAGCGTGGCGGTGCGGCGATCCGCGGAGAGGGTTGCGGTTGCGATCACGTCGCCGTTGAAAACTACCTCCGCCCGCTCGAGCGGCCAAAGCCAGGTGGCGCGGGCTTCCACCGCAACCTCGGCCGGCGCGCCGAGTCGAATCGTGTCACCGGGACGCAGCCCGCCCGCGTTGAATTCCAGCATCGGCCCGTTGGTCACGAAGGTGCGGCCGGCACGCACGCCCGCGGACCACGCCTCGTACGAAAAGGGCCCGTCGATCTGCACATAGACGCGGCCGTTGCCTGGCAGTCCACCGCGCACCTTGTTGAGAAACACGTCGGTGCCGGCGGACGCGCTGAGCCGGAAGCCGCAATTCAGCAGGGCATACCATAGGGTCACGGACTCGAAGCGATTGATGTCGAGGGCGTCGACTCGCCCGAGCGCGACATCGACGGGCAGGGCCTTCGCGGTGTAGGCGGTGAGGAACGCGCCGTCCATCGGGCCGGGATGCGTGTAGATGACGACGCCGTTCTGCAGGTGAACGTGATCCGCGATGTCCACGTTGGTGGGAAAATCCCACGGGTTGGTGGTGTTGGGGAACCCGGTGAAGATCGGCTCCACGAGGGTCTTCAAATTGAGGAACGTCAGGTGTCCCCAGAGGGAGGAACGGAATTCCTCGCTCCAGTAGAGGATTGTCGAGGGCCCGGAAGCCGGGTCCGGGGCGCCGCGGAAGAATTCGCGATCGAAGACGCCGTCGCCATGGGAGTTGGCGATCACGAGATTCGCGACGTTCAGGCCTTCGCCTTCGATCTGCTGTCGGACAACGTCGGGCGTGCAGTACCATTCGCCGTAGCCGTAGTTCGCATGGATGTGGCTCTCGCCGCTCCAGAACGAACGGGCGGTCGGATCGGTCCAATGATCGAGTTCCACGCGGGCGCGGACATCGCCACCCGCCGGCACATCGACTGCGATCCACGGTTCATCGTACTCCGGACCCCGAAACGCGCGCACGAGGTATTTCCCCGCAGGCAGGGTCAGCGTCGTGTCGCGGTCGCTGTAGAAGTGTTCGACGTTGCCCGCGATTCGATGGAGCGCCCCGAGCGGGGCGAAGTTCTTGCCGCCGTCCTGGGTGACAGAGAGCCGGGCAACGAGCGGACGGCCCGATCCTTTTTCGGCCACGTCGACGCGCAGGATTCCCGTCGGCGTGCCGTAGTCGAGCCGGGTGGGCACGGCGCGGGTTTCGTCGCCGGTCTGCAGATCGCGCACGACGAGGGCCGTGGCGTTCTCGCGATTGTCGGTGTAGACGAGCCAGCGGCCATCGCGTGACACCGAGGGGTTGTCCTCGTCGGCCTGTCCGGAGGTCAGCTTTCGTGCCTGGGCGGGATCGCCGGATGCGACCGACCAGAGATCATAGTGGGCGCCGCCGACATCGCTGGAATAAATGATCCGGTCCGGGCTGCACCACAGGCGAACGATCCGCGATGTGGTGCGCAGCAGCTTCGTGGGTGTCCCGCCACCGGCCGGAATGACCCAGAGATCCATCTGCGGGCCGAACGCGCCCCATTGTTCGCCCTCGACATCGAGATCCGTGGCATAGGCGATTTGGGCGCCGTCGGCGGTCAGGGCATAGCAGCCCACCGGCGTCGAAGGGTAGGCGAGGGGCTGGACCCGGCCGGTGGCGATTTCGACGGAGCCAAAGACCACCCGCCGCGGATTGGCCGAGCGGAAGCCGAGCAACAGATGCCGGCCGTCGCGGGCGAAAAACACCTTGCCGGTCGCGAGAACCTGCGGGACGGCTTGCACCAAGCGGCCGGTCTCCGCGTCGATGATGCGCACCTCGCCGGTCGTGCTGCAGACGTAGGCGAGCTGTTGGCCGTCGGGCGACCACGAGGGGTTGTCGTCGAACCCGGGCCCCGTCGTCAGGCGCCGCATGACCCCACCTGCCCGGGGCATCCGCCAGATGGCGCCCTGAAAGGAGAACGCGATGGACTCCCCGTCCGGCGAGATTTCCGGGGTCAAGGCTCCGAACGCCCGTCGGGCGCGGGCGGCCGCCTCAGAGCCCGCTGCCGTGGGAAGCGACGGCTGAGTGGCGGCAAAGGCCAAACCGAGGACCGCGACGCCGATGAGCCCGAGAAAGACGGCCGGGCGTGACCTGGGAAATGGGGCCATGGCGCGATGATTTGCCGGCGGCGGCGGCTTGGCAATCGCCGGAACCAGCGGATGGCTCCATTAGGGCTCCAATAGGGACAGGGCTCCAATAGGGACAGGTTAGTTAGGTCGGGTCCAAGTTGGCTCACGCGAAGCCGCGAAGGGCGCGAAGAGAATGGGGGATGGTTAAAGGGACAGGTTAGTCGTGTTGAGGCCCGTTATAGGGACAGGCTTATTAGGTCGGCGAGGGCTGGCGGGATCCGGGACCTGTTAAAGGGACAGGTTAATGGTGGCGGAGTGGTCGGGCGTTTAGTGGTACGGGTCTCCCGACCCGTGCCGATCGTGAGACCACAGACAAATTCATGGGTCTGGAGACCCATGCCGCTTCCCGGGCTCCTCGTTTGCGGCATGAACCCTGTAACACTGCGGGTTATGATGAACGGAGCTGGTCGACCTGGAGCAGATGGCGCCGGGTCCCGGGCTTCGGGCGGAATCAAGCAATGCTGTCGCCCGCTTGCTGGGCTGCTTCTAAGGTGAAACGTTTCGGCGCGGGGGTGAAAAGCGACTTGCGCGCCCGGACGCCGCACCCAACTCTGCGAGGAATTTTCGTTTCAATCACCTGCCTGAACCATGGTCACCGCCAGCACCGAACTCGGCTATAACAGCAAGGTAGAGGGCGATGTCGTGGTCACGCGGGCCGATGCGGTCATCAACTGGATCCGGACCAATTCCATGTGGCCGATGCCCATGGGTCTGGCCTGTTGTGCCATCGAGTTGATGGCGGTCGGCGGAGCCCGGTTCGACATCGCGCGTTTTGGCGCGGAAGTGATGCGTTTTTCGCCCCGGCAGGCCGATTGCATGATCGTCGCCGGCACCGTGACCTACAAGATGGCGGCCCATCTGCGCCGTGTCTATGACCAGATGTGCGCGCCGAAGTGGGTCATTGCCATGGGCGCCTGCGCCAGCACCGGCGGCATGTATCGCAGTTATGCCACACTCCAGGGCGTGGATCGAATTGTGCCGGTTGACGTGTATGTCAGCGGCTGCCCTCCGCGGCCGGAAGCCTTACTCGAT
The DNA here is from genome assembly GCA_947442255.1 of Opitutia bacterium. The sequence continues at coordinate 9,254 of CANEVO010000032.1, forward strand.
GCCCTCATGAAATTGCAGGCGAAGGTAAAACGGGAGCCGGCAACCCAGCGGTTGTTCTCCGACGACGCTCCGCCGCGCGCGGACCTGCACTGAGCCCGGCGGGGGCAAACTCGGCTATGGCGTCCGGCAACGATCAATCTAATGCGGCGGCGGTAACGTCCGCGCCCGAGGCGGGCAACCTGCTCGGCTTCCTGCGGAACAAGGGCGTGGCCGCGACTGAGCGACCCTCCTCGGATCACCCGGCTTTCAACGTCCCGGTCGGCGAAGTCGTCGCGACCCTGCAGCACCTGCGGGACGAACAGGCGTTCGATCTCCTGATGGACGTCACGGCCATCGATTGGGCTGAAGGAGCATCGCCGCGGTTCACCGTGGTGTATCACCTGCTTTCGACGACGCGCTCCGCTTACGTCCGCATCGCGGTGAACTGTGCCAGCGACACCGCGCCGACCGCCCCCAGCGTCGTCAGCGTCTGGCCCGGCGCCAACTGGCATGAGCGCGAGTGTTTCGATTTGATGGGGATCAAGTTCGAAGGTCATCCCGACCTCCGCCGGATCCTGATGTGGGACGAGTATCCCTATCATCCCTTGCGGAAGGATTTCCCGCTCGCCGGGATCGAAACCGCGCTCCCGGATGCCGATGTCACCGCCGAAACCGGCACGCGGGTGCTCGCCGCCCCGATGGCCGGCGGCCCATTCGTCGCGACCTCGGGCGAAATCAACCTCACCGAAGCTGAACCGCGGGCCAAGGACGAGAGCTGGGCGGACCGTCGGCCGCGTCCCGACCAAGAAGGCCTCAAACAGGTCCGGGAATGAGCCGCGCACTCTGATGGCCACCGAATTCACTTTTCCCGACAGCGCGGCGAAGGCGGCGAAGCTTCCGGCGGGCCTGCCCGAGGGCACGGAGTTCCAGACCGAGAAGATGTCGCTGTCCATGGGGCCGTCGCATCCATCCACGCACGGCGTGCTCCGGCTGCAGATGGAGCTCGACGGCGAGATCCTGACGAAGTGCGACCCGGTGCTGGGCTACCTGCACCGCGGCGACGAGAAGATCGCCGAGAACATGACTTACAACCAGTTCGTGCCGTACACGGACCGGTTGGATTACCTCGCCCCGCTGGCAAACAACATGGCCTACGCCATCGCGGTCGAGCGGCTGGCGAAGCTCGAGGTGCCGGCGCGCTGCCAGGCGATTCGCGTGCTCACGGCCGAGATGGCGCGCATTTCCGCGCACCTGATGGGCCTCGGCGCCTTCGGTCTCGATGTCGGCGCGTGGTCCGTGCTGCTCTACTCGCTCCACGAGCGCGAGAAGCTCTACAAGCTGTTCGAGGAACTCACCGGCGCGCGCTTCACCACGAGTTACACGCGGATTGGCGGCGTCACCCGGGACGTGCCGGAAGGCTGGCTCGGCCGCGTGAATGCGTTTTGCGATCAGTTCCTGCCGATCCTTGAGGAGACGCTGACGCTGCTGACGCGAAACAAGATCTTCATGGATCGCACCGTTGGCGTGGGTGTGATCTCGAAGGCGGATGCGCTGGCCTACGGCTTGACGGGTCCGAATCTCCGCGGCTCGGGCGTCCCGCTCGATTTGCGCAAGGACCGGCCGTATTCGGGCTACGAGCAGTACGAATTCGACGTGCCGGTGGGCAGCAAGGGCGATTGCTACGACCGCTATCTCGTGCGCGGCGAGGAGATGCGCCAGTCAGTGCGGATCATCAAGCAGGTGATCGCAAAGTTCCCCGATGGCCCGTGGTACGCGACGGACGCGAAGCGGATTTTTGCGCCGCCGAAGGATCGGATCCTCACCTCGATGGAGGAGCTGATCCAGAACTTCATGATCGTGACCGAGGGGCCGCAGATGCCGCCGGGCGAAGTCTATTTCGAGGCGGAGAATCCCAAAGGCATCCTCGGCTTCTATGTCGTGAGCAAGGGCGGCGGCGTGCCGTGGCGGCTTAAGATTCGATCCCCCTCGTTCTGCAATCTCTCGATCCTCCCGAAGATTTGCGTGGGCTGCCTGATTTCCGACGTCGTCTCGATCCTGGGCTCCCTCGATTTCGTCATGGGAGAGTGTGATCGGTGAGAGTGTGAACCACCGAGACACCGAGACACCAAGCGCGATCATGAACTCACGAGCATCCAACCGGCATTTTCTCTGTGCCTCTTTGTCTCTGTGGTGCAAGCGATGAACCTGAAGCCCGAAACCTTTCGCCAGATCGACGCCGTCATCCTGCATTACCCGGTGAAACGGAGTGCGGCGCTGCCGTTGCTGCACCTGATCCAGGAGGATGCCGGCTACATTTCGCAGGAGGCGATCGAATGGGTTGCAACGAAACTCGAGCTCCAGCCGATCAACGTGTACGAGGTCGTCACCTTCTACCCGATGTTCCGGCAGAAGCCGATCGGCCGCCGGCACGTCAAGGTCTGCCGCACGCTGTCGTGTGCGCTGCTGGGCGGCTACAAGACCTGCGAGACCTTCGAGAAAGAATTCAAGACCCACCGCGGCGAGATTTCGCCCGATGGCGAGGTGACGATCGAGTTCGTCGAATGCCTCGCGAGCTGCGGCACCGCGCCGGTGGTGATGATCGACGACGATCTGCACGAAAAGGTGGACGTCGCGAAGGCGAAGGCGCTGAGCGATCAAATCAAGGCCGACGCGGCCAAGCGCCGCTGAGGAACTCGAAACTCGAGAATCCAAAATCGAAAATTCGAATGCCTGCACCCGCCCAACGCCGGATCATCTTCAAGCACATCGACGAGCCCGGTTACACCAATGATCTGGCGTGCTACGTCCGCCATGGCGGCTACGAGATGCTGAAGAAGGCCGTGGCCATGCCGCCGGCCACGATCATCGACGAGGTGAAGAAGTCCGGCCTGCGCGGCCGTGGCGGCGCGGGTTTTCCGTGCGGCGTGAAGTGGGGCCTGGTCGACCGCAAGAGCGGCAAGCCGATCTATCTCGTCGTCAATGCCGACGAATCCGAGCCGGGCACGTTCAAGGACCGCTACATCATGCACCAGGATCCGCACCAGCTGATCGAGGGCATCATGATTTCGGCGTGGGCCAACAACGTGAAGCAGGCCTACGTTTATATCCGCGGCGAGATGCCCCACGGCGCGCGGATCCTGGAGCAGGCCATCGCGGAGGCCCGCGCGGCGAATTTTGCGGGCCCGAATATTCTCGGCACGAGCTACGGCTGCGAAATCTACGTCCATCGCGGCGCCGGGGCCTACATCTGCGGCGAAGAGACGGGTCTGATTGAATCGCTCGAGGGCAAGCGTCCGTATCCGCGGATCAAGCCGCCGTACTTTCCCGCGGTGCTCGGACTCTACCAGTGTCCGACGATCGTGAACAACGTGGAGACCCTCTGTCACGTGAAGCACATCCTTGAGATGGGCGGCGATACCTACGCGAAAATCGGCACGCCGAACAACACCGGCACCCGCATCCTCTGCGTCAGCGGTCACGTGCAGAAGCCTGGTTACTTCGAGTACGAGGTCGGCGGCATCACGCTCGGCCAGCTGCTCAACGAGGTCTGCGGCGGTCCGCTGCCCGGCCGGACGTTCAAGGCCGTCATCCCCGGCGGTTCGTCGGCGAAGATCCTCAAGTTCGGCGAGACCTTCACCTTGAAGAATAAGGATGGTTCGACCCGCACGCTGGCGGTCGAGGACATCCCGATGGATTTCGATACGCTCGCGGCCTGCGGCACGATGGGCGGCTCCGGCGGCGTGATCGTGATGGACGACTCCGTCAACATGGTCGAGGCGCTGGCCAACATCAACGCGTTCTACGCCCACGAGAGCTGCGGCCAGTGCACGCCGTGCCGCGAGGGCTCGCTGTGGATGAAAAAGATTACGAACCGCATGGTGCACGAGACCGCGCGGCCCGATGACGGCGTGCTGCTGAAGAGCGTCGCCGATCAAATCGCCGGCCGGACGATCTGTGCCTTCGGCGAGGCCTGCTCCTGGCCGACCCAGAGCTTCATCGCGAAGTTCGGCGACGAGTTCAAAGGCTACGCGGAAGCGAAGAAGAACCCCAAGCCTGATGGGTCACTCGAATTGGTCTGATGATGAACCACCGAGACACCGAGTTCACCGAATCAAAGACACCGGGTATCCTCTGGGTCCTCTGCGCCTGCGTGGTTAAAAGAAATTTTTCGCAATGATCGCTCCGTCCAAACCCGACCTCGTCACCGTCAACATTGACGGCCGGGAGATCGCTGTGCCGAAGGGCACCAACGTGATCGAGGCCGCGCGCCTCGTCGGCGTGGACGTGCCGTATTATTGCTATCACCCGAAGCTGACCGTCGTGGGCAATTGCCGGATGTGCCTGATCGAAATGGGCCTGCCGGCGGTCGATCCCGTCTCCAAGGCGCCGATTATGGATCCGGTGACGGGCAAGCAGAAGATCAACTGGATCCCGCGCCCGCAGATTGGCTGCGCGACCAATGCCTCGCCCGGTCTCCACGTCCGCACCAACACCGCGCAGATCAAAGACTGCCGCGAGGGCGTGATGGAGTTCCTGCTCATCAATCATCCGCTCGACTGCCCGATCTGCGATCAGGCCGGCGAGTGCAAGCTGCAGGAACAGTCCACCGGTTACGGCCGCGGCTACTCGCGGTTCATCGAGCAGAAGAATGTGAAACCGAAGCGCACCCAGCTCGGGCCGCGCGTCACGCTCGATGACGAGCGTTGCATCCTCTGCTCCCGCTGCATCCGCTTCTGCAAGGAGATCGTCCATGACGACGTCCTCGGTTTTACGGACCGCGGCAGCTATTCGACGCTCACCTGCTTCCCGGGGAAGGCGCTCTCGAACAACTACTCGCTCAACACCGTCGATATCTGCCCGGTCGGTGCGCTCACCTCGACCGACTTCCGGTTCAAGATGCGCGTCTGGTTCCTGAAGCAGACCAACAGCATCGACACCGAGTCGAGCGTCGGGGCGAACACCGTCGTCTGGTCCCGCGAGGGCGTGATCTACCGCCTCACCCCGCGTCGCAACGACGAGGTCAACGACACCTGGCTCTCCGACAGCGCCCGCGATCTCTACAAGCCGGTCCGCGCGGCGGACCGGCTAGGCTCACCGCTGGTGAGCGGGAACGTCGCCACGATCGATGCGGCGATGGAGAAGGCGGCGGAGCTTCTGAAGTCCGCGGCGGGGTCCGTCGGCGTCGTCGGCTCGGGCCGCAGTTCCGTCGAGGAACAGTTCCTCACGCGAAAGCTTGCGACCGCCCTCCAGGCCACGACGCATCTCGTCGGCCGGGTGGGGCAGGGCGACAAGATCCTGATTTCCGCGGACCGCAACCCGAACGTCCGCGGCGGGCTGGTCACGGGCCTGATTTCGCAGCTGCCGAAAAGCACACTCAGCGAGCTCGGCGCTGCGATCGATGCAGGCCGCGTGAAGGCGGTCGTTTCGGTCGGTGAGGATCTCGTGGCCGGCGGACTGACGGCGGCTCAACTCTCGCAAGTCGCGGTCGTTCATCTGGGCACACATGCGAGCGCGACGAGCGCTGCGGCGCAGGTCGTGCTGCCGACGCTGATGGTCTTCGAGAAATCCGGCGCCTTTGTGAACCAGCAGTTCCGCCTGCAGAAATTCTTCAAGGCGGTCCCCGGTCCGGCCGGGGTCGCCGACGATCTCGCGACGTTCGCGAAGTTGATCGCCGCGGTCGGCGGTCCCGCGGTGGCCGGCGAGTTGAACGCGGTCTGGACGACGCTCGCGGCCGAGGTGCCGGCGCTGGCGACAATCCCGTTCGCGAACCTGCCGGAGACCGGCCTCCTGCTCGACGGCACGCCGTGGGCCGGGCTGGCGTTCCCGGAAGGCGAGACGCTGCATTTTAAACCGGTGACTGCATGAACCGCCTGATTAACGTCGTCCGCACCGAAGTGCCTCAGGGCGTGGCACGGGTCTCCCGACCCGTGTCGCTCCATCCCACGGGTCGGGAGACCCGTGCCACTTCAATCCGGCCGCCCGCTCACTGAGATGGTCGACTTCTACTTCCAACTTCATCCGGTCGTGCAGGGCTTCCTCAAGGGGCTCGCGGTGATCATGGTGATCTTCCCGCTCGGCGGCCTTTGCTCGATGGCCGAGCGCAAGGTGTCGGCGTGGATCCAGGGCCGGCCCGGTCCGAACCGCGCGATCGTGCCGTGGGTGGCGTGGATTCCCTTCGTCGGGACCTTCCTCCAGCGGCTCGGGCTCTTCCACGTCATGGCCGATGGCGGCAAGATGCTCTTCAAGGAGGACGCGCTGCCCGGCGGCGTGAACAAGTTCTATTTCATCCTGGCGCCGATCGTCGCGATGGTTCCCGCGCTGACGACCGTCACGGCCGTGCCCTTCGGCGCCTACCTGGATCCCGAGACCGCGAAGGTGATCCCGCTGGGTCTCGCCAATGTCGATATCGGGCTGCTCGCGGTCTTCGCGGTGTCCTCGCTCGGCGTTTACTCGCTGATCCTCGCCGGCTGGGCGTCGAATTCGAAGTATCCCTTCCTCGGCGGCGTCCGCGCCTCGGCGCAGCTCATTTCCTATGAGCTCTCGATGACCCTCTCGGTCATCCCGGTTTTTCTGTGGATCAATGCTCCCGGCACCGAGGGCACGATGAGCCTCGCAACGACGGTCGAGTTCCAGAGCCTGCCCGGCTTCTGGGGTGGGGCGTGGTTCATCTTCATCATGCCGGTGTCGGCCTTCATCTTCCTTGTCTCGCTCTTCGCGGAGACAAATCGCCAGCCCTTCGACATGCCGGAGTCCGAGGCCGATCTCGTCGGCGGTTTCCACACCGAATACGGCGCCTTCAAGTGGGGCCTGTTCTTCGTGGCCGAGTACGCGCACATGATCATCGGCTCGGCGGTGTTCACGCTGCTCTTCCTTGGCGGCTGGAATCCGCTGCCGTGGATCTCGCTCGCCGACTTCGTGGGCTGGGCGCACGGGCTGGTCGGCTCGCCCTGGCTGATTCACCCGCTCGTGGTCGGGCTGCTCTCGATCGGGATTTTCCTTGGGAAGGTAATCTTCGGGATCTTCTTCTTCATGTGGGTGCGCTGGACCGTCCCCCGGTTCCGCTATGACCAGGTGATGGAACTCGGCTGGAAGAAGCTCCTGCCGCTCGCCATCGCCAACCTGCTTGTCTATGCGATTGGGGTCGCGGTCATTCAGAAATAATCCGCGCCATGGCTGTCAAAATTGTCGAACGCAAGCCGCTCACCCTCGCCGAGCGCACCTACATCCCCCAGATCGTGGGGGCGCTGAAGACGACGTGGAAGCACCTCGTGAAGCCGAAGGAGACGATGGAGTACCCGGAGCAGCGGCCCGCCATTCCGCCGCGCTACCGGGGTGTGCCGACGCTGGTGAAGGATCCGAATGGCCGCGAGAAATGCGTCTCCTGCCAGCTCTGTGAATTTGTCTGCCCGCCGAAGGCCATCCGGATCACCCCGGGCGAGATTCCGCCGGGCGCCCCGACGGGGCACGTCGAGAAGGCCCCGCAGGCCTTCGAAATCGACATGCTCCGCTGCATCTACTGCGGCATGTGCGAGGAAGTCTGCCCCGAGGAGGCGATCGTCCTCCAGAACCAGTATTCGATGAGCGGCTACTCCCGCTCCGAGATGGTGAACCACAAGGATCGGCTCTACGAACTCGGCGGCACGCTGCCCGATTCGCATTTGAAATGGGACAAGAAGAAGGCGGCCGAGGACCACGGCAACGCGCACTGAGATGGTCGACCTCCTCTTCAGCCTCTTCGCTGTCCTGACCCTCGTGGCCGCCGCGGGAGTGGTGATCAATCGCAACGCGGTCAACGCGGCGATGTGCCTGCTGCTGTCGCTCGTGGGCGTGGCCGGGCTGTTCGTGGCCCTCGACGCCTACCTCCTGGCGTTCCTGCTGCTGCTCGTTTACGCGGGCGCGATCGTCGCGCTGTTCCTCTTCATCGTCATGCTGCTCGACGCCAAGGGCGACGTGCCGGCTCCGGTGCGGAAGATTCCGCTGCTGGCGCGAATCATAGCCTTTGTCCTGGTCATCGCCGGGATCAGCTCGTTCTTCGCGCGCGGCCAGCTTCCGTCGCCGGATCCGGCGGCGACTCCGGCGCTCGGCGCCTCGCTCAAGCTCTACGCCTACCAGCTCTTCACCGTCTATCTCCTGCCGGTTCAGATCCTCGGCTTCCTCCTCCTCATCGCGATGATCGGAGTGATCGTGCTGAGCAAGAAGTTCGAAGGTCTGGACGACATCAAATGAGTAGCGAGCATCGAGTAGCGAGTAGTGAGCATCGGGGCCCGCGGTCTTTACCGCGGAGTTTCGCGGATGCTGCCTGCCCGTGCGCGTCGGCTGCTACCCGCTACTCACTACTCGCTACTCGCTACTTCCGCGCATGATCGCCCCCACCCTCAACGCTTACCTCGCCATCAGCGTGCTCCTGTTCGCGATTGGGCTGCTGGGCGTGCTCATCCGGCGCAATGTGCTCGTGATTTTCATGTGCCTGGAGCTGATGCTCGTCGCATCGACGATCGCGCTGGTGGCCTATTCGCGATTCAACGGCACGATGGATGGAAACGTCTTTGTCTTCTTCATCCTCACCGTGGCCGCCGCCGAGGTCGCCGTCGGGCTGGCGATCATTGTCGCCCTGTTCCGCAAGCGGCAGACGACCGCCGTGCAGGACCTGAACACGCTGAAGAACTAGCCGCGCGCCTCCGCAATGACTTCCGCCCAAATTGCCGTTGCCGTCCTGATCCTGCCGCTGGCCTCAGCCGCGATCATCGCGCTGTTGCTCCGCCGGTCGGGCGGGATCGCTGCGATCCTCTCGGTTCTCGCCGCCGCTGGCATCGCCGCGGGTGGGCTGACCCTCGCGCTGGGTGGCCATCGTTTCAATGCCTCCTTCGAATGGCTGCGGCTGTCCGACTTCTCGCTTTCCCTCGGGATCAAGTTCGACGATCTCGCCGCGCTGATGCTGGCGATCGTCGGCGTGGTGGGACTGTGCGTCCACGTCTTCTCGCTCGGCTACATGCACGACGACGGCGCGAAGGCGCGGTACTTTGGCGGGCTCTCGATTTTCATGTTTTCGATGCTCGGCATCGTTTTCGCCGACAATCTTTTCATGATGTTCATCTACTGGGAGCTGGTCGGTTTCAGCTCCTGGCTCCTGATCAATCACTACCTGGATCGGCCCGCGGCAGCCGAGGCGTCGAAAAAGGCCTTCATCGTGAACCGGGTGGGCGACTTCGGCTTCCTGCTCGGTATCGTTTGGTGCTACACGCGCTTCGGCACGACGAACCTCGATGCGATGGCGAAACTGGTCGAAGGCGGTTCGGCGCTGTCGGTCGGAATCCCGCTGCTCCTCTTCTGTGGTGCGGTCGGCAAATCGGCGCAGCTTCCGCTGCATGTCTGGCTCCCCGACGCCATGGAGGGCCCAACTCCGGTGTCGGCGCTGATCCATGCGGCGACGATGGTCGCGGCCGGCATCTACATGCTGTGCCGGATTCAGTTCCTGATGATTCCGGAGGCGCTCAACGTGATTATGTGGGTGGGCACGGCGACGGCGCTTTATGCCGCGCTCTGCGCCATCACCCAGCGCGACATCAAGAAGGTCCTGGCCTACTCCACGCTCTCGCAGCTCGGGTACATGGTCGCCGCGTTCGGGCTCGGTTCGCTGAGCATCACCCACGAGATGGGCGGCACGACGCACACGATGCTGATCGCGGCCGGCGCCGGTGCGGCGATGTTTCACCTCACGACGCACGCCTTCTTCAAGGCGCTGATGTTCCTCGGCTCCGGCTCCGTGATCCACGGCTGCCACCACGAGCAGGACATTTTCAAGATGGGCGGGTTGAAGTCGAAGATGCCGCTGACCTTTGTGACCTTCACGATCGGCGTGCTCGCGATCATCGGCATGCCCTACGTCGCGGCGGGCTTCTTCTCCAAGGATGCGATCCTGTATCTCGCCCTCGAGAAGAACAAGGCGGTCTTCGCCGTGCTCGCGTTCACCGCGGTGCTTACCTCGTTCTACATGGTGCGCCTCTGGATCCTCGTTTTCCTCGGCCAGCCCCGGAGCGACGAAGCGTCGCACGCGCACGAAGGCGGGCTCTCCCTCACGCTGCCGCTCGTCGTGCTCGCGATTCTATCGGCGGTGGGTGGCTACACTGGAATCTACGGCCCTGCCTTCGACGGCGTGTGGTCGCAGATTCCGCATGCGCACGGCCTGACCATCCTGGTCGTCAGCCTCGTCGTCATGATCCTCGGCGCGGGGGCGGCCTTCGTGGTTTACCGTCCGGCGACCACTGACGCCCTGGCGGAGAAATCGCCCGCGATCTTCAGCCTGCTCGCCGCACTCAAGGTCTCCTTCGATCGCCTCTACGATTTCTACGTCGCGAAGATTCAGCAGCGCTTCGCGATGGTGATTAACTTCATCGAGCAGATTTTCCTCGCGGGCATGATCGTCCGGGGAATCGCCGGCGTGGTCGGGCTGGTCGGGCTCGGCGCGCGCGCGCTGCACGTCGGCAATCTCAACGCCTACGTTTATTGGTTCCTGCTCGGTGTGGTCGCGCTCTGGGCGTTCGCCACGGGGGCGCTGCCGTTTTGAACCGATGAGCACTTTCGAAACATTCTCACGTTTCATGGCACGACTGCTCGTCGAGGGCAAAGGGCAGAGGGCGGACGGCGGCAGAATTCGCTCCGCTGCTGCACTTCCTGTCTGTCCTCCGTCCTCTGTCGTCTGTCGTCAGGGTCCGCGGATTCCAACCCCATGAACTTCGGCTTCGATCCACTTCTCATTGCGATCGTGACGCCCTTGGCGCTGGCGCTGGCCATTGCCTTCGGCCTGCCGAAGCGCTGGTCCGTGCGGCTGGCTTACGTCGCCTTCGCGATCCCGCTGCTCATGGCGCTGCACACGTGGTGGCACTTTTCCGCGGCGACGCAGATCGGCGGCTACGCGTTCCTGACGCGTTATCCGACCGGGCTCGAAGCGCTCGGCATCAGCCTGCAGCTCGGCCTCAACGGCATCTCGCTGCCGCTCTTCGTGCTCGCAGGCGTCGTCGGGTTCGCCGCCGGGCTCTATGCGCTGCAATCCGGCGCCGAGCGGCTGAAGCTCTATCTCATGCTGCTGCTGATCATGCTCGGCGGCCTGATGGGGGTGTTCGCCTGCGTGGACGTGTTCTTCTTCTACTTCTTCCACGAACTCGCGCTGATCCCGACCTTTATCATGGTCGGCATCTGGGGTGGCCGGGACCGCAGCTACGCGGCGATGAAGATGACGATCTACCTCACCGCCGGTGCGATGCTTTCGCTGATCGGCCTGATCGCGCTCTACATGAAGAGCGGAGCCACGAGCTTCGATCTGATTGCCCTGCGGAATCATCTCGGGGCGCATCCGCTCGGCGAGACGGTGCAGAACAACATTTTCGGCCTGCTGATGTTCGGCTTCGGCATTCTCGTTTCGCTCTGGCCGCTCCATACCTGGGCCCCGCTCGGCTACGGCGCCGCGCCCAGTTCCGCCGCGATGCTCCACGCGGGCGTGCTGAAGAAGTTCGGCCTCTACGGCCTCGTCCAGATCGCGCTGCCGCTCCTGCCGGCGGGTCTGACCCACTGGTCGCATCCGCTGGCCTGGCTGGCCGTGATCGGCAATGTGCTCGTCGTCGGCTTCATCACCATCGCCCAGCGCGACCTCAAGCAGATGATCGGTTACAGCTCCGTGATGCACATGGGCTACGCCTTCCTTGGGATCGCGACCGGGTCCATGCTCGGCGTCGGCGGCGTGGTCCTGATGATGGTCGCCCACGGGTTCTCGGTGGCGCTGCTGTTCCTCCTCGCCACGACGGTGCATCACCGGACGCATACCTTCACGATGGACGACATGGGCGGACTGGCCACGAAGGCGCCCGTGATGGCGGCATTCTTTGTCGCGGCGACATTCGCGAGCATCGGCCTGCCGGGCTTCGCAAACTTCTGGGGCGAACTCGCCATCTTCGTCGCCCTCTGGAATTTCTCCCCGCTCATCACGGTCCTCGCGGTGGCTGGCGTCGTGATCTCCGCGATCTACGGATTGCGCTCGGTGGCCAAGGTGTTTTTCGGCCAGCCTGCGCCGCACTTCGCAGAAGTGGCCGCGAAGCATCCCGTCACCGATCTCACCTGGGCGGAGAAATGGCCCGCCCTCGTGCTGCTGGCCGCGCTGCTCTGGGTCGGCTTCTGGCCCAAGTCGATGTCGACCGCCATCAACACCACACTCCAGCCCGCGGCCCAATCGGCGGCCCGGAACTGAAGTAAGCGCCTATTCGGAATGACCCTCGAAGCCGTCAAATTCGCCGCTGCGAACAATCTCTGGAGCGCCATTTTTCCCGAGCTGATGCTCGGGTGCCTTGCGCTGCTCCTGCTCGGCCTCGAGATCATCCTGCCCAAGCGACTGCACGCGATCATCCCGGATGTCGCCGCGGCCGGCGTGCTCGGGACCTTGTTGGGAGTCCTCTTCGATTGGCAGTCGGTCAGCGCGGGGGCCGAGACGTTCAATGGCCTCCTGCAGCACAGCACGGGCGGGCAGTTGCTTCGGGTGTTCTTCCTCTTTTGTGCGCTGCTTGTGTTCCTGCTCGCCCGCGTGAGCCTCGCGAAGCAGCCGATGCCGCGGATCGAGTTCTACCACATCGTGCTGGTGGTCACGGCCGCGATGATGCTGCTGGCGCAGAGCAACAACTTCGTCCTGCTCTTCGTCGCGCTCGAGACGGTGACCATTGGCCTCTACATCCTCGTTGCGTATTTCCGGACGAGCACGGCCTCGCTCGAGGCCGGCCTGAAGTACCTCGTGATGGGCGCGCTAAGCTCGGGGTTGCTGCTTTTTGGCATCGTGCTCCTCTACGGTGTCGCGGGCAACCCGGCCCTGCCGTCGCACACCTCCGAGGCGTTCAACTACGACGAACTCGGCCGGTTTCTCGCCGCGAACCCGCATGAGTTTGTGGCGAGCCTGGGCATCGCGTTGGTCCTGGCCGGCGTCGCCTTCAAGATCGGGGCCTTTCCCTTCCAGATTTGGGTGCCGGATGTCTATCAAGGTGCCCCGACGCCCGTGACCGCGTTTCTCGCCGTCGCCTCGAAGGCGGCCGGTTTCGCCGTGCTCCTTGGACTCTGCGGGCCCGGCGGACCATTCCTGGCCTATGGCTGGCTGTTGACCCCGGCCCTCACCGCGATGGCGGCGGCAACGATCATCTTCGGCAATATCGCCGCGCTGACGCAGAGCAACGTGAAGCGGCTGATTGGCCTGTCGGGGGTGGCCCACGCAGGCTTCCTCCTCCTGGGCGTGATGGCGTCGACCGTCTCGCCGCATGCGGTCGGGGCGATCTATTTTTATCTGTTCGCCTACCTCATCGCGTCATTCGCGGTGTTTGGCGTGATGGTCCATGTGGCCGGAACCGACGATGCGGATCAGCAGCTCGATCACTACGCGGGACTCGCGCGGCAGAATCCCTTCCTCGCGACCGTGCTCGCCGTGGGGCTGGGCTCGCTCGCTGGCATTCCGCCGCTCGCGGGCTTCATGGGGAAATTTTTCGTCTTCATTGCGGCCTACGAAGCTGGCGCCCGCTGGCTGCTCGCAATCGCCGCGACCGGCGTGGTGATCTCGATCTATTACTACTTCGGGTGGATCAAGGCCGCCTTCTTCGACACGTGGTCGCCCTCCGGCGAAACGGCCCCGAATCCCACCCGCACGGCGCCCAGCCGGACCGCCAAGTTCGCGCTCGCCGCGCTCGCCCTCGCCTCGATCGGCCTCGGTTTCTACCAGGGCCCGCTGGGCCAGTGGCTGACGATGCGGTGAGGGTAGGTCGCGAAGACGGGGCCGGGTTCGTTTCGCGCTTTCCCTTTGGGTGTCTTTTGTGCCTTTTTGCGGCCACCTGATGCGCATCACTGGTCTCGCCCTCGTTCCTCCACCCACGGCGGCGGATTGCCCCAAGGTCACCCCCGAGCTGCTGGCGTCCGTCCTCGCCCGCTACTCGCGCAGCAACGAAGGCCTCGCCGCCATCCTCGCGAAGGTGGACCTCGCGAATCCGGATGCGTCGATCGATCGGATCCTGAAGTTCGTCGACTACGGCCACGCCTCGATTGGCGGGCTGACCGGCGGGCTCGCCGTCGCGCTCGACGATGTGTCGATGTGGCTGGCGTATAAAATTTTCGAGATCGCCACGATGGCCGACGGCCAGGAATCAAGCACGCGATACATCACGATGGACGCCGCGAATGTTCCCACGGCCGAGGAACTCGGAATCCCGGCGGACCTCGCCGGGAGGTGGAGTGCCATCGTCGCCGCTTCGTTCGCAGCTTATAACACGGAGTACGCCCGACTGGACGCCCTGGCGGTGGCGAATCCCGGGCTCGTGCGGCTGCCGCCGGACGCCAGGCCCGCGGTCGTCACGCGGCTCCGCAAGAATTACGCCCTCGATCGCGCCCGCTATTTCATCCCCTTTGCCACGCGGACGAATCTCGGCCTCGTGCAGTCGTCGCGCATGTGGGCGACGACCGTCAAGCATCTCGACTCGCTGCCGCAGCCCGAGGCCCGCGCCGCGGCAAAGTTGATTCGCGAGGAACTGCTCAAGCAGTCGCCGCGACTGATGCGGCATAGCTCGGCCGAGAAATCCTACACCGTGCAGGCGGAGCAGGAACTGGCGGCGAGCCTGGCCTTGGGCCTGGCTCGACTCTCGGCCGCGCCGCTGGCGGATCAGGTGTGGGTCCACGTGGATCGGGCCACGCCGCCCTGGCTCCCAGAAACGCAATCGGTGGCGGAGGCGTTGCGGCATCGGGCGAATCGGTACGGTCACCAGGGCGCCGCCACGCGCCGGATGCGCGTGAACTTTGCCTGGAACAACATGGCGCTGGCCGAGCTGCGGGACCTCAACCGTCATCGCACCGGCCACCGGCATTCGCCGCTGATTCAAGCCGGATTTTACCTGCCGCCGGAAATCAAGCATGCCGATCATGCTGAGTTACTGCGGGCCCAGCTCGATTTGACCCGCGAGCTGATGCAGCGCGGATCGCCGGCCTACGTTTATTCGCTGCTGCTGGGAGCGCAGACTCCGTTCGAGCACAGCACGCATGCGGACAAGTTCATTTACGAAGCGGAATTGCGCACCGGCATGGGGGCTCACTTCAGGTATGCGGAGCATTTGAGTGCGGTGCTGAAGGAATTTCTTCACCAAGTCCCCGAAGCGCGCGAGTGGGTGGTGGAAGGCACGGCCGAGCCGGAGTGAGTTGGGGTCGGATTCCGGGCCGGGATTACGCGGACCTCAGGGCGCAGAATTCAAAACGGATTCGGGTAGCCAGCCGGGCGTGGCCGAGGCCCGCCTTTCGTAACGCCCGGCTTTGGAGGGGCGCCCTTGGGCGTGCCCACGACGTGGTGTCGCTCCCCAAATCCTGGCCCATCCTTTCCAAATTAAGGTTTGCCGCAAAGCGTTGGCATTGTGTTTTTAAGACCTGCCTTCCGCCCTGAAGCTGTCCGGCCCGGCCTCTCTCGCTCCCGCGGCAGATCACGTCGTTTTTCCCCTTGGTCCGAAGGGGCGCACGTCAGTTTCGTACCAATTCCTGCCTGCTGAATTGCCAGTCTTTTGCGTCGTATGAGCCACTTTCGCATTCTGCAGTTCAACATGCAGTTTGGCCAGATCTGGGACGACACATCGCCGGACAAGGCGCCGATTCGCCTGGAGTCGACGCTCGAGGAGATCCGCTGGCACGATGCCGACATCATTCACCTGCAGGAAGTGGAACGCGCGCTGCCCGGTGGCGTTCAGATCCAGCCGCCGCCGAACTACACCCGGCTGAAGGCGGAACTGCCGGGTTATGACAGCTGGTTTTCGTATCCCAAGGCGGATCCGCGCGAGCTGCCGTTCGGGATCGGGCTCGCGATTTTCTCCCGGACTCCGCTGCGCGATCCGCTGCGGCTCGATTTGCCGTCGCCGGCGATTGAGTTCGATTTCTTCGGCAAGAAGACGACGCCGACCGATCGGGTGCTCATTGCGGCGACGACCACGGTGGCCGGCCGCGACATGCGCCTGCTCAACACTCACCTGCTCGCGTTTTTCATGCTGGGGTCGAGCAGCACGAGCAATCCGTTCCAGCGCAATCTGGTCGCCGAGCAGCTGGCGGCGTCGAGCGCGCCGACGGTCCTCACCGGCGACTTCAATGTCAGCCACCACCGCTCGCTCGTGAAACAGTTTGGGCAGCGGGGCTTCGAGACGGTGCAGGACAGCGAAGTGACGTGGCGGCGCCGGCCGTACGTCCTCGATCACATCTTCCACAATCCGTCGATCCGCTGCACCTCGCATCGAGTCGTCCCGACGCCGGACTCCGACCACCACGTGGTGGTGGCGGATTTCGAATTCGCCTGATTTTCCGCGCGCGGAAAATCAGCTAGGATTTGCGGGACGCAAATCCCTTCCGGAGCTTGTCCTTTTCCTGCTCGCGTTCCTCGTCGAGGCGGAGCCGCTCGCTGCCCATCTGCTCGCGGATCTTTTCGATCTCCTCAAATTTCTGCGCCGCCATCGCATCCTGGACCTGCTTCTTCAGGAAGATTTCCCGCTCCGCCAGCTTGCTTTTGTAAACTTTGTCGACCTCGGCGAGCTTGGCTTTCTGCGCCGCTGTCAGCGGACCGGAACTCGGGTCGGATTTGGCGAGTCGCTCCATCGCTAGGTCGTAGGCGCTTTTCATAGTGGGTGTCCGGCAATCAACACCGCCCGGCTCCGGGCTGCAACCAAATGCCCGGCGATTCTCGCCGGAGAAATTCACCCTGTGTTACGCCGCCCCGTAGCGT
Source organism: Opitutia bacterium (assembly GCA_947442255.1). The sequence goes on from CANEVO010000032.1 coordinate 25,989, forward strand.
ACACCGAAGATCAGGGTGAGGCCGACCACCGCCACGGGTGGCCACCAGCGGCCGGCCCGCTTCCAATCGGTGGCATAGCCGGCGGTCATGACGGCGAGCAGAAGGGTGAGCGACGCCGGGCCGATCCACGGGGCGGCGAACGTCGCGGGCAGAAAGGCCCCCGGCCAGCGCACGCTCCACGCGACAATCGCCTCGATCGCGAGGAGCGTCAGGGCCGCGGCATGATTGCTCACGAGGACCCCGGAGTCGAATCCGGCCAGGCCGGCGAGGAGGGACGCGAATCCTCCCGCGGTTGCGACCATGGCGGCGGGGATCAAGACGAGATTCGTGAGCAGCGATCCCGGGGTCAGCATCCCGAAGAATTGCACGCCCGTCAGGAGGCTCACGAGCGTGGCGGCGATTCCCACGGCGAGGGCGGAGAGAATCTTGCGCCAACCTGCGGCGATTCCGTGATGCCACCAGCGCCAGGCGGGTCGGGGGAGGTCGCGCCACGGAGCCCAGTGCTCCTGCCCGGCGTCGGCGAGCGGCACCCCAAAGAGAAAGAGCGCGCCGACGATGCTGTAACTCATCAGAAAGCTCGCGCCGAACACTTCCAAGGGAGAGCACAGCAGCACGACGAGGGTGGAGGCCGCGAGCGCCGCGATTGGGTTGCCGGGCCTCCGCCAGGCCCGCGCCGAGGCGAAGAAGATCGCCATGATGAACGCCCGCACCGCGGACGCCGATCCACCGGTGATGTCGACGAACAACCAGAGTAGGACGCCGCCGGCGAGGTAGCGAAGGAGGGCCGGCAGCCGGAACAGCCGGAGGATCGACTCGAGGGCGAGGGCAATCACCCCGATGTTCAGACCGCTGATCGCGAAGAGATGCATCGTGCCACTCTGCATGAACAGCGTGCGCTGCTCCTCGTTCAGCTCATGGGTGTGGCCGAGCATCATGGCGCGGAGCAGGCCGGCGAGCCGGGGCTGCTTCTCCGTGAGTCCGTACCCGAGGATCGACTCGAAGCGCGTGGCGGCGTGGGCGCAGAAGCGGTGATAGCGCGTGGGCGGCGTCTCCTCCGTGAGGATGCGGCCGCGGTTCAGCCGGAAGTTGATGCCCGCGGCGGCAAGGTAGCCGTCGAAGCTGTCGGCCGGCGGCGTTCGCGGCACCGTTCCGAGCACGCCGCCCGCCGCGACGACCGCACTGCGAATCGGGGCGCGCTCCCCGGGTCGGCGCCGGAGCGAGAAATAGATTCTCTGGGCGACCAGTTCCCGCAGGTGCGCTTCTGTCCGGGTGACGGTGGCGAGCCCCGTGATCGTGGCAGCGGTGGCGGCGCGGGGAAACACATGATCGATCCGCAGCCCCAGCCGGACTTCCCGGGGCGGAAGGTCCTCCCAGGCCGCCAACCGCGCCCGATGCAGCGAATATGCTGCGGCCCCGGCCAGCATCATTGCCGCGACCAGAGCGCCGGCCCACGCGCGCGGGCTTGAGTCGCGCATCCGCCAGGCCAGGACGACCAAGCCAAGGCTGGCAGCCAGGGTGCCGAACGGCGTGAGACCGCTGAACGCGCGCCCGACCGTCAGGCCGGCGATCAACGGCAGGACGAGCCAGAGCAGTGGTGCACGATGTCCCAGACTCCGGCTGCGCATCCCCCGGTTTAACCGTTGGGCCCGCGATCGCTGAGCCCGGAGAGACCCGAAAATGTGGGGCTCCGACCGGCGAAATGCGGTCGGCCGACCGCCGAGGGCTGTTCCGCCCGGCTTCCGCCAGTCGGAGACTGGCGCCAATGGGAGGCCGCCTGACGATGTCACTTCGGCTTCTACGGGCTTTTGCTTCTGGCCCATTCGTGTTCACTGTCCGTTTTTCCATGCCGGCTGCCGACCAATCCGATCTCTTTGGCGATGATCCGCCGGCCGTGCCCGCCCCGGACGGAACGAGTAGCGCGGCACGCAAGGCAATGCAGCCTCTGGCGGCGCGGATGCGCCCGCGGGGCCTGGCGGAGGTGGTGGGCCAGCAACACATCCTGGCGCCCGGCAGCCTCCTGCCCCGGCTCGTGGCGCAGAATCGCTTCGGCTCACTCCTGTTCTACGGGCCTCCCGGTTGCGGTAAGACCAGCATCGCGGAGGCGATCGCGCATGAAACCAAGAGCCGCTTCGTCCGGGTGAATGCGGTGATGTCGAACGTCGCGGAATTGCGCGAGATTCTGGCCGCGGCCCGCCGCCGTCCGGAGGCCGCGACGATTCTCTTCATCGACGAGCTGCACCGCTTCAACAAATCGCAGCAGGATCTGCTGCTGCCCGACGTCGAGGAGGGCAACGTCCGCCTCATCGGCGCCACGACCCACAATCCCGGTTTCTACGTCAACCCACCGCTGCTCTCGCGGAGCCATCTGTTCCGGCTCGAGCCGCTCGGCACGGCCGAGGTGATGTGCGTGTTGAAGCAGGCGTTGTCCGATTCCGAGCGCGGGCTCGGGGCGCGGAGCGTGACGGCGGCCGACAAGATTCTGGCTGATCTCGCGGTCCTCTGTGACGGCGACCTGCGGCGCGCGTTGAATGCGCTCGAAGTGCTGGTGCTCGGGCTGCCGGAGCAGGCCGAGATCACGCCCGCGGAACTGGAGGTCTTCGCGCGGGAGCGGCGGATTCGCTACGACGCGGACGAGGACGAGCATTACGACACGATTTCGGCCTACATCAAAAGCTGCCGCGGGAGCGATCCCGACGCGGCGATGTACTGGCTCGCGAAGATGCTCGCGGGCGGGGAAGACCCGCGTTTCATCGCGCGGCGCCTGGTGATTCTTGCCAGCGAGGACGTGGGGCTGGCGGATCCGCAGGCGCTGCCGTTGACAGTGGCCGCGCACCACGCCTGCGACTTTGTCGGGTTGCCCGAGGCCGAGCTCACCCTCGCGCACGCGACCCTCTACATCGCGACCGCGCCGAAGAGCAATTCGGCCACGCTCGCGCTGGGGGAGGCGCATCGGGTGCTGAAGGAACAACCGGTGCAGAAAATTCCGTCCGCGCTGCGCAGCAAGACCGGCCAGGCCAACAAGCGGATGGGCCAGGGCCAAGGCTACGATTATTCGCACAATTTTCCGGAGAACATCTCCGGGCAGGATTACCTCGAGCGTCCGGTGACGCTTTACACGCCGAAAGGTACGGGCTGGGAAGCGAAGATCGCGGACCGACTCGCGCGGTGGAAGGCGCTGAAGGGCGAGCTGCGCCAGCCCGCCAAACCGGAGTAGATCGAGCGCCGCGGGTGAAGGTCGCGCCGGAACCGCCGGAACGCGGGACCACGAACGAGAAGCTTCTCCTCGGCCGGCTTCGCGGCTTCGCGTGAGCAAAGATTGGGAGGGTCGGGCTGCGCCGAGGAGGGCAACGCTCAAAGCCCACCTTTTAACGCTCAATGGGGGACCGAACGGGGATTCGGTTCACGCGAAGGCGCGAAGAATGGAGATTTTTTTGCGCCACGCTGCGCCTTGGTACGGCCCGCTCCCCCGTCGTTGAAGATGGCCTAACGTAATTTGCCGGCCGGAGACCGGGTGCTGCGGCCCGGATCGTGAGGACTACTTCAGATGCGCGCTGATGAACTGCACGATGGCAGTTGCCGGCTGTGCGCCGGACTGGCGCGCCACCTCGCGGCCGCCCTGGAACAGGACAAACGCCGGAATACCGCGGATCTGAAGTTGCTGCGGAGCGCGCGTGAGGATCTGGGTGTTGGCCTTGGCCACGAGCCAGCGACCAGCTCCGGCCGCGGCGACCTTCACGAGTTCGGGCGCGACCATTTTGCAGGGGCCGCACCATTCCGCCCAGAAGTCCACCATCACGGGCAGCGGCGAGCGCGCGATGAGGGCGTCGAAGGCGTCGTCGTTCGCGAGGTCGATCGGCTCGGCTGGCAGCGAGAGCGCCGTGCCGCACTTCGCGCAGCGCGGCGGATCGGAAAGCTTCTCATAGCGGAGCCGGTTGCGCTGGCCGCAGCTGGGACAGGGAGCGATCAGGCCGCGTTCGTCGGAAGAAATGGCGCCCATGATGGCGGGACGATCGAAGGCCGCGTCCGCTCAGGCTTCACCGCGGGCGCGCGGGGCGAAAGACGAGGCGTGGCCGAGTTTTTCCCAGAGGGCCTTTTCCTCGGTCGAAATCTGCGGGGGGATTTGCACGTGGACCACCGCGTAGAGATCCCCGCGTTCCCCGGCGGCGCCCGTGGGCAGGCCTTGGCCGCGCATCCGGAAGCGACGACCGTGACTGGTGCCGGGCGGCACGGTAAGTTTCACGCTGCCAGAAAGGGTCGGCACCACGACTTGGGCGCCGAGGACTGCCTCCCAGGGGGCGAGGTCGAGTTCGTGATCCAAGTCGGCGCCATCAGGTTCGAAGTCCGGATGCGCCGCGAGCCGGATTCGCAGGTAAAGGTCGCCCGGCTGGGCGCCGCCGCTGCCCGCTCCGCCCTTGCCCGGAACGCGGATCCGCCGGCCCGCCAGCGCGCCCGGGGGAATGCGGACCTTGAGGGTCTCTGTTTCCTGCTCGCCGGTGTAGGGATTGTTTCGTTGCAGCGACACGCTGCGAGTCGAGCCGTGCATCGCCTCATTCAGGGTGACAAGAATGTTTCCCTCGATATCGGACCCCGGCTCGGGGGCCTCGGCGGCCTGCCGACGGTCGCGGGCCTGGCGCAGGATGTCCTCCATGTTACCGCCTCTCCCCACCCCGCCGCCGAAGAATTGTTCAAAGAAGTCGCTGAAGCCGGTGCCGCCAAAGTGATACTCTTGCGAGCCGCCGTTCCCACCGCGTCCTGGACCGCCACGGGCGCCGGGTGGGGGCCGGCCGCCGGACTGCCAGTTGGCGCCGAGTTCGTGATATTGGCGGCGCTTGTCGGGATCGCTGAGCACCTCGTTGGCCTCGTTGATCTCCTTGAACTTCTCCTCGGCCCTTTTCTTGTCCTTGGCGACATCCGGATGGAACTGGCGGGCCAGCTTCCGAAACGCGGTCTTGATGTCGGCTTCGGACGCGTCGCGCGCCACGCCCAACACCTTGTAGTAGTCTTTGAACTCAACGGCCATTGCCGACAAATTACCACATGTGCGCGTGAAGGAAAGCGTCCGCGCGCCGGGTCTTCCCGTTATCCCTTCAGCGGCCCGTGGTGAACAAAGCTTAAAAGTACGAGCGGGGTGCGATCCACTTGCCCGCCTGCGGGGTGCGGCTATGGTTTCGTCCGTGAAACTCATCCTCGGCCTGCTGACTTCGATCTTCGTGGCGGCTGCCTTGGTCGCCCAGCCGGCTCCTCCCGCCAAATCCGGTTCGGGCAAAGCGGCTCCGGCCAAGGGAGCCAAGGCTGAGGAGCCAGCGCCGAAAATCGAAGGCATGGAGATTCCTCGTCCCGGTGGGGGTTTCCTCGGCGTGCAGATCCTCAACGGTGCCTTCAAGCTGAACTTCTACGATGCGGAGAAAAAGCCGGCGCCGCCCGACGTGGCCCGGGCCGTGATGCGCTGGGATGCCAAGTACAAGGTGGGGCAGGAACGAATCGTGCTGAATCCCGGGGAGACGAATGCGCTCTCGAATCCCCGAACCATCCGTCCGCCCTATATCTTCAAGCTGTTCATCGTCCTCCTCAAGGACGCGGCCGCCGAGAGCGCGGAGGCCCCGGCGGGCGAAAGTTACGCCGTGGATTTTCGGCAGTGACCGCGTTTTGTTTTGCAAATGCCCGGTAATCTTTCGCGTTAGGCGGCAAACTGCATGACCGCCTCCGCTCTACCGCCCTTCGATCCGGTTGAAACCGCGATCGCCGAGATTGCCGCCGGGCGCCTGATCATCGTGACCGATGACGAGAGCCGCGAGAACGAGGGCGATCTGATCATGGCGGCGTCGAAGGTGACGCCCGAGACAGTCAACATGATGATCCGCTACGGTAGCGGCATCGTCTGCGTGCCGACCGTGGAGCATCAATTGCGCCGGCTCGGACTCGGGCCGATGGTGGCGAGCAACCGGGAATCGCAGCGGACGGATTTCACCGTCAGCGTCGATGCGGCCGAGGGCATCACGACCGGGATCAGTGCCTACGATCGCGCGCGGACCATTTCCCTCCTGGCCGATCCGGGGACGCGGGCCGAGCAGCTGGTCCAGCCCGGCCATGTCTTTCCCCTGCGGGCGCGGCCGGGCGGCGTGCTCGAGCGGGCCGGGCACACCGAGGCGGCGGTCGATCTGGCCACGCTGGCCGGACTGGCGCCGATGGGCGTGCTCTGCGAGTTGGTCAACGACGACGGCACCGTCCAGCGGCTGCCGCAACTCGTGGCCTTCAAGGAGAAGTTCGGGCTGAAGATGATCTCGATCGCCGGGCTGATCGAATACCGGGCGCGCCGCGATCACCTCGTGGAACTGGTCACCCGGCAGGCGTTCCCCTCGGAATTCGGTGACTTCACGCTCCACGTTTTTCGCAGCCGCCTCGATGGCCGTCACCATCTGGCGCTGACCATGGGGGCCTTGAGCGGCGATCCGACCCTGGTCCGTGTGCACAGCGAGAATCTGTTGAGCGACGTGTTTCGCGCGCGCGGCATGATCGGGCACAAGATGCTGACCTCCTCGCTCGAGGCCGTCGCCGCGGCGGGCCGAGGGGTGGTGCTCTACATGGAGCCGGCGAACGCGGGCGACGTCCTGGTGCGCAGCTTGCAGTGGAAACCGGGCGAGGCCCTGCCGCCGATGGACTTCCGCGATTACGGCATCGGCGCGCAGATTCTGGTTTCCCTGGGCCTCGGAAAAATCCGCCTCCTGTCCAATAGCACCCGCAAGGTCGTGGGCCTCGATGGCTACGGCCTGGAGATTGTGGAACAGGTCGGCATCTGAAACCCGGCACGGCGTCTGCCCCAAGTCGGAACCATACCGTTGAACCGCCAAGTTGGCGAAGAGGCGCGAAGGCCGCCGCCAGAGAAATTCGATTTCGAGTTGCGGATTCAGCTTTATAACGAGGGAATGAACCTTCCATGAGTCTTGCCGTCCCAGAGAATCGCCCGGTTGATGGCGCTGCCTTCCGGCTCGGCATTGCGGCGGCGCGATTCAACGAAGAGCTCGTCAATGGCTTGTTGGAGCGGGTGATGGACGGGCTGCGGGCCGCCGGGGTGAAGTCCGAGAATGTGGCGATCGTGCGGGTTCCCGGTTCGCATGAAGTCCCGTGGGCAACCCAACGGCTGGCCATCGGCGCGCAGTGCGACTGCGTGATCGGGCTGGGCGTGCTGATCGCGGGCAACACCTCGCACCACGAGATGGTGGGGCAGAGCGTCTCCCAGGCCCTCCAGCACGTGGCGTTGGAAACCGGCGTGCCGGTCATCAATGGCGTGTTGGTCGTGAACACCCCGGACCAGGCGCGGGAGCGTTGCGTGGGATCCATCAACCGCGGGGCGGAGTTTGCCGCCGCCGCGCTGGAGATGGCCGCTTTGAAGAGGAAATTCTCGCGATGAGCAAAGCCCAGTTCGCCCAGCGGCGCGATGGCCGTGTGGCCGCCGTCCAGTACCTGTATGCGTGGAGCATCAATCCGCCGAAGAACCTCGCGGACGATCTACACACCTTCTTCGAGAACTGCCCGGAACCGCGCGATCACTATGCGTTTGGTGAGGAGCTGATCCACGGACTGATCGCTCACGCTCCCGAGATCAATGCGCGAATCAAGGAGCTGGCCCAGAACTGGGAGTTCGAGCGCATCGCCAAGATCGACCTCGCGATCCTGCGCGTGGCGATCTTCGAGATGATTTACCGGAAGGACATTCCGCCGATCGTGTCGATCAACGAGGCGATCGATCTGTCCAAGCAGTTTTCCAATGCCGATGCCAAGCGCTTCATCAACGGCATCCTCGATCGGGTGAAGGAACAGGTCGGCCGCGATGCGCGGAAGGCGGAATAATCATCAGGGCGAAGGCCGGGTGCCGAATGGGATCGGCACGATCTGAATTCGGTGTTCGGCATTCCTCATTCGGCATTTTCGCGATGTTCGGCCTCTTCAAGAAGTTCAAGGACGGGTTCGCCAAGACGGTGTCCGCCATCGCGGGCAAGACCGCCGCGATCTTCGGTCAGAAACCGATCGATGCCTCCTCGCTCGAGACGCTTGAGGAGGCGCTCTACGGCGCCGACTTTGGCGTCGAAACCACCGAGGAGATTCTGGCGGAGATCAAGGTCGCCTATAAAAAGGACAAGGCGCTCCGCGGCCAGGACGCCGCCAACATCGGGGCGACGGTTTTGAAACGCGTGCTCGCCGGTGCCGAGGGCGTGCTCGATACGAGCGCCCGTCCCGCTGGCGCCAACCCGATCGTCATCGCCATGATCGGGGTGAACGGCTCCGGCAAGACGACCACTTCGGCCAAGCTCGCGTGGAAGCTCAAGCAAGAGGGTCGCAGCGTGATCCTGGCCGCGTGCGACACCTTCCGGGCGGCCGCGGTCGAGCAGTTGAAAGCCTGGGCGGTGAAACTCGAACTCGAGGTGGTGGCGAGTCATCCGGGCGCGGATGCAGCGGCGGTCGCGTTCGATGCCTGGCAGGCGGGAAAGTCGCGCGGCCGGGACTTCCTCATCGTCGATACCGCGGGCCGTCTCCACACCAAGGGTAACCTGATGGAGGAACTGGCGAAGATTGGCCGCGTGCTGCAGAAGAACGATCCCTCCGCGCCGCAGCATCGGTGGCTGGTGGTTGATGGATCGATTGGCAGCAACTCGATCGAGCAGGCGCGGGTGTTTCACCGGAGCTTTGGCCTGACCGGGCTCGTTGTGACCAAGCTCGACGGCACCAGCCGCGGCGGCGCGCTCGTGGGGATCTACCGCCAGTTGAAGCTCCCCATTTATTTTCTTGGCCTCGGCGAGCAGGCGGAGGATCTCCAGCCCTTCAGCGTCGACAACTACGTCAAGGCGGTGTTCGGCCTGGAGTAGAGCGGATCAACAAATGCCGTGGCCAGGCGGGCGTGGACAAGCCCCGCCCCTACCCGCATTTCGTACGCGCCCGCATTTTGTAGGGGCGTGCCTCGTGCACGCCCGCGACGTCTTGTCGCTCCACTTGAACGACGGCTTTAGGTCGTCGCCGCCGTGGTGCGGCGGGTGCGCCAGCGACGGAAGCCGAGGAGGCCGAGGCAGCCGGAGAGGAAGAGGGCGCCGTAGGTCGCGGGCTCAGGCGTGGGGCGGATCTCGTGTTCGAACCAGCCGTTCTGGCTGGTGGTCCAGGTGGTGGTGAGGCCCGGGGTGTAGCCGGTGAAGTTGATCTGGCTCAAGGGCGAGCCGCCGAACTGTTCAGATCCGCTCAGGGGGCTGCCGTTGAGGGTGCTGGTGGCGTACCAGATCGTGCTCGCAGCGGCGGCGTTGGCGACGCTGACCCAGTTGTTGACGGTGACGCCGTTGTCGATGAGGAGGCTGGCGGAGGAAAGGACGGTGCCGCCAAAGTTGTTAAAATCCAGGATGGTGTCGCCGGTGATGTGGATGGTGCCGACGGTGATCTGGACATCGGAGAGGGAAAGGGTGCCGCCGCTGAGAACGAGGGTGAGGTTTGTGCGGTGAAGCTGGTGCGGCTGGCACCGAGATCGAGAATCGCGGTGACGCCATCGACGGTGACGGCGCCGGTGCGGAGGACGTTGCTGGCGCCGTAGGCGAGGGTACCGGCGGAGACCGTGGTGAGACCGGTGAAGGCGTTGGCGCCGCTCAGGGTCAGGGTTCCGCTGCCGGCTTTCGTCAGGGCTCCGGTCGTAGCTGCGCCCGCGCCGGAAATGGTGAGATTGGTCCCGCCGGTCTGCACGTTGTCGTGCTGGTGGTGGCGTTGGTCAGCGTGAACGCGCGATTCGTGCTGGCCGTTGCTCCGGTATAGAGCAGCGTGCCGGCGTTGAGGGTCGTGATGCCGGTGAAGGTTTTCGTGCCCGAGAGCGTCCAAATGGTGGAGCCGCTCTTGAGCATGCTGCCGCTGCCGCTCACCACGCCCGAAATGCTGCCCGTGCCGGTATTGGAGCCATCCAAAGTTAGCGTGTTCGCGCCCAGTGAAACGGCGCTGAAGAAAGTCAGGTTGCCGGTGCTCGTCGGACTCCACGTCTGGCTGCCACCGAGGGCGAGCGTCGAGACGCTAAAAGTCTGGCTCGTGGCGCTCGCGTTGGTGATGCCGGCGCTGTTGTTGACCGTGAGCGTCGCCGAGCCGCTGATGTTGTAGGCATTCGTGGTCCCGCTAGAGAACGTGATGTCGCCGACGCTGCGGGAAACCGCTGCGATGCTGGGGGCGAGATTGCTCGCGTCGGCGTTATCATCGAACTGGACGGTCTCGCTGTCCGAAGGCGGACCGTTCGGCGTCCAGTTCTGCGCGCGAGCCCAATCATTCGCGTTGCCACCATTGCCGCTCGACCAAACTAAAATCTGCGCTGCGGCCGGCGGAGTCCAGGAGGCCATCACGACCACCAGCAGTATCTAAACCCTGCACACCCAGCCGATCTCATGGGTCCTTTTGGCACCGGGAAAATCGGGACAGCCCAGAAGAACGTGAAGGCGTGAGTTCACGACTGCGGTCGGGCTGCGCCGCATCATGTTCGGCTCGCGCGCTAAGGATCAATCGGAAGATAGGTAATAATACTTATATTGCCACGAGATTTTATAGGCTTTCCATAAACGGGTTATACATAATCTGCCCAGTAAAATTCCGGTGTCGCTCCCTCATTCGAGGCTCTGCTGTAGTCGCCTGCCTTCAGGGGCGAGCGACTCCTGCCGACGCACTCCCTTTCGGCGCCGCACCAGCGATTAGAAGCGAAGCCTAACTCCCGCCGTTACAGCCCGACCGGCCAGCGGCGCCAAATCCTTGAGAAACGACGGATGGGGCCGGACTTCCTGGTTCGCCAAATTGGCACCGTGCGCAAAGACTTCGTACGTGTAGCGACCCGCGAGGTGCGTCCAGGAAAGGTCGGCGCTGACCAGCGTGTAGCCGGCGGTGGGACGTTCGTTCGGTCCCACGCGGGATTGTTCGAAGACGAACTGGGACTCCACGCCTGCATTCCACGGACCGTTGGCCCAACTCAGACCCGCGATGGTCCGGGCCGCGGGGATCCGGGGTAGGTTGCCACCGTCCTCGCGCGCCCGGGTGAAGTCGGCGGCGACCTTTAGGTCCAGCTGGGAACCACTCGATGAGTGCAAATGCCAAAGCGTCTCAATCTCGGCACCCCAAAACTGGGCGTTCCGCTGGAGGTACTGGAAAACCGGCAGGCTTCCGCCGGCGGCCAGCGCCGCGGCGCTGTCGGGGGCGACAAATTCCCAGGCGCCGGCCGGCTCGATCGCGAGCAGGCCG
>CANEVO010000033.1 GCA_947442255.1 Opitutia bacterium
GCGGTGGGCTGATTGCCGGGTGGCATGGGTCTCCCGACCCATGAACGCGGGATCGGACTCCATTTCACGGGCCAGGAGACCCGTGCCACTGCCACTCGCTCACGCTCGCAGCCTGAAGGCGGCACTACCAACCACGGCTGAGCAGCCCCGAAGTCATAGGCGGGCACGGCGGGCTCGATCGTGGGCCTGCACGAGTCCACGCCCGCATGCCCCGGCATTTCTTAACCCGCCTTAGCTGCGTGTCCGCTGCGTGCGGGTCTTGCCACCCGGAATCCCGGCAAAGGATCGCACCGAAATCTTTGACCGCCGGCACCGACCCCGCTTCCGTGCTGGCGGCTGCGCCTGTCGCACGCCGTCGATCGCTCCGTTCCTGTGTCCCATCCGCACGTCCCTCCGCCGCCCGCCCCCGCCCTGCCACCCTGGTGGAGCCGTGTCCTCGGCAGCTTTTCCCACACGCCGCGCACGCTGCGCCTCGTGTGGGCGTCGTCGCCGGGCAGCGTCGTGGTCGTCGCGGTGCTCACGCTGATCGCGGCGGCGCTGCCCGTCGGGATCGCGTGGGTCGGCAAACTGATCGTGGATGCCGTCCTCGCCGCGCACGGCGCCGGGGGTGATGCCCGCGCCGCCGCCCTCGACGACGTCCTGCGTTGGATCCTGATCGAACTCGGACTGGTCGCAGCCCTGGCGCTGGTCGAACGACTGCTGAGCCTGTTTCGCCAGTTGATCGGCTCCCGCCTCGCGATCGACATCAATGTCCGGATCATGGAAAAGGCGCTCTCGCTCGATCTCCGGCACTTCGAAGATCCGAAGTTCTACGACAAGCTGACGCGGGCACGGCGCGAGGCCTCGTCGCGGCCGCTCTCGCTGGTGCAGGAGAACTTCCAGATCGTGCGCAGTGCGTTGACGCTCGCGGGCTACGCCGTGCTGCTCGTGCGCTTCAGCCCGTGGGCCGTGGCCGGACTGCTGCTCGCGGCCATCCCGGCGTTCATCGCCGAGGCCCGTTTCTCCGGGACGGCTTTCCGGCTGCGCAACTGGCGCTCCCCGGAGGCGCGGCGCCTCAACTATCTCGAGTACGTCATCGGCAACGACGAGCACGCGAAGGAAGTAAAGCTGTTCGGCCTCGGCCCGGTCCTGCTCGGACGCTACCGCCAGCTCGCGGAGACATTCTTCTGTGAGGATCGCGGGCTGGCAGTGCGACGGGCGGGATGGACGTTTGGGCTTTCGCTGATCGCCACCGCCGCCTTCTACGGCTGCTATGTCGCCATCGCCCTCGCCGCGGCCACAGGGCGGCTGACGCTCGGCGACATGACGCTTTACCTCCTGGCGTTCCGGCAGGGCCAGGGGGCATTCCAGGCGATCCTCGGCGCCGTCGGCGGGATGTACGAGGACAACCTATACATGTCCAATTTGTTCGAATACCTCGGCATCCCGACGATCGCGACGCCCAGCCCGGCCCGGCCGTCGGGCCGCCGGGAGCAAGGGATCCGGTTCGAGGACGTGGGCTTTCGTTACCCGGATGCGGCGGGCTGGGCGCTGCGGCACGTGTCGATCTTCATCCCCCAGGGGCAGAGCCTCGCGCTGGTCGGCGAAAACGGCGCCGGCAAGACCACCTTCATCAAGCTGCTCACGCGACTGTATGAGCCGACCGAGGGGCGAATCCTCCTCGACGGGCGCGATCTGCGCGACTGGAATCCGGTCCGGCTGCACGCGCGGGTGGGCGTCATTTTTCAAGACTTCAACCAGTACCAGTTCGCCTTCCGCGAGAATGTCGGATTCGGCAGCGTGGAGCATCTCGCCGACGATCAGCGCATCGGCCGCGCCGTCGAACGCGGCGGCGCCCGCGAGCTGCTGGCGGCGCTGGCCCAGGGACTCGGCACGCAGCTGGGCCGCTGGTTCCAGGATGGGGCGGAGTTGTCCGGCGGCCAGTGGCAGAAGATTGCGCTCGCCCGCGCGTTCATGCGCGAGGAGGCCGACATCCTGGTGCTCGACGAACCCACGGCGGCGCTCGACGCCGCGGCGGAGCACGCCGTGTTCGAGCGCTTCCGCGCGCTCGCGCGGGGTCGCACCTCGATCCTGATTTCCCATCGCTTTCCCACGGTACGAATGGCGGAGCGGATCATCGTCATCGAACACGGGCAGATCGCCGAGGATGGCACGCATGACGCCCTGCTTGCCGCCGGCGGGCGCTATGCCCGGCTGTTCAGGCTGCAGGCCGAGGGGTATCGGTGAAGCGCCCGTGATTTCAAATGACGTGGGGGACGCAGCAAGACTGCGACCCGGCGACGTCACAATCGCCGCCTGACATCGTCGCGGGCCTGCCCCAGGGTCGCGCGGCCCCCGCACCCCTTGTCACCGCTCGCCACTCACGCCCTTCTCCGCTCGCCCAGCCCCGCGCTGACCGAATGCCAGTTGCTCCACCTCCCGCGAGGGCGGCTGGATTTCGCCACCGCGCTACGCCAGCACCAGGCTTACGCCGCCGCGCTGGCGGAAGCGGGCGTGGCGGTCACGACGCTGCCGGCGGAAGCCCACCTCCCGGACGCGGTGTTCGTGGAGGACACCGCCGTCCTGCTCGACGAAGTCGCGATCCTCTGTCGACCGGGAACACCGAGCCGCATGGCGGAGGTGACATTGATCCGTCCCGCGATCGCGTTCCTGCGTACGGTGGACGCGATCCAGGCGCCGGGAACACTGGAAGGCGGTGACGTGCTCCGCGTCGGCCGCACGCTCTTCGTCGGCCGATCCACGCGGACCAACCCCGAGGGAATCCGGCAACTGCGCGCGTTGGTGGCGCCGCACCGCTACGAGGTGACGGAGGTCGCCGTGCGAGGGGCGCTCCATTTGAAGACGGGCATCACCGCCCCGGCACCGGGGCTGATGGTGGCGAATCCGGCATGGATCGATCTCGCGGCATTTCGGCCGTTCGAAGTGGTGCCAGTGCCCGCGGAAGAACCCTGGGGGGCGAATGTACTCCCGCTCAACGATCTCGTGCTCGTGGCGGCAGCGGCACCGCGCACCGCTGCGCTGCTCCGCGACCGCGGACTTGAGGTCCGCCTCGTCGACATCTCCGAATTGCAGAAAGCCGAGGCGGGCCTGACCTGCCTGAGCTTGGTGTATCGCGAAAGACCGTTCAATTACTCATGAGGTCGCAGTCCCTCGACCCGCTCGGGACCCTGAGTTTGTCGAATGGGCAAGACTGCGCCTCTACGAAGAGTCCCTCATGGCACGGACCGTGGCTTCAGGCCAGCGACGCAATCAGCGAGCCCAGCTCCCGGATCGACTTCAGCTCGAAGAAGCGACCGGGCGCGGCGGGCGGAACCTCCACACGCTCAGCCGTCCAGAGAATATGATACGGGATGTGCGCCCCGAAACCGCCCAGCGCCAGCACGGGGAGGATGTCCGACTTGATCGAGTTGCCCACCATCAGGAACCGCTGCGGGTCAATCGCGTGCCGGCGCAGGATGGCCGCGTAGGAGCCCTCGTCCTTCTCCGAGACAATCTCGACGTGATGAAAGTGCGCGAGCAGGCCGGACTTCGCGAGTTTGCGTTCCTGGTCACGGAGGTCGCCCTTGGTGATCAACAGCAGCCGGTGCGCCCGGGAGATTTCCCCGATCATCTCCGCCACTCCCTCGAGTAACTCGACTGGATGAGCCAGCATGCCGCGACCGAGGGCTAGGAGTTCCTGAATCTCCGCGGCCGGGATCTTTCCCTTGGTGAGCTCGATTGCCGTCTCGATGGCCGAGAGGGTGAAGCCCTTCACGCCGTAGCCATAGAGATCTAGGTTCCGCATCTCGGTCGCGAACAAGGTTCGATCCACCGTCGCGGCATCGTGGTAGTGCGCCAGCAGGGCGCGGTACTGCTCGTGGACGCGCTCAAAGATGATCTCGTTGTGCCAAAGGGTGTCGTCGGCATCCAGACCGACCACGAGATCTCGCGTGCGCATGCGGCAGTTCAGGAAACCTACCCGCCCCCGGCAAGCGCGCAACCGCCCGCCCGATCGCGACTCACTCCGCGCGGCCCGCCACCTGGGCACGAATCCACGCGGGCAGGTGGTGCAGCCGCAGCGCAAACGCCAGGTACACGATCACGAGGGCCAGCAGGCAGGCGTCCGCGAGGTTGTTGTAAGTGTGAATGATCTCCCGGTTCGTCCACCCGTAGTCGCCGTGCAGCGTGTTCATGTCCCCGCCGGCGTCCTCCTCCCCGTGCAGCATCGAGCCCATCGGAATCGCCTCCTCGCCGCGCTTGATCTGCTTCCAAAGGATGTAAGAGCGAAAGAACGTGCCCGCGCCGATAAACAGGAAGAAGTACCGGCACGCGCCCCAGCGAAATTTATTCGGCAGCTCGACGTAGAACAGCGCCATCATCGCGGCACTGAGGTAGAACTCTCCGCCGATCCCGCCGAAGGCCAGCCACATGGTCGCGACCGACTCCGGCATCTTTCAAGTCATGTAGTACTGCAGCACCGCGATGAATACCGCGATGACCATGGGCCAGGGCTTGCGCTCGCGCATCCCGGCAATGAACAGGACGGCCAGCAGCACGAGGATGCCGAAGTAGACAAAGTGGGATCGCTCGGACCCGATATTCGTCCAGCCGATCGGCAGCGGCAGCGCGCGCTTGCCCGTCAGCCACGCCACCGTGGCGTGCCCGAATTCGTGCACCCAGATGTAGAACCTCTGGAGCAGGAAACTCAGGAAGGTCTGCGACACGAGCACGCCCAGCCCGGCCACGATCGGCGGCGCGAGCCAGTCCACCCACGGATTGCCAAAGACGGTGAGGCCACGCGCGGGCTCGTCGTGGTCAGCGAAATCCTCGTGCTCGTCCATCGGCATTAGCCAAGCCTCCGCGTCACGATGTGCATTGGGTCGGGTTACCGGAGCCGGGGGCGCCGCCGGGAGACAAGCGCGAACTTTATCCGTTTCGTGCCACCCGAGTGGCCTGCACCCGTTCGGCCGGAGGCCATCGAGACACCCGGGGCTTTGACCTAGAGATGCGCGAGGACGAATCGAGGGTCGTGCAAAAGGATGTCACACGTGTGACATCGTTTTGCTCAGGCCGGCCGAGGGGCGGGCGGGTGGCACCGGTGACGCGGGTGCCGTGGGGGAGAACGGCAAAAAGGGATCCGCAGCCCAGGTGGAGGGCCGAGCTCCGCCGAGGCCGCTTTTGGATCGTTCGATGAACCGGCCTCGACGGAGCTCGGCCCTCCATAGAAGCCGGATCCCTGTGGCTGCGAGCGTGAGCGAGTGGCGGTGCGACTGAGTGGCACGGGTCTCCCGACCCGTGGAGTGCATTCCGATCGTGGCTCACGGGTCGGGAGACCCGTGCCACCCTTTCCCACTCGCTCACGCTCGCGGCCACGGACGGGAATCCAGCCGAAGCCTTGGATCTATCGCGAAGCGAGATGCCAGTGTCCGCAGACCGCGCAAACGTACGCCTGTCGGTGTCGCTCGACGCCGGCCAGCCGCGCCGCATCCAACGCATCGCCCTGCAAACGGTAACGCCGCTTGCGCGTGCACATCCGCTCCCGTTGCTCGCGCCCGGGCTTCTTCATGGAGCGTTTCGATCCGCCGTCATCGCGGTATGGACTGCAGCGACGAGTTCGAAGGAGCGCAATCGCGCGGCGTGATCGTGGATCGCCGCTGTGATCATCAACTCATCCACGCCAGTCCGTTCGAGAAACGCCGTCAGGCCGCGGCGGACGGTGGCGGGCGATCCCACGACCGCCTCCCGGAAGGCCTGGTTCACCATCGCCGCTTCCGGCGGCGACCAACGGTCCGCCATGTCGTCCACCGGCGGCGGCAGCGTTCCGGAACGGCCCCGGCGGAGGTTGAGAAAAGCGAGCTGCTGCGAGGTGAAGAGCCGCGCCGCCACGTCGTCGGTGTCGGCCGCATAGACCCCGATGGCGGCCATGGCGTAGGGTTGCTCGCAGGCCGCGGACGGACGAAATTCCCGGCGATAAAGGTCGAGGGCCTCACCGAGATAATCCGGCGCAAAATGCGAGGCGAACGCGAACGGCAGTCCGAGCACAGCCGCGAGCTCGGCGCTGAAGAGGCTGGAGCCGAGCAGCCAGATCGGCACGCGGAGACCGGTGCCCGGCACCGCCTGCACCGGCTGGTTCGCGGCCGCAGGCTGGAAGTAGGCCTGCAGCTCCACGACATCCTGCGGAAACGAGTCCGCCGAAGCACCGAGGCGGCGGCGCAGCGCGCGAGCCGTGAGCTGATCAGTGCCCGGGGCGCGGCCCAGCCCGAGATCGATCCGCCCGGGAAACAGCGCTTCGAGCGTACCGAACTGTTCCGCGATGATCAGCGGCGCGTGATTCGGGAGCATCACCCCGCCCGAGCCCACGCGAATGGACTTCGTGCCCGCGGCCACATGCCCGATCACTACCGCCGTCGCCGCGCTCGCGATGCCCGGCATGTTGTGATGTTCCGCCAGCCAGAAGCGCCGAAAGCCCAGCCGCTCGGCGTGGCGCGCCAGCTCGAGCGTGCGGTGCAGCGCGTCCGCCACGCTGCCTCCCTGCACGATGGGCGAAAGATCGAGGACGGAAATCGGAACCATGCGCGCAGAGTGGACGCCATCGGGCATTATGCCAGCCGGCGACCGAGCTTCGGCTTGCCCGCTCCCGCCGCACTCGTTAAAAAACTTGTCTCCCGTCAGTCCGCCGCGCGTTGCGGCTCAACCCCCATCGTCCCCATGAAACGTTCTGCATCCGCCGTCTGGAACGGCTCGCTCAAGGAAGGCGCCGGCTCCCTCACCGCCCCCAGTGGCGTGCTCAAGTCCACCCCGTACAGTTTCGGCCGCCGCTTCGGCGAGGACCCCGGCACCAACCCCGAGGAACTCGTGGCCGCGGCCCACGCCGGCTGCTTCGCGATGGCGCTCTCCGCCGAGCTGGGCAAAGCGGGCTTCACGCCCACCCAACTCGACGCCACCGCCGAGGTGGCATTGGAAAATGTCCAGCCCGGCGGCTGGACCGTCACGACCTCGCACATCACCCTGAAGGCGAAGATTCCCGGCATCGACCAGGCCAAGTTCAACGAAATCGCCAACGGCGCGAAGGCCGGCTGCCCGATTTCCCGGCTGCTCAACGCCAAGATCTCCCTGGACGCGACGCTCGTCTGAACCGCACCTTCCGCCCGCCCGCCGCGTCCTGCGTCACGTTCGACCCCACCCCATGCACCTCTGCGATTCCCACTGCACCCATCACCGGCCCGTTTCGCGCCGCGATTTTATCACCACGGCCTCCCTAGCCGCGCTGGCGCTCAATCTGCCCACGGCCGTCCGCGCCCAGGCACCAGCGGCGGCTCCGGTCGCTCCCGGTGCCGGCGCCCCGGCCGCCGGTGGGCCGACGCATCCGCTGTTCGACATCCACATGCACCAGTTTCCGGACCGGATGAGCGGAGGCGCGAACGGCAAGAAAAAAACCGGCGGCAGCGCCGCACGAACTGAGGCGCAGTTCATCGCGCACCAGAAGGCGATCAACGCCGTCGGCTCCGTGATTCTCGGCGGCAACGACTACGAGTACGAGTTCATGAAGGCCAACCCCGACCGCTACGTGCGCTTCGCCTCCGCCGGCATGGTCGGGGGCGATCGCGCCACCGCGGTCGAACGCGCCCTGAAGAACGGCGCCCGCGGCATCGGCGAGCATCGCTGGGAAGGCAACATTCCCTTCACCAAGGCCATCCTCGACCTGGCGAAGGACTACAACGTCCCGATCCTGTTTCACTTCCAGGAGACGCTGTTTCCCGCGGCCGTCTACTCCGAGTTCTACAAGACGATCGAGAAATACCCGACGGTGAACTTCATCGGCCACGCCATCGACTGGTGGGGCGCGATCGACAAGAACTACTCGCACAAGGCGGGCACGTATCCGCGCGGCCGGGTCACGCCGGGCGGCCTGACCGACCAGTGGCTGGCGCGTTATCCGAATCTGTACGCCGATCTCTCCGCCACGTCCGGCAATACCGGGCTGCTGCGCGACCCGGATTTCGCCAAGGACTTCGCCGTTCGTCACCAGGACAAGCTGATGTTCGGATCAGATTGCCCGTGCACCACGGGAACCGCCGCGACCTGCTGGTCCGTGATCAAGCTCGTGGCCCTGAATCAGCTCCAGCTGAGTGCCGAGGTGCAGCAGAAGATCTATCTCACCAACGCGCAGAAGCTCCTGAAATTGAAGATCGCGTAAGGGATCTTTTCTTTCGCCCGGCCCAGGCGGCGCCAGCGATGCTGGCGCCGCTTTTTTGTGCCCGGTGGCTCAGGACTTCACCTTGGCCGGAGCGGCCTTGGATTCGGCCTTCGGCGTCTGCGACTCGATGTAGCCAAGAGTCATGCTTTTCTCGGTCATGACGACGAGGTCGAACGCGCCGCCGGGGCCGACGTTGGCAACCACGTTGAACTTCCAGCCGCCGTCGATTTCCTGCTTCGTGCCGCTCTGCACGGTCGGCTTGCCCTTGAGGTTTTTAGCCAGCACGGCCTTGGTGGCATGGGTCTCCCGACCCATGAAAGACAGGAGGAAACCAATCCACGGGTCGGGAGGCCCGTGCCACCGGGATGCCCCGGTTCCGATTTGCTCTGGAACGTTCGCAGCGGCCCGCCATGGTCAGACCACCCCTCCCCATGAAGACATTTCCGACCTTGGCCTGCCTGGCCCTCATCGCCTCCCCGCTGCCGGCCGCCGAAACGCCGGTGCCGGTGCAACAGGAACCCTTCCATCAAACGGTGTTCGAGAACACCTGGCTGCGCGTGATCGACGTGCAGGTTCCAGTCGGAAAAACCACGAAGTATCACGTCCACGTGCTACCCTCGGTGATCGTTTATCTAACCAAGGCCGCCAACCGCTCCCAGACCTGGGGCGAGACCACCACGACGCCGCGCGCCACCACGCTGGGCGATTCGCGTTACGCGCCGTACGATGTGACGGCCCTCACGCATCAGGTGACGAATCCCGGCCCGGCGCACTTCCGCGTCCTCGATATCGAGCTGCTCAAGCCCGCGGGCCCGACGCCGGTGCCGCCACTCGCGACGCCGAACGCCCAACTGCGCTGGGACGAGAAACTCGTTCGCTTTTACAGCGTCAGCCTGCCGGCCGGCGGTCAGCTCGCGGTGCCCGCGACAGCGAACGCCCACCTGGTCGTCGGCATTGCGGGAACCGCCGCGGCCGGCGCACGGCGCGAACTGCGGAATGGCGACTACGAATTCCAAGGCCCGAACACAGCCTTCCAGATCCGCAACGCGGGCCCGGACCAGGTCGAGTTGGTACTCTTGGAATTGAAATAGCGATTTCCAGCACGCGTCCGCTTCCCGCGAGGCCGGCGGTGACCCGCGCGGCCTCCGGAATCGGAGCGGCACGATACCCTCGACAAGCTGCAACGCATGCCGCGAGATCCGCGCCCCATGGGATCATTGCACACGCCACTGGGCCGCCTCCGGGTTATCGGTCTTTGGGAAGGCATCTCGTTTCTCGTCCTCCTCGGCATCGCGATGCCCCTGAAATATCTCGCCGGGTGGCCGGATGCCGTGCGCGTCGTCGGCATGGCCCACGGAATTCTCTTCCTGCTGTACGTGGTCGCCGCAGTCCAGGCGGCGCTCGATTACGACTGGCCGTTAAAGCGCACCGCCCTGGTGCTGGCCGCCAGCGTCCTCCCGGCCGGCCCCTTCGTGGTCGACGCGAAAATCCTCAAGCAGCAATCGGACTCCGCCTCACCGTGATGCACCCGGAACCCGGACTGCGCTTCGGAAAATATGGCTTCGCAGCCGTGGTTGGTAGTTCCGGCTTCAGGCGGTGTTTGACACGCTTTCGTTCCGACTAAAGGCGGGACTATGAACAAAACCGGCCGATGGCCGCGCTGCATTTTGGGTTCGCCCGCCTCCCGCACCCGCCGAAACGTAATTCTGTTCGCCCCCATGAAAAACCTCCTGCTCACCTCCCTTGCCCTCGGCCTGCTCACGGTCGCCGGGGCCCAGACTCCCGCCATGACTTCGTCTCCGATTCAACGCAGCCCCAAGAACGATCGCAGCGGCACCTCCTCGTACGTCCGCGCCGCCGATGTCCCACTGATCTTCACCGGGCAGGTCTTCGCGACCGACGTCTCCCGCGATGCCCGAGGCCAGGCGGAGCAGGCTCTGGATCAACTAGCGGCCCAACTCGGCCGGGCCGGCGGTGATCTCAACCGGATCGTGCGCCTCAACGCCTATGTGGCCGACCCCGCGGCCACCGCCGCCGTCGATGCCGTCATCGCGGCGCGTTTTGCCGCCGCGCCTCCCGCCGTGACCGTCGCCTACACGGCCCTCGCCAAGGCCGGCGCCCTCGTCGCGTTCGACGCCATCGTCGTGGGCGATCGCGCCGGCAGCTCCGTCGAGTTCACCGCGGATGGCGCCGCCCTCATGCCGGCGGGTGGCAAGGTGTTCGTGTCCGGCCAGGCCCACGCCGGCCCCGGCCTCAAGGCCAGCGCGAAGGCAGTCATACAAAATCTTTTCCGCGCCCTGGGGCACGTCGGCCTGACCAAGGCGGATGTCGTGCAGGTGAAGGCCTTCATCAAGCCGTTCAGCGATCACGCCGACGCCATCGCCGAGGTGAAGGCCAGCTTTGGCAACGCCCCGATGCCGCCGCTCATTCTGGTCGAATGGACCACGGGCTCCCCGTCCGAAATCGAATTGATTGCCTCGGCTCCGAAACTGACCCGGCCGATCGAGGACGCCGCCGCCTTTGTCTCACTTCCCGGGATGACGACGTCGCCCTTCTTCGCGCGCGTCGCGACGGTCGCCGCCGGCAGTCCGCTGATCTTCATTGCCGGCCTCGACGGCGGCGACGCCGGGACGGCGCGCGAACAGTGGAAGCGGGTCTTCGATCAGCTCGGCAACGCGCTCTTCGACAGCGGCAGCAGCTTCCGGCACATGGTGAAGGCGACGTATTATCTCCACGACGACAAGGCGCGCGAGATGCTCGGGGCGGTGCGGACCGTGTTCTACGATCCCACCCGTCCGCCCTCGGCGTCCGCCCTCGATGTACCGAAGATGCCGCGACCTGGCCGGCTGGTCATGCTCGACATGATCGCCGTGCCGACGAAGTAGGCGGGTGCAGCGATGCCGAATCCGTCAAGGATTCGATAAATTGAGTCGCGGGGTGGCCGGCAGTTCGAACTCGATTCAATCAGCCGGGAACCAGCATCAAGATCCGCTACAGCCTCCAGGAAAATCTCGCGTAGTCTCAGCGGGTGTACCAGGCGATCCGGAAGCGGTACTGAGCGCTTGCCCGCTCACTCCGCGACCGTCACCGCGAGATGGCCGATCGCTTTCTCACCAGCCTCGTTGCTGCGTTCGACCGTGACCACGTAGGTGCCCGGCCGCGCGAAGCGATGAGTCGTCATCGCATAGCCGTCGGGCGCCATCTCTTTCACTCCGCCATCGGACCGCGTCGTGCTACGAGGTGAGCCGTCGCCAAAGTCCCACGTTTCCTCGCCGTGCTTCGTCCCAAAGGTCCGCACCTTGAAGGTGACGGGCGCGTTCGGTTTGATCCCAAGGCTCGGCCAGTAGGTCGGATGAATCGCTGGCGGCAATTTGCCGGACGCGGGATCGACGACCAGCACCACGGCAAAATCGTAGGCGCGGCGACCCCGCGAATCGGTGACCTGCAAGACCTCGCTGTACTCGCCGGGCTTTTCATAACGGCGCTCCATGGTCGGACCGCTAGCCTTCGTGCCGTCGGAAAAGGTCCACTCGTGGCGCACCGGCCCGCCGTCGAGCGCGAGCGACTTGCTGCCGTCGAGGACGACGCGCTCGCCGACTTTCACGAAGTGATGCGGCCGGGCAACGGCCAGGATCGCGGGGCGGTGTTCCGTCCGGTAGGCTTCCCAGGCATAGGCGTAGGCCTCCTCCGTTCCCCAGCCCCCCGAGGGTTGGCGGGCAAAGATGCCGTAGTGCAGATGCGACCAGCCGCCGCTGTCGCCCTCCTTGCCCAGCACCCCAATGGCCTGGCCGCGCGTCACCTTCGCGCCTGGCTTGATCGCGGAATCGATCGACTGGAGATGCAGGTACCAGTGAAACCAGCCGCGCTCATCGAGGACGAAGACGCCGTCGTAGCGGGCCTTCGCCGGCGTGCCCTCGTAACCCGGCAGAATTTCCCGGCCCGCAACCACCACCACGCCATCGGTCGCAGCGACGACTTCGGTCAGGCCCTCGCACCCGCCGAAATCGAGATCGTTGTGATAATAGATCCGCTTCCGATTCGGATCCTCACCGCCGTCGACGAAGGTCGGCTCATTCGCCTGCTGCGTGCCCGTGGCGAACCAGACCTGCTTGACCGGATACGCGAAAGTGCCGGGCTCCATCAGCGGCGAACCGGCCGGCCAGATCCGCAGCCGCGCGTCCTTCGCGAGCGCCCAGCTCTCCGCGCCGCTGTTGGCGAGGTACGCTTTCACCACCGTGCAGTCGATCTGCACGCCCGCCACGGTGGTCGGCAGCGTGTAGTTGGCGCACGGCAGCGTGGCCGGCGTCCCGTTGACCTCGACCCGGACGCGCGCGGAGCGAACCGCCCCGCGCAGGGTGTCGCGCTCGACGGCCACGTTCACCAGCCGGACCGTCGCTTTTGCGCCATTGGCCAGCGTGAGCTCGCTTGTTTCGCCGAGACTGAGATCGACCACCTGGCGAATCGGTTGCCGCGTGGGCTGGGGAACCGCCGCACGCAGATCCAGCCGGCCGACGAACGCGATCAACAACAGGAGGGCGGACCAAAGCGCGATCCGACGGAACGGTTTCGAGATCATCTTACTATTGCTGGGGGCGACGTGCAGGTTGCTCACTCCGCCGGGACCGGCGGGCGGCCGGGGATCGGAGCCCCGGAGCGCATCCACGCGGTGTACCAGACATCGCGAATCATACGCGCGCCGTCAGCCAGCCGCGCCGCGGTGAAAGGCTTGGCCTCCGCCGGTTCCCCGCCCGCGCCGAAACGGGCCTGCTTGTCCCAGCGGTAGATCTGTTCGACGTGCGCGCAGTTCGCCGTGATGTAGGCCTCGGCCTCCTTGAGCCAGTCGCCCAGCAGGCGCGGCTTTCTGTCTACGAGCGCCGCCACGTCGGGCAGCTCGATCGCCTGGTTGACGTAAGCGCTCTCGTAACGGCCGTGCGGATCGTCCTTGGGGCCGGCATAGCCATGCGGATTTGGCACGCTCGGATGCCAGCCGTGCACGTGAATCGAGGCGTGAATCGGGTTGGAGGCATCGGTGACCCAGTGCCCGAGCACGCCCGCCATGAAGAGAATCGATTTCTCGTGCATCCGCTTGCGGGTGATTTCCACCGGCGTGGATTCCGGCATCGCCCGCCAGCGCCGGAACGCCGCCGTCAGAAGTTCGGACCACTCCTGAATGCCATAGGGTGCCGTGCCAAAGTCGCGCACGGTGGAGCCTTTCGCGGGATCGAAGCCGGGCTGCCTCGCCATCCACACAATGAAGAGGTGCCGGTTGGCCGGAAGCGGCTTCGGCGCGATCTCCGTCTTGAACGTATGGTTCACCCCCGTCGTCTCGTTGGCCGACGGCTGCTCGGGCGTCCGCCACCGATCGGGCTCGGTGATCAGGAACGCGATCTCCTCGGTCGCACCGCGGAAGAAGGCCGGAATTTCCTCGGGCAGCACCCCCATCGCGGTGCGGGCCTGCATTTCATGACCCTTGCCACCCCAGGCCCGGAGCGAAATTGAACCGAGCGACCCGAAGGCCGACCCGGCAAGGAGGACAAGAATGAATCGCCTGGCAGTTTTCATGGGGAAGAGGGCCCGCCCACGTGCCACGAGGTCACCGGGGTTGGCGGCTGCTTCGATAGGGCGGCGACCGCAGGCAGGCAAGTGGTTTGGCCGGACGGGCGGGCCCGCGTTTCGTCGCGGCCACAACACCGCGCAACGCACACCGACACGACCGCTTGTCACGCGCGACAGATCGAGGTTCACTTTGACTTCGCCATGATCCGTTCGCCCGCCCCCGGCACCGTCACCCTCCAGCGCAGCGGCGCCATCGCCAGCGTGACGCTGAGCCATCCGGGGCGACTGAACGCGATCTCCGTCGCGATGTGGCAGGCGATCGTCCGGATCCTGGGCGAGCTGTCCTCCGACCCCGCCGTGCGCTGCGTCGTCTTCCGCGGCGCGGACGGAAATTTCTCGGCGGGCGGCGACATCACGGAGTTCCCGCAGGAGCGGCAGGACGCCGGCGCGCTGTTCCGCTATCACCAGGAAATCATCGCGCCGGCCCTGCAGGCGATCGGGCACTGCCCCCTTCCGACGCTAGCTTGGATCGAGGGCGCGTGTGTCGGCGGCGGCCTCGAAATCGCCTGCCAGTGCGATCTACGGATCGCCGGCGCGGGCGCGCGCTTCGGCGCGCCGATCCGCCACCTCGGTTTTCCGATGGCCCCGGACGAGTTGGGCGGGCTGCTGGCGGTCGCGGGTCGGGCCGTGACGCTGGAGTTGCTGCTCGAGGGACGGGTGCTGACGAGTGCCGACGCCTATGCTAAGGGACTGCTTACCCGTGTGGTCGCTGACGACTCCCTCGAGGCCGAGGTCACGCGCGTCGCCACCGACCTCGCCGCCGGCTCGGCGCTGGTGGCGCGGATCAACAAGGAAACTATACGACGACTGACCCCGGCGACGGCTCCCTTCAGTGAAGGGGAATTGCGCGCCTTCTATGCTGCGTGGTCCGACAGCGCCGATCATCGCGAAGGCGTGAACGCGTTTCTCGAGAGGCGCCGGCCGAAATTCACCTGACTTCAGTCCGTTTGAATTCCGCCGACCGGGGTCGCGAGCGTGAGCGAGTGGGAAAAAGCGAAACGACTTAGAGGCGGCCAAAAAACCGTTTCCCGTAGCCACGAGCGCCAGACCGACCACTCCGTGCATTCTGTGCCCTCAGTGGTTTAGAGAATCCCGAGTTTAACCACCGAGTGCACCGAATTCACCGAGTGGAGCCGTGGCACTGAAACAGGAGCAACGGGAAGGACAGGAAGTGAGGTTGGGTCGATTCCTGGCTTCCTGGATTCCGGCTCAAACCCGTCTCGATCGAGGTGGAGAATCGAAGCCAGAAACGTCTTCATTGCTCCGCTCGATCAAGTCCCGCCGCTCACGCCGCGGGCCACATAGTTCGCCTCTTCACGATTTCCTACTGCATCGTCCGGCTGAGGAAAATCTCGCGCCGCCACTCGCTCACGCTCGCAGCCACGGCAAGACGGTGGCTCCACCCACCGGCCTACGGCTGCTACGCCAGAATCTCGAGCATCCGGACGAACAGCCGGTTGACGCGTCCCTGGTTGTCTTTGACCAGGTCCTTGAACTTCACGAAATCGATTTCTGTGCCCTCGAGGCCGTTGGCAAAATTGTCGACCAGCGCGAGGCTGTTGTAACTCAGGCCGAGCTCGGTGCAGAGATCAGCCTCGTGGGCCGCGGTCATGCCGATCACATCGCCCCAGTGCTGCACGATTCGAATCTCCGCCTTGGTCTCGAACCGCGGCCCGCGCATCTGGACGTACACCTTGCCGCCTTGAATCCGAAATTCCGGCGCCAGCTCGGCCGTGAGTTTTGAGATGAGATTGTTCGCGATCCCCGGCGCGCCCCCGCGCAACTCGGTGTCGAAATAAGTGGCCGGACCCTGCTGGAGACACACGTAGTCCGAGCACGAGACGAAGGTGCCGGGCGGCAGCTCCTTTTTCAATGAACCGACCGAGTTCAGGGAGACGATGTCCCGGTAGCCCAAGGTCGCGAGCGCCTCGAGGTTGGCCCGGTAATTGATCGAGTGCGGCGGCAGCGGCACCCCGTAACCGTGCCGGTTGATCAGTACGAAGTCCCCTTGGGACTTGTAGGAAACCGCGCCGTACCTCGTCTCGACCTTTCCCACCGACCACGAGGCGAAGAGCGTGGAGTTGACGATGCTCGTACCGCTGATGAACGCGACTTTCACCCCTCGACCATCACGGAAACCGGCGCGCGTCTCAATCGATATTTGTTCCCAACCGTGGACCTACGCCTCTGCACCGCTGTCGTGGCGGGTCGCTCACTTCCGGGAGGATTCCTGGGAGGGCCGAGCTCCGTCGAGGCCGGGTCTTTGAACGATCCACGGTCGGCCTCGGCGGAGCTCGGCGCTCCATTTTGGCTGCGGCCCTGCCTCTTCGCGCGCTTCGCAGCTTCGCGGGAGCCCGTCTGGCGAATCACAGGAGGGCGGCGCCAGCAGGCGGGAATCCGGGAAAATCTTTGCGTCTGGTCCCGCTCCGAGGCCAATCCATGCTGCCGCCGTGAGGTCGGACTTACCGGCCCCTGCCTTGAATCATCCGCGCTCATTTCTCCGGACTGGCGACGCGTCTTTCGCCGCCACCTTTCTCACCGCGACGATGGCTCTCCTTGCCGCCGGCTGCGCCACGCCCGGTCCCCTGCATGTCTACTCGGCCGCGAATGCGCGACCGACCGCGATTGTGGATGCCGGCGGCGAAGGCGGCCGCGTCGACGTACCGGCGTTTCTCGAACCCACTGACGAGCTCACCGGCCTGGCGTACGATCCGTTCACCGATCACTTGTTCCTGCGCCTGGCCCCGGGCAATCGAATCCTCGTGGTCGATCGTCCGGCCCGCGCGGTGAAGCGCGCGTTCGTGGTCCACGCTCTTCCCGACGGCCCCGGCGGCGATCTCGCCGTGCGACCGCGCAATGGACACATTTTCCTCCTGCTGCCGGGCGAGCCGGCCTTGCTGGAGCTGAACCGACTCGGCGAACGAGTCCAAACTCTCCGGCTCGTTTCCGCGCCGCTCCCGCCGACCGGGATCGCCTACGATCCGATCCAGGAACGACTGTTGGTCCTCTCCCCGGCGTCGCCGGCCCGAATCGCGGCCTACGATCTCGACGGCCGCGAGCAAGGCACCATTACCCTCGACCGCGAGGTCGGTGCCTCCCTCGCCTTCGATTCCGAGCGACGGGAATACTATGTGCCGCTGGCCGGATCCGGTTCGCCGATCGGCGTCTTCGATCAGCACGGCCGCTGGCAACGCAATCTCGCGGGCGCCGCAGTGTTCGTGGATTTGGGGCCGCGATCGTTCCTGCGGTTGTTCTAGAGCCGTTTAAGTTAAAGTGTAGCCGATGAGACGTCGTGGGCGCGCACGAGGCGCGCCCCTGCGAATTGCGGGTAGGGGCAGGGTTCGTCCACGCCCGGCGGGCGACGGTATTTCTTAAGCCGCTCTAGACTCGTCGTCACCCCACCCACGAAACCGCCTGCAGGCGGCGGGCGAGTTTCACATCCTTCGCCGTGATGCGGCCGCCCGCATCGTGGGTGCTGAGCCGGACGGCGACGCGGTTATACACGTTGGTCCACTCGGGGTGATGATTCATCTCCTCGGCCTCGAAGCCGGCGCACACCATGAAGGCGAGGGCCTCGCGAAAGGTGGCGAACGTGAAGGTCTTGGTCAGCGCGTTGCCCTTCACTTTCCACCCGGGCAACTTGGCGCAGGCAGCTTTAATCTTGGTGGCAGTTAATGGCAGGCTCATGGGCTCACCGTGCCGCGCCAACCAGCCGGGTCAAACGACTGCTTTGGCCCCGCGAAGCCAAATCCATTTTCCGGCGCCGCCGAAAAATGGGCGGGCTTGTCAACTCCGCCGCCAGCACCCTACCCTTCGGCCCACCGCATGTCCGCCCGCCCTGAAACCGTCCCGCAGCACGTTGCGATCATCATGGATGGCAACGGGCGCTGGGCGAAAAATCGCGGCCTGCCGCGGATTGAGGGGCATCGGCGCGGGGTCGAAGCGGTCCGGACCACCACGTTCGCCGCCCGCGACCTCGGGGTCCGGATGCTGACGTTGTACGCCTTCTCGATCGAGAATTGGAAGCGGCCGCCGGAAGAGGTCCAGGCCCTGATGGGCCTGCTCGAATACTACCTGAAGAAGGAACTCGATACCTTCGTCCGCGATCGGGTCCGGCTCCGCACCATCGGCCACACGGAAGAGCTTCCCGCCGGCGTCCAAAGCGTGCTGCGCACGACAATCGAGGAAACGAAGCACTTCACCGATTACACGCTGGTGCTCGCGTTGAACTACGGCGCGCGCACGGAAGTCGTGGATGCCGCCCGTGCCTACGCCGCCGCCGTCGCCGCCGGCAAGGAGAAGCTCAACGACAGCTCCTGGGCCACGTTCAGCCGGTATCTGTACACCGGTGACATGCCCGAGCCCGATTTGGTGATTCGCACCTCCGGCGAAACCCGGATCAGCAACTTCCTGCTCCTGCAGGCCGCCTACGCCGAATTCGTTTTCACCCCCGTGCTCTGGCCGGATTTCACGAAGACGGATCTCGCCGCCGCGATCGCGGACTTCAATCGCCGGGAGCGCCGCTTCGGGCTCACCAGCGAGCAGTTGTCCAACCCGGCCAAGGCCGCGGCGAAATGACGGCCGGGCTCCCCGCCGGTGGGCCGCGCCCCGGGGCGCCGGCGCCGGGTCGTTAGTTTGCACGCCGGATCCGACTCATGGGCAAACGCATCTTCAGCACGATTCTGCTCTGGGCCATCGTCGGCTCCGCCCTGTGGTTTCTGCGCACCGCCGGCGCGCTGATCCTCATCGGACTGATCTCGGTCCTCACACTCGCGGAGTTCTATCACCTGCTGCGCGCCTCCGGCTACCGTCCGTTCCTCAAGCTCGGGCTGGTTTTCGGCGGACTCATCACCCTCGCGCCAGCGTTGGCAGTGCACTTTCCGTTTCCGATCCACGTGCTCCTGCCGCTGGCGACCGTCGCGTTCGCCCTTCGTATCCTCGGCGAACGGACACCGGAGAACCGGATGGAGACGCTGGCCTCGAGCGTCTTCGGCCTTGTTTACGTCTCGCTGCTGCTGCAATACCTCGTGCGGATCGTGACCCCGCTGCCCGGCGACACGATCACCGCCGATGGACGCCTGCTGCTTTGCCTCTGGCTCGTCGCGACGACCAAGTTCTGCGACGTCGGCGCGCTCCTGTCCGGCATGGCCTTCGGCCGGCACAAGATGTCGCCGGTCATCAGTCCCAAGAAAACCTGGGAAGGCGCCATCGGAGGCGTCGTCGTTTCCGCCAGCGTGGCGGCCTCGATTGCCTGGCTGGCGCGGGACGTCTTTCCCCCTCACCTCACGCCCGTGGTCGCCGCCCTGCTGGCGATTCCGATCGCGCTGATCGGCATCGCGGCCGATCTGGTTGAATCGATCCTCAAGCGTCGCGCCAACCGGAAGGACTCCGGCGGCGCCCTGCCCGGTCTCGGGGGTTTCTTCGACATGAGCGACAGCCTGATCCTGGTCGCACCGGTCGGGTATCTGTTTTTCCGGCTGCCGTAAGCCGGCCGCGGCCAATCCCGGCTTACCCACGCAGTCCCGGCCGACCCGCAACCCCATGCTTGCGGGTGCGCGGCGAAGTCGCGCATAACTGAGCCCTTTCGTGCCTGCTCCCTCCACTGCCACCCGCAAACGCGTCGTCCTCCTCGGCGCGACCGGTTCCATCGGCGAAAGCACGCTGCGCGTCATCGCGGCGCATCCCGACAAGCTCGAACTCGTCGGCATTGCCGCCCGCTCCAACTGGCAAAGACTCGCGACCATCGCCCGCCAGTTCGGCGTCACCCACATCGGACTGCACGACGAGGCCGCATTCGCCGAAGCCCGGGCGCACTCGGAAGCTTTCCTTCCAGGCAGCCGGATCGTCGGCGGCCTCACCGGGCTGATCGACCTCGCCCGGCTCCCGGCGGCCGACATCGTCCTGGTGGCCGTCGTGGGCACGACCGGCCTCGAACCGGCCCTGGCCGCGCTCACCGCGGGCAAGGACCTGGCCCTGGCGTCGAAGGAGATCCTCGTGCTCGCCGGCAAGTTCATCATGGCCGCGGCCAAGCGGCACGGCGCCAAGCTCCTGCCCGTCGACAGCGAGCACAACGCCGTCTTCCAGTGCCTCGAGGGCCATCCGCAGGCCGGCGTCCGGCGCATCGTCCTGACGGCGAGCGGCGGGGCGTTTCGCGACTGGCCGCTGGATCGTTTCGCCAGCATCACGCCGGCCGATGCGTTGAAGCATCCCAACTGGGCAATGGGCCCGAAGATCACGGTCGATTCGGCGACCCTCGCGAACAAAGGCCTCGAACTCATCGAGGCCCAATGCCTGTTCGGCCTCGAGGCGACCCAATGCACCGCGGTCATCCATCCGCAAAGCATCGTCCACTGCCTGGTCGAGTTCACCGATGGGACGATGCTCGCGCAGTTGAGCCCGCCTTCGATGACGTTCCCCATCCAGCACGCCCTGCTGCATCCGCGGCGCGCGCCGGGAGTCGAGACAGCGCTCGATTTCTCCCGCGCCCTCGGGCTCGAGTTCGCCCCCGTGGATGAAGGCCGGTTTCCGATGCTGCGCCTGGCCCGGGAAACGATGGTGGCCGGCGGCATCGCCCCCGCCATCTACAACGCCGCTAACGAACTGGCGGTGGAAGCCTTCCTGGCCGGCCGGATTCCCTTTCTTGCGATTCCCCGCGTGGTCGAACAGACTCTGGGTAACATCAAAAACTTTGAGCCCGCTGATTTGCCCGCTGTCCTCGCCCTCGATGCCGAGGCGCGCCAAGTGGCAGCCGGTCACATCGCCACAGTCGCTTAACTCCTCCGTTTCCTGACGTGCCTTCCGATCTCCTCAGCTCGCTGTTCTCGAATCTTTGGGCCGTCTTCATGGTCGTCCTACTCTTCGGCGGATCGATCTTCGTCCATGAACTGGGGCACTTCCTCGCCGCCCGGAGGCGGGGCGTGCACGTCGAGCGTTTCTCGATCGGCTTCGGGCCGGCCATCTGGTCCCACCGCGGCAAGGACGGCGTCGACTATCGCATCTCGTGGTTACCGCTCGGCGGCTACGTGCTGCTGCCCCAGCTGGCGGACCTCGGCCCGATCGAGGGCGAAAGCACCGCGGAAGTCTCGAAGCTGCCTCCGGTCAGCTACAGGACGCGGATGCTCGTCTTCGTTGCCGGCGCGACGTTCAACATCCTCTTCGCCTTCGCGCTCGCCTGCATCGTCTGGGTGATCGGCCAGCCCGTCGCCAGCGAGATGTCCTCCACGACGGTCGCAGAGGTCCTGCCGACCCTTCCGAATACCGACGGCATCGCGGTGCCGAGTCCGGCCAGCAAGGCGGGGCTCAAGCCCGGCGACAAGATCGTGGGCGTTGACGGCAGCCTGGTCGCGACCTTCAACGACATCGTCGAGCGGCTCGCCCTCAGCAGCGGTTGGACGAGCGGCGGCGAACGCGAGACCATCTTCCGGATCGAACGCGGCTCGGAGACCATTGAGCTGCCCATCCAGCCGATCCTGAGCAGCAGCGAGAAGCTCCGCATGATTGGCTTCGTGCCCGAGGCCAAGCTGGTGATCGGGGCCGTGACTGAGGGATCCGTGGCCGCCCAGGCGGGGCTCAAGCCCGACGATCAAATCGTCGCGGTCGACGGCAAACCCGTGCTCACGCGCATGCGGTTGAGCGAGGCCGTGCGCCAGATCGTGGATCGTCCCGTCAGCTTGGCCGTGCGACGGGGCGCCGAGCGCGTGACCTTCGATCTCAGCCTGCCCAAGGACGCCAAGATCACGGCACTCGGCCTGTCCCTTCGGGACGGCGTCATTTACGCGCATCCCACGCCGTTCGCGCAGATCGGCCGGAGCCTCAGCACCACGCTCCGGACGCTGGGCGCCCTAATCAATCCGCGCTCCGACATCGGCCTGTCCCACCTCAGCGGACCGATCGGCATCATCAGCAACTTCGTGGACGTGTCCCGCGCCGGCCTGCCCTTCGCCCTGTGGTTCACCATCCTGGTCAACGTGAACCTCGCGGTCATGAATCTCCTGCCGGTCCCCGTCCTCGACGGCGGCCAGATGCTCTTCGCGACCATCGGCCGGCTCCGCGGCCGCCCGCTCCCGGTGAACTTCATCATGACCGCCCAGAGCGTGTTTCTCGTGCTGCTGTTCTCGATGATGCTTTACGTGAGCGTCTTTGACGTTCGCCGCATCCGGGACGCCCGAACCGAGCGGCTCGAGACGCCGGCCCCGGCGCAAAGCGAAAAGTAACCGCCCGGTCCGTCGGGCCCGACAGGTCCGCCCTCCCGCCCGCGCCGCTTTCATGTCCTACTGCGCCTCGCGTTTTCACACTGTCCGCCGGCCGACCCCGGAGGTCTTGGTCGGCCACGTCGGCGTCGGCGGGGCCAACCCGATCCGGCTGCAATCGATGACGACGAGCGACACGCAGGATGTCGCCGCCACGGTCCGCCAGTCGATTGCCCTCGCCGAGGTCGGCTGCGAGATCGTCCGCATCACCGCGCCCAATGTCGCCGCGGCCCGCTGCCTGAAGAAGATTCGCACGCAGTTCACCGCCGCCGGCTTCGGCGCGATTCCGATCGTGGCCGACATCCACTTCCTCCCGAGCGCCGCGATGGAGGCGGTCGAGTACGTGGAAAAGGTCCGCGTGAACCCGGGCAACTACGCGGACAAAAAGAAATTTGCCGTCCGGGAGTACTCGGATTCCGACTACGACACGGAGCTGGGCCGGCTGCATGAGGCGTTTTCGCCGCTGGTGAAGCGCTGCCAGACCCTCGGCCGCGCGATGCGGATCGGCACCAACCACGGTTCGCTCAGCGATCGGATCATGAACCGTTACGGCGACACGCCGCTCGGCATGGTCGAGAGCGCGCTGGAGTTCCTCCGGATCGCGGAATCCCATTCCTATCACGCCATCATCCTCTCGATGAAGTCATCGAATCCCAAGGTGATGATCCAGGCGTACCGCCTGCTCGTCGAGCGGATGGCGGCGGAGCAGATGCACTACCCGCTCCACCTCGGCGTGACCGAGGCGGGCGACGGCGAGGATGGCCGGATCAAGGGCGCGATCGGCATCGGATCCCTCCTGCTCGATGGCCTGGGCGACACCATCCGGGTGTCGCTGACGGAGGACAGCGTGTACGAGATTCCCGTCGCGCGGGCGATCGCGGACAAGGCCACGGCAGCGTGGCAGGCTGCGGCCAGCGGGCCCGCAACGGACGCGATCGATCCCTATCACTACAATCGCCGCCCCACCTCGCCGGTTCAGCTCGCCGGCGCCAGCGTCGCCGTGGGCGGTGACCAGGTGCCCCGCGTGATCGTGCGGGCGGGGAAGCCGGCAGCGGTGCCCGCACTGCTCCCGGCCCTGGCGGCACCGCGACTCCCGGACACGCCGGCCGAGGGTGTACTGGTCACCTTGGATACGGCCGACTCCATCGCCGCGCTGCCGGCGCTCGCGGCCGCGACGTACGTGCTGGAACTCGGTTCGGAAGTCGCGGCGGCCGATCTGCGGGTGCACGCGGCGTCGCTCCGCCCGGGCACGGTGCTGCTCCGTCCGTTCGGCCGCGACGAGGCCGGCCCGCTCGCGGATTTCGCCGGCCTCGCGCGCGACCTCGGCTTCGTCCTCGCCGCGGAGATCATGCCGGATGACCTCCCGGGCCTCGCTCCGGCTCTCCGCACCGCGGGTCCCGGCGGCCTGATTTTCACCCTGGCCCGGACACCGGCAAGCGCGGGCCATGCCATCGGCGGCTACCGCCAGCTGGCGGAGCGGTTGCGGGAGCTGGGCCTGTCGGCGCCGATCTGGATTCGCAACACCGCCTCCACGGCCCTGCGCGCCGAGCCCGGTTTTCTTTCGAAGCTGCTCGAGGCGTCGTTCCTGACCGGCTCGCTCCTCTGCGACGGGATCGGGGATCTCGTCAGCGTCGAGACCGAGGCGGACGCCGTCCGCGCCACGCGACTGGCCTACAACGTCCTGCAGGGCGCCGGCGCGCGCATCTCGAAGACCGAGTTCGTCGCCTGTCCAAGCTGCGGACGGACGCTCTTCGATCTGCAGACCACCACGCAGCGGATTCGCGCGCAGACCGGCCATCTCAAGGGACTCAAGCTAGCGATCATGGGATGCATCGTGAACGGCCCCGGCGAGATGGCCGATGCCGACTTCGGCTACGTCGGCGGCGCGCCCGGCAAGATCAATCTCTACGTCGGCAAGTCCTGCGTGCAGTACAACATCCCGGAAGCCGACGCCGATGCCCGGCTCATCGCCCTGATCAAGGAGCACGGGAAATGGACCGAGCCGTCGCCGATCGCGGGCTAAAACGAATCAATAGATTCCGGCGCCGTCGGGCCTGGACGAGCACCGCCCCGGCCCGCGTTTCGGAGCGCCCCCATCCGGGAATTCTCAGGGGCGTGCCTCGAGCGCGCTCACGACCTCAAGCTGCCTCACTTTAACTTAAACGGATCGAGCACCCGCGGACCGCCGCATTCGAAGTCAAAGACAGACTTCGAACGGCCGGGTGACAAGGGCCCCGCGGCCGGCTGCGGAAGCCGGGTAAGAACTGATGTAACAGCGGGACTGATACGATAGGCTGACACGGAAAATCTCCGGTCCAGCTAGTGAAAATCTGGCAACTAAAAAATTACAGAACTTATGCCCACGCGCGTGTGAACAAGTTGTGGGAAAGTTGGCCTTGAAATGATTTTTGGGTTCACAGTTACTGCGCTCTCGCCCATTCGTTCGACGCCTTCCGGCTGTTCCTTCTCATGTCCATCTCGCTCCGCTTCGCGGCGCCCGCAGTAGCAAAGCCCAGTATTAACTGGCCACCAACGACTTAAATTATTCATTCCGCTTCCTGTTTTTCCCGGTGGCAGCAGCTCAATTTTTACTACCGCGAGACGACGCAAGTTTGGCCTGATCGGCGTGTCGAGAGACGGCGCAGGAGAGCATTGTGAATAAACCTGCCCTTGTCCGATTCGTCCATGCCCTCTACGTCGCTAGCGCCCAGTCTCTGGGAAACGGTTAAATGTGACTTCAAGTCACTCTTTCCGGAAGAAGTGTTCCAGATGTGGTTCGAGCCCGTGGTGTGTCTGGAAACCACCGGCGACTCGATGGTGCTCGGCGTTTCGAACGATTTCGCGGCCATTTGGATCCAGGACAATTACCTCGATCTGATCACGCAGCGACTGCGGCTCACCGCCGGCCGGATGGTCAATGTGACCCTGCGCAAGACCGACGCCGCCGCTCGTCACCAGCATGGCAGCAATGGCACTGCGGCCCGCGCCGAGAGCCCGTCGGCGACGACCGTCGGCCGCCCGAAGGCCACGACCACCCGTCGGACAGCCCGGTACGACGGTCCTCCCGTCGGCACGCTCAATCCGCGCAACACGTTCGAGAATTTCGTCGTCGGCTCCAACAACCAGATGGCGCACGCCGCCTCGCTGGCGGTGGCGCAGGCGCCCGCGCAGGCCTACAACCCGCTCTTCCTCTACGGCGAAACCGGCCTGGGCAAGACGCACCTGATGCATGCCATTGGCCATGCGATTCTCCGGCAAAACCCGGACGCGCGCGTGGCCTACCTCTCGACGGAAAAATTCACCAACGAGTTCATCCAGGCCCTCCAGGAAAACAGCCTGACCAAATTCCGACAGCGCTACCGGCATGCCGACGTTCTCCTGCTCGACGACGTGCAGTTTCTCGCCGGCAAGGAGCGCATCCAGGAGGAGTTCTTCCACACGTTCAACGACCTCTTCGAATCCGGGAAGCAGATCGCCCTGACCAGCGATCGCCGTGCGAGCGAGATCCAGAAGCTCGAGTCGCGGCTCGTGTCGCGCTTCGAATGGGGCCTGCCCGCCGACATCCAAGCGCCCGATTTCGAGACCCGGCTCGCCATCCTGCGGACGAAATCGCAGACCCTGAACTGCAACCTGCCCGACTCGATTCTCAATTTCATCGCGCAGAACATCACCAAGAACATCCGCCGCCTCGAAGGCGCGCTGCTCAAGGTGGCCAGTTACTCCGCCCTCACCAGCAAACCGCTCGAGCTGGCAACCGCCGAACGCCTGCTGCACGACGTGCTGATGGAGCAGGCGCAGAACGTCCTCACGATTGAGACGATTCAGAAGCGCGTGGCGGACCACTATCAGATTCGGCACAGCGACATGACGAGCAAGCGCCGGCCGAACAACATCGCCATCCCGCGCCAGATCGCGATGTACCTCGCCCGGAACCTGACCAAGCACTCGCTCCAGGAAATCGGCGACGCTTTTGGTGGCCGCGATCACGGCACCGTAATCCACGCCTGCAAGGCCGTGGACAACATGATGGAACAGGACGCCTCCAGCCGGGGCAGCGTCGAGTTCCTCAAGGTGCAGCTCTCGAAGTAGCCAGGCCGGCTTCACTCTTTCTGGCCTGCCCGAAATTCGTGCCGCCTCTCCGGCGTAGCCACGAGCGCCCGGCGAACGGGGGACTGGCAGAATTGACCGGCGCAGAACCCGGCGGGCCATAAGTTGCCAAGCTCGGATTGTTTATCCACTTTTCTCCGCATGAGTCTTACGCCCGAGCAGAAGAAGATCGTCGCCGCCTGGGTGGGCGACGGCGACGGCCTGTCCACGATCCAGAAGAAACTCATCGAGCAGTTTCAGCTTTCGATGACGTATCGGGATGTGCGCTTCCTGGTCGACGACCTGAATCTCGACATCAAGGACGCGGCGCCGAAGCTCGACACCAGCGACGTCACCAAGGCGCAACCCGCGCCCGAGGCCTCCGCCCGCGCGGCGACGCCGGAGAAGCAGGGCTTCATTGAGAAGGCCAAGGAAAAGCTCGGTCTGGCGGGCGACCCCCACGCCGGCGCGGAAGGCGACGACGGAGCCGAGGAGGGCTTCGAGGACCTCAAGGAGGAAGTCGCCGCCACCGTCCGCGTTTCCGTTGACGCCGTCACTCTCATTCCCAGCGCACTCGCCAGCGGCACAGTCACGTTCTCGGATGGCGTGACCGGCAAGTGGATTGTCGATCAATACGGTCGCCCGGGATTCACCGAGGTAAGCAAGCCCGGCTACCGGCCCAGTGCGACCGACGGCCAGGCCTTCGTCCGCGAGCTCAGCGCCCTGCTGCAGAAGCGCGGGCTTTAAGACGTCGTGGGCGCGCAACGAGGCGCGCCCCTACGAAGTGCGGTTAGGGGCGGGCTCGTCCACACCCGGCTGGCTACAGCATTTTTAAACCCGCTCTAGCGCCGGGCTTCGGGCACAATCGAAACCTCGAGGCGACGACCGTCCCGCATCACTGCCACCTTCACGGGCTCCCCGATTTTCACGGCGTCGAGCGCATAGGTGTAGTCGTAGATGTTCGCGATCTTCTGCCCGGCAAATTCCACGATGACGTCGCCGGCCTTCAGCCCCGCCTTGTCGGCCGGACTGCCGCCGCGCGCGCCGGTCAGTTTCACCCCTGCCAGATCAGAGGCGTAGTCGGGAATCGTCCCGAGGTACGCCCGCACCGTGTCGCGGCTGCCCGCATTCCCCGCCGTCCGCTCCACTTTCGCGTAGTCGATCCGCGGTCCGTCCTTCGCTAGATCCAGCGTGAGCTGCCGCGCGAAACGTCCGATTCGCTCAAGGCCTTCGTAGTTCAACGTGTCCGTGTCGTCCGCCGGACGATGATAGTTTTCGTGACTGCCGGTGAAGAACGCCAGAACCGGAATGCCCTTGGGATAGAAGGGCGTCGTGTCCGTCGGCAGATAGGGATCGTCCTGCAGGGTGAGGTTGAAACCCGCCGCCACATTCCGCCGTTCGATAAGTTTTTTCCACGCGGTGGAGGACCCCACTCCCTGCAACGTCAGCTTGTTTTCGCGCAGCCGGCCCACCATGTCGAAATTGAGGTAGGCGCTCACCCCCGGCAACGGAGTCAGCGGCTTTTCCGCGAAATGAGTTGAGCCGACCAGGCCGAGTTCCTCGCCTGACCAGAAACTGAAGATGACGCCTCGGGAAAAGTCCGCCGGACGTTCCCGCCGATCCTGTGCCAGCGCGGCGGCCAGCTCCAGCATCGCGGCGACGCCCGAGGCATTGTCGTCGGCGCCATTGTGAATCTGGTTCTCCTCGCCCTTGATCCCAAAACCGCCGGTTTCGCCGCGGCCCAGGTGATCATAGTGGGCGCCCAGCATCACGTACTCGACCGGAGCCGCGCCGCCGTTCGCCGGTGGAATGACCGCCACCACGTTTCGATCCGTCTTCTTAATCCGTTCGACGCGCGACGTCAGCTCGATCCGGACATTCGGCACCGCAAAGCGCACGTCGGCAGCGTGGGGATTCTCTTGATCGAGGTCCGATTGGAGCGTCTTGAGATTTTTTCCGGTCGCGGCGAGCAGCGCATCCGCGACCCGACCGCTGATTGAAGCGGCCACGATGTTCGAACCCGCCAGGATCGAATCCATCGTCAACGCCACCAGTTCTCCCGCGTTCGGCGAATTCGGTCCCGTCACCACCAGCAGCGCCTTCGCGCCATGCGACCGCGCGATCATCGCCTTGTAACGCAACCCGGCGTAGCGGTTGAGTTCGGCGCGGCGCTTCGGTTCCACGGCTTCCGGCACGTAGCGCAGGACGAGGACGATCTTGTCCTTCACGTCGAGACCCGCGTACGAGTCGTAGCCCTCGCCCAGCTTGCCCGGCACCGTCAGGCCGTAGCCCGCGAAGACCACCTCGCCCTCGAGATCGCCGTTGTCGGAAAACGAGAGCGGTCGAAAGTCCTGGTCCGGCGCAAACTCCTGCGGCGCCGCGCCCGCGCCGGCGCTCAACCGGAGGCGATTGGCTCCCGCGACCATCCGCACCCCGGAGTTGAACTCGAAATTCTGGAAGAAGCTCCCGTTCTCGCCCATCGGGGTCAGGCCCGCGTCGTTCAACCGGGCCGCAATATAGTCCGCCGCGAGCCGACTGCCCTCGGATCCGACCAGCCGGCCCTCCAGCGCATCCGAAGCCAGATGGGTGACGTGCGCCTGGAGGTCGTCCGCCGCAATGGCCGCGGTGAGCAGGCCGGCGCCGGCCGTGGGCGACGCCGTGACCTTCGACGGGGCGGTGGCCCCCGGGGCGGCCTGCAACGCGGCGAGCGCGGCGGCGTGATCCCAGTTGGCCAGGAAAAGTTGAGAGGCCTTGTCCGCGGTGCGGTTGGAGGTCCAGCAGAGTTTCTTCCCGTCCGGCGAGAACACCGGGAGCCCGTCGAACCCATCGGTGTGCGTCACCCGCACGGGTTCGCGCTGGCCGGCCGAATCCACGAGGTAGAGCTCGAAGTTGCCGAACCCGAGTTTGTTCGAGGCGAAAATCGCATACGCCCCGGAGGGATGAAAATACGGCGCCCATGACATCGAGCCGAACTGCGTCAGCCGCCGCACGTCCGATCCATCCAGCTTCATGGTGAAAACGTCCGCCACCGCACCCGTGTCGTCGAATCGGCGCCAGATGATGCGCTCGCCATCAGGCGAAAAAAATGGTCCGCCGTCGTAGCCCGGAGTGTGGGTCAGCCGCCGCTGATTGGTTCCGTCGGCGTTCATCACATAGATTTCCCCGAACCACGCGGGATCGAGTTCGAGCCGCTTCTGATCCTCCGCCGAAAGCGCGCCCTGCTCGAACGCACTGCGGAGCGAACAGAACACGATCAGCTTCCCGTCCGGAGAGTAGGCGCCCTCCGCATCGTAGCCGCGGCTCGAGGTCAGCCGGCGCAGCCCGGTGCCGTCGCGCCGCGCGGCGAAAATATCCATCGTCTCGTCATAGTCCCACGAATAGCGCCGCTCCTTGCCGGAAGCGCGCATCTCCAACTCGGCCTTCTGCTTGGCCGCCGCTTCGGGATCGTGATGCGTGGAGGCAAAGAGCACCTCGTCGGTGCCGGGTCGGATGAAGGCGCAGGTGGTCTTGCCCGCGCCAGGAGAAACGCGGCTCGTGTCACCCGATTCGAGGTCGAGAAGATAGATCTGATAAAACGGATTGCCGGCCTCGCGCTCGCTTTGGAACACGAGCGCTTTGCCGTCCGGCGAAAAATAGCCCTCACCACTCCTCCGCCCCTCGAAGGTGAGCTGGCGGATTTGGCCGAGCAGCCGGGCCTCGGCCACCGCGGACTCCTCGGCGCCGACGAGTCGTGGCGCCACGCCAACGAGGAGGGAAAGACACACCAGCCACGCACAGGGTTTTGCCTTCATCGCGTGCGGGCGATTAGCCACGCAAAGTTCAGTTTGCACAAGCCAAACCAAGGCAGGTGGCGCGCGGTTTCAAGCGACCGAGCCCCGCCGCCGGTCGATCTGGAAAGGAAGCGGGCCATTGGAAAACTCCCGGCGGCGTCCCTCGACTGGACATCGCCCGCAACCGCCGCCGACCGGGCGCGTCAGGTGTGCCATGGCATTATATGTTCGAACGCCCGCGATGCCGCCCCCACAAGCTTCGACTCCTGGCCGTGGCCGGCAGCACTCCCTGCGGGTCCGCCACCCGGCTGGTTCGTCCCCTTTCCCACTCGCCTGACGGCATGAATTCCGTTTCCGCCCCACCGGTCCAGTCCTCCCGCTCGGTCGCCGGGCACCTGCCCTTCCTGCTGCTGCTTTTCATCGGGAGCGGATGCGCCGCGCTGATCTACGAGATCGTCTGGTTCCAACTTCTCCAGCTCGTCATCGGATCGTCGGCGGTGTCGCTGGCC
This sequence comes from Opitutia bacterium, assembly GCA_947442255.1. The sequence goes on from CANEVO010000033.1 coordinate 30,407, forward strand.
GTCCTGCTCGGGACCTTCATGGGCGGCATGTGTCTCGGCAGCCTCGCGCTGCCCCGGTTGGTGTCGGCCCGCTATCACCCGCTGCGGGTTTACGCCGTGCTCGAGTTGGGCATCGCACTGGCCGCACTCGGGGTGGCGATCGCCGTGCCGATCGCCGGACATCTCTATACCAGTATGCTCGGCCACGGGATGCCGGGGATTCTCCTTCGGGCCCTGATCTGTGCGGGCTGCCTGCTCCCGCCAACCGTGTTGATGGGCGCAACGCTTCCGGCGATTGCGCGCGGCGTCGAGACCACCCCCCGCGGCGTGTCGTGGCTCGGGTACTTCTACGGCGGCAACACCGTCGGTGCCGTCGTGGGCTGCCTGCTCGCGGGCTTCTACCTGCTTCGTCTCCACGACGTGATGACGGCCACCTATTGCGCCGTGGCGCTCAACGTCATCGTCGCGCTCCTCGCCTTGATGATCGCGCGGTTCGCGCCGTATCAACCGGTCCCAACCCCCGAGGTGGCGCCGGCGCCCGCTCCGGGGCGGTCGCAGACGTCGGGCCCGGTTCTGCTTTCGATCGGAATCTCCGGGTTCTGTGCGCTGGCGTCGGAGGTCATCTGGGCGCGGAACCTTTCCCTCCTGCTGGGCGCGACCGTGTACACGTTCTCGATCATCCTGGCGGTCTTTCTCACGGGCCTCGGTTTGGGCAGCAGCACCGGCGCCGCGCTAAGCCAGCGCATCCGCCGTCCCCGTCTCGCCCTCGCATGCTGCCAGGTCCTGCAGGTCGCCACGATCGCCTGGGCGGCGTACGCGATCGCGTTGTCACTGCCGTTCTGGACCATGACCGAACTCGAGCTGGCGAATCCCTGGATGAAGTTCCGCGGCGACCTCCTCCGTTGTGCCTGGGCCATCCTGCCGGCGGCCGTGCTGTGGGGCGCGAGTTTTCCGCTCGCGCTTGCCGCCACCACCAGCCCCGGTGGCGATGCCGCCCGGAGTGTCGGCCAGGCCTATGCCGCCAACACCCTCGGCGCCATCGGCGGGGCCGTGCTGGCCAGCATGCTGCTCATCCCGGCGCTGGGCACGCAGCACGCGCAGGTGGCCTTGATCGTCCTTTCGCTCGTGAGCGCACTGATTGTGTATCGCCCCCGCGGAGCCACGGGTTCTCTGATGGCGGGAATTGCGGTGATCGCAGTCATGTTGGTCAGCCTGCAGCTGCCGCGGATTCCCTGGGAGCTCGTCGCCTACGGCCGCCAGATCGCCACCACCGACTATGGGTCCAAGTCCCTTTTCTTCGGCGAGGGCATGAACTCCTCGGTCGCAGTCTCCGAGACCCCCGACGGCTCCCGTTTCTTCCACGTCGCCGGCAAGACCGAGGCCTCGAGTCTCGAGAAGGACATGCGCCTCCAACGCATGCTCGGGCACATCCCCGCCCTCCTGCACCCCAATCCCAAGTCCGTGCTGATCGTGGGCTGCGGCGCCGGCGTCACGGCCGGCACCTTCATCGTGCACCCATCGATCGAGCGGATCGTGATCTGCGACATCGAACCGCTCATCCCACGTGTGGTGGCGGAGTTCTTCAGCCGGGAAAACTACGACGTCCTCCGGAGCCCGCGGGTCGAGGTCGTCTATGATGACGCCCGCCACTTCATCGCGACCACCACGGAGAAATTCGACATCATCACCTCCGATCCGATTCATCCGTGGGTCAAAGGCTCCGCCGTCCTCTATTCGAAGGAATACTTCGAGCTCTGTCGCGCGCGTCTGAATCCCGGCGGACTGGTCACGCAATGGGTGCCGTTCTACGAATCCGATCGCGCGGTGGTGCAGAGCGAGATCGCCACCTTCTTCTCGGTTTTTCCCGAGGGCACGATCTGGGGCAACGACGATGAAGGCTACGGCTACGACACTGTCATGCTGGGCCAGGAAAAGCCCTTGTTGGTGGACCTGCCCGCCCTGCAGCAGCGCCTCCTGCGCCCGGACCATGCGCGCGTGGTCCAGTCGCTGAATCCCGTCGCCCTCGGCACGCCCCTGCAACTGCTGTCGACCTACGCCGGTCGTTACGCGGATCTTCGCACCTGGCTGGCAGGAGCCGAAATCAACCGCGACCGCAATCTGCGGCTGCAATACCTCGCCGGCATGCAACTCGACTCGCTCAGCGGCTCGGCCGCGTACAACGAGATGCTCCGGCACCGGGTGTTTCCGTTCGACATCTTCCAGGCGCCCGAAAGCCAGTTGGAAACGCTGCGGCTCAACATGGAGAGCCGGCTGGCGCAGTGACCGACACACCTTCGATAGCCAGAGTCATTCTCTTCGGCTCCACGGGAGAGGCTCGCCCCCGACCCGTGGCGCGGTTACGCCTCCCGGCGGTCGTCTGCAGTCCGTCCTTCACCGTCCGTCCTTCACCGTCCGTCCTGCACCGTCCGTCGTCCTGCGCCTGAATCCGCAATTCTGCCCATCATTGGGGGGCACCGGGCACTTGCATGGATTCTCGGCCTCCTTACATTGTCGGCATGCTCTCCACCGAACTTTCTCGCACCGCTTTGGAGTTGCCGGCCGCGGACCGTCTCGAACTGGCCCGCCGGTTGGTGGAAAGCGTCGTGGACCCTGTCCCGCTCACTGGAGCCGTCAGTGAAGGCATTCGCCGGATCGAGGACATCGCGGGCGGCCAGGTGGTCGGTCTGACGGAGGGCCAGTATCGCACCGCCGTGCGATGAAGGTCGTCTTTCACCCTGAGTTTCCCGCGGACCAGCGGAGATTCCAGTCGGACTATGCCGAGATTTCCGCGGGACTGGCGGTGCGCTTCCGGGCGGAAATCGACGAGGCGATTGCCGCGATTAAGGCCTCGCCAAGCGGTGCGGGGCATTTTGTGCACACCGGGTCGACAGTCGTGCCGGAATTCCGCCGTCGCAATCTCCACGCCTTCCCATTTTTTGTGCTCTACGGCTGGACGGGTGACACCCTGATCTTCGGCTCCCTCATTCCCACCCGCTCCGATCCCTTGAACTGGCTCACGCGCTTTCCTGAGATCGATACTCGTTGATTCCAAGCGACCGCGGGCCCGCCCCATTGGCATCGCCCCCAGCCACTGCACAGAAGTCGAGCAGGGAAAAGCCAAGCGATGCAAACCGGGCTCGGAGCTTAACCACCGAGAGCACCGAGCACACCGAGTTCGATCCCCCCATCCATTCTACCGGAGCCCTCCGAGGGTCGGCCGAGCCCCAGCTCAAACCGGCTGAAGGCGGGACTACGAGCATGCGGGTAACGGAATTGGAAATCTTCGATCTCGAGCCAACGCTGAACTTTCAACGTTCCACGCGGAATGGATTTTCCCGTAGCGCCGGTCTCTAACCGGCGAAGTTCGTACCACGATAAATTTTTCGCCGGTCGGAGACACGGCGCTACGGGAGCGTTAAAAGTTGGACGCTAAGCGTTGAGCGTTTCCGCCAGGCTTCAAATCCAACGGCCCTAACTCAGATCCCGCAGGCTGCCAAAGTCCGGGTTGAACAAACGCTGGTACGTCCGGACGATCATCCCGTCCGTGAGGCCCGCGAGCCAGTCACAGATTTGACGGGCCTTGCCGGCTGGCGTCGTCTCGGCCGCGATCAGCCGGCCGACGCGCGGCGGCAGGATGTGGATCACCCTTGGCCCCTGGTCGACGTAGTTGCGCCAGCACGATTCCCATAAATCGAACAGCACCCGCCGCGCCTTGTGTTCCATCTGCTGGAGCTGCGGGCTCTCGAAGATGATGTCGTTGGCCATCTTCTTGTAGAACGCGGCCTCGCGCTCCGCTGCCGGGGCCACCACGAGATTAAACCGGTAGCGGTTCGACTTCTCCGCCATGAAATTAGTGCGCTCCCGCAAACGGCACGCCGTGATGAAGTGGCCGACCTTCTGCGCGAACTCGCCCTCGAGTCGATCACCGCGAATCGCGAGCAGCAACTGATCGAGCCAGCGCTGGCGCTCGGCATCGATCGCCTCACCCGCCGCCCATGCCTCGATCCGTTCCACCGTCAGGAACCCGGCCGTGACGCCGTCAATGATGTCGTTGAGCGAATACGCGGCATCGTCCGCCCAATCCATGATCTGGCACTCGACGCTCTTGAAGGCATTGAGCTTCTCGCCCTCGTGCAACGCCGCCGGAATCTCGGCTCCCCCCAGTACGAATTCCCGGTGCCGCTCCTGTGGGTCGTAGAGGAAGTGATGGCGCGGCGGCGTCGGAAACTCGCGGTACAGCTTCTTATACTTCAGCACGCCGTCGAGCAGCGCGCGCGTCGGGGCCATGCCGCGGACTCCCTGCTCGTTCTGGTAGAGGATCTCGGTGAGCAGATGCAGCGTCTGCGCATTCCCTTCGAACCCGCCCCAGCCCGCCATCAGCTCCTGCAGCGTGCGTTCGCCGGAATGACCGAACGGTGGATGCCCCAGATCGTGGGCGAGGCAGACGGCCTCCACCAAATCGCTGTCGATGTGGAAATTGCCCCGCAACGGCGCGCCGCGGGCGAGCAGGTAGCCGCAAATCGAACGCCCGATCTGCGCGACCTCCATCGAGTGCGTCAGCCGGGTCCGGTAGAAATCGTATTCGCCCGAGAGGAAGACCTGGGTCTTCGACTGCAGCTTCCGGAACGCATGGGCGTGGATGATCCGATCGCGATCCACCTGGAAGGCCGTGCGATAATCGCGCTTGCGGGTCCCCCCGAGCGCTTCGCTGTCAAAGTCCGTGTAGAACCGGTTGGACATGGGCAATCGGGGCGACACGAAACGCTCGCCTTCCGCGACGCAACCTTCAACGCCGCCGCCAGTCATTGGGCGCGAGCTTGGTCGCGATCGTGGATTTGCCTCGTCGCCCCAAGTGACGGCGTCAAGGTACCAGCCAACGAGTCGAAGCGATGCCCCACGCCACGTTCTCCACGCCCCTCGGCACCTGCGCCATTGCCTGGACGGATGCCGGTCTCACCCGCTTTCTCCTCCCGGATCCGGAGCGGCGCTCCGGTGGCGACACCGAGGCGGATCCTCCCGCGTGGGTCCACGACATCATTGTGCGTGTCCAGCGCCACCTGTCGGGTGAAGCCCAGGACTTCGCCGATGTGCGGTTCGATTTTCAACGCGTGGCTGCATTTCACCGCGCCGTCCTCCAGGCCACGCTGACCGTGAAGGCCGGCTGCACCTCGACCTACGGGGAGATCGCCGCGGTGCTGGGCCAGCCCCCGGCCGCGAGCCGCGCCGTTGGCACCGCGCTCGGTGCCAACCCGTGGCCGCTCCTGATCCCCTGCCACCGGATCGTCGCCGCGACCGGCAAGATGACTGGCTTTTCCGGCCCGGGTGGAATCTCGACCAAGTTGCGCCTGCTCGCGCTCGAAGGCGCGCAATTGGTCGGCGAGTAACCGGCCGGCGACGCCCGCCATCCGCCTGCTGGCGGATTTGATTCCCGCCACTGACCTGACCCCGAAATCTGGTCCACTTGTAATGTTAGTCTGCGGCCATAAAAGGAGCCCAGATCATTGAAGGCCAAAGACACACGACGGAACAGAAGATCCGCGTTTTGCGGGAAGCCGATGGCGGCAAGAGCATCGTGCATCAACCCAAGCCAAAGACTAACACTCCACCTGGCTTAGCTTTCGGGGGCCACCTCAGACTACGATTCTGCTCTCGCATTCTTCGCGGCCCATCTTGATAGCTGTCTCAGAGTCCGCAACAACTGCTCAACGGTGAAAATTATACCCCCAAGAATTGCAAGAGCAGGGCTCGTTTTGGTAGCCTTACTGATTTACGGAATAATGGTGAATCCGACCGATGGGACGAATGGACTGCCGTGTCTTTGGAAGTTGATTTTCAACCATGAGTGTGCCGGTTGCGGACTCTCAAGAGCGGGTGCTTTCCTCATACGGGGACGAGTTTCTGAAGCGTTATCGGCA
>CANEVO010000034.1 GCA_947442255.1 Opitutia bacterium
GTGCCTTGCGCATGCTCACCGTGCTCGATGAGCACACCAAGGAAGTGCATGGGCTGCGGCCGGAACGCCAGATCGGTTCGGCCGACGTGATCCAGTTCGTGCAGACCGCGGTCGCGTAGCATGGCGCCCCCGAGTTCATCCGGTCCGACAACGGCCCGGAGTTCATCGCCAAGGAACTCCAGCGCTAGCGAGCAGAGCAGAAAATCAAGACCATCTACATCACCCCGGCGAGCCCGTGGGAGAACGGCTTTGTGGAATCGTTCCACTTCCGCTTCCGCGACGAATGCCTGAACCGCGAGCAACTCTGGACGCTGACCGAGGCCCGTGTCGTCATCGAAGACTTCCGCCAGGACTACAACGCCGCGCGGCCGCACAGCTCGCTCGGCTATCTCTCTCCGCAACGCTTCGTCGCGGGGAAATCTTTACCAATCCCAAGCTCCGGTCTGGACCGCCAAGCCGGTCCGTCCCTCCGCTTAGGATTGCCAACCACCACCGCAGTCAGCACATCAACCCAAGCCAAAGACTAACACTTCACCTGGCCCAGTTTTCGGGACCCGCTCACCGGGGCAGTTGCATCAACGTCAGGGGCGTTGTGCGAAGAACGGTTTCAGTTAAACGACTTCCCGCAACCGCACGTACTCTGCGCATTCGGATTCTTGATCTCGAAACCTTTGCCATGCAAGCCGTCGTCGAAGTCGATGGCTGATCCTGCCATATAGGCGAGGCTGGCGGGATCCATCAAAATGGCGATCCCTTCACTTTCGAATTGGGCATCGTCGGGCTTCGGATCATCGAAGGACATGCCGTACTGAAAGCCCGAACAGCCGCCCGACTCCACGAGGATCCGGAGACGTTTTGCGGGCGCATTGAGTTCACCATGCAGGGAGCGCATCTGTTTTGCTGCCCGTGGTGTGAGAGTGATCATCTGACGGAAAACTAGAACCACACCGGGAGGTGTCAAATCGGTGTGCAGCAAATTCTGCGCCATTTTCGCATTGCTTCTTGCCAGCTGTTCCCGCTCCGCCTTTTGTCGAAGAGGTGGTCGCGTTAAAACACATTTTCAACGAACTCCACTATGAGATGACGCGCAAGGTGGCGGAGGGCGGCATGGGGCTGATTTATGAGGCCCATCAGCTCGGGGCGGGAAACTTTCGCAAGGTCGTGCCGTGAAATTGATCAGGGAAGAGTACTCCGCCATCGAAGAATTCCAAAAGAACTTCATCGGCGAAGCACGTCTCGTCGCGGATTTGATCCACTCCAATATCGTACAGACCTACCATCTGGGCCAGGTCGGCGGACAGTATTTCATGGTGATGGAATTTGTGCGCGGCGTTAATCTGGAGCAGTTCCTTGACGAACATCGTAAACTGAATCGCCCCATCCCGATCGACTTGGCGGCTTTCATCGTTTCGCGTATTGCCCGCGGGCTCACGTATCCCCATGTGAAGTGCGATCGCGACGGACGGCACCTCAACATCGTCCACCGCGATATCGGTCCGAAGAACGTTTTGATCGCCTTCGAAGGCGATGTAAAACTGACCGACTTCGGAATCGCGAAGGCGCTTGACTTGATTTACAATGAGGAAGGCAAGATGATCGCGGGCAAGGATGAATACCTGTCCCCCGAGCAGGCCAGCTACGCGATCACGGATGCGCGGGCCGACCTCTTCCCACTGGGCATCGTCCTCACCGAATTGTTGCTCGGGCGGAATATTTTCCGCTCCGACGATCGGGCGCAGTCGCGCCGTAACACTCTCACTATGCCCATCCCGCAGTTCGCGAAACTGCGTCCGGATATTGAGCCCCGGCTCGAAGCGAGCATCGAGCGTGCGCTCCAGCGCGATCGCAAAAATGGCACCAATCGGCCTACGACATGCTGACCGATCTCGAAATGTTTCCCTACACTGATCGTTACGGCCCGACCAACGAGAAGCTGGACGTTTATCTCAAAGACATTTTTGCTGTTAAAGACCCCGTGATCCCGTCGCTTTCTTCACGCCCTCCCATCTGAGATGATTCGCCGACCTCTTCATCCCAATGAGCGGGCCCGGCTTTAGCCACGAGTTACGCCAGCGACAAACCCAGTCGCTGGTCCTTGCGCCCCAACTCAGGCACTCGCTGAAGATTCTTCAAGTAGCCGCGCTTGATCTGCGGTCTGTCATCCAGGAGGAGCTGCAGAGCAATCCGACGCTTGAGGAACTGCCGATGGAGGGCGTGAGCCTCGATAAGCCCACGGAATCGGAAAATTCTCCAGACCGGGATTCTGACGTCGCCGATTCGAGCACGGCGGAGCCGACGGCGTCAGGCGATGGCCTGGAGGGCGAGAACCCTCGGGAGGAAATGGATTTCTCGAAGGACAAAGAATTCGAGATCCTAGGCAAGATGGACGAGGATTGGCGCGACCATCTGTCGAGCGTGGGTGGAACCCAGCCTTTCACCTCCGAGGACGCCGATCGCCGCCAACACTTCTTCGACTCTCTTGTGACCGAGACGTCGCTCCAGGAGCATCTGATGCAACAGGCGGAAATGGCGGACGTTTCGCCTCCCGTGGTGGACGCGATGCGACATCTGGTGGGCAGCCTCGATGATCGTGGATTTCTCACTCAAACGCCATCGGACGTGGCACTGCAGACCGGCTTGCCACTTGCGGTGGTCCAAGACGCCCTGCGGGCGTTGAAGACTTTCGATCCGCCCGGCATTGGCGCCTTGAGCCTCGCTGATTGCCTCCTGGGGCAGCTCGCCGCCGCCGGACGGGGGCATGGGTTGGCGGCGCGAATGATCCGCGATCATTTCCAGTTGCTGACGCGCCGACGTATTCCGGAACTCGCCCGCAAGCTTGGCGCCAACGCGGATGACGTTCAATCAGCCATCGAGGAGATCGGCGAACTTGACCCCGCCCCGGGACGTCGCTTTGCGGAAGATAACAATCGGGTCGTTGTACCTGATGTGACGGTTGAAAAGGACGGCGACGAGTGGAAGGTCGATCTCAACAGCGACTACATTCCCCGGCTGCGAATCTCGAGCACCTACCGGGACCTGATCGCGAAAGGCACCCTGTCCAAGGAAGAGCGCGATTATCTCCGGGAGCGGATGCGTTCGGGTAAATTTCTCATCGACTCCATCGATCAGCGGCAGCGTACGATCGAGCGCATCACGCGGGAAATCATCACCGCCCAACGGGATTTTTTCGAGCACGGCCTTTCGCATCTGAAGCCGCTTACGATGACTCGGATTGCCGATGTGGTCGGCGTCCATGAAACGACCGTCAGCCGCGCACTGGCCAATAAATACATCAAAACGCCTCACGGCGTATTCGATTTCAAATATTTTTTTACGCCGGGCTATCAGGCCGAAAGCGGCGCTGCTGTCTCGAATACGAGCGTCAAAGAAATGATCGCCGACCTCATCGCGATCGAAAACAAAGCCAGTCCGGCGAGCGATCAGGATCTCGTCGCCAAACTACAGGAAAAAGGAATCACCATCGCCCGGCGCACGATCGCAAAATACCGGGATGAACTTGGCATTCTGTCGAGTAATTTGCGGCGCGACTACAAATAGCTCGGGAGAAATTCAGCTCGTCTCTGACTCGGAGATGAGGCGGAGAGCAGACCTTGAGCGAATGGGTTAATCTTTTTCTCCATTCACTACACACTACACTGTCAGTCGCGATCCATCTTTCCAAGCAGGACTGCAATTCCTCCTGACGCACCGGTTTGGCCAAAAAATCATCCATGCCGGCCAGAACACAGGCGTCGCGGTCGGCGTTCATCGCATTGGCCGTGAGCGCGACGATCGGTAGCGGACGCCCCTGGAGCTTGGTCCGGATTAAGCGAGTGGCTTCAAGCCCGTCCATCCCGGGCATTTGGCAATCCATGAGTACCGCGTCCCAGCTGTTCCAAGGTGGCCACTTCGACGGCGGATTCGCCGTCCGCGACGACCACGGCTTGCCATCCCAGTTTTTCGATGAGGAGTTCGATCACCCGCTGGTTCACTCGATCATGGTCCGAATCAGACTGGTGCATGGACGATCGCCGCTAAAGCTCAAACGCACTCAACTAGGGGAAACAAAAAAGCCCGCGGTTGGAAACCGCGGGCGAAGGAACCAGAGTAAACGGACCTTAAACTTTTTCCACCAAACCAGCCTTAATGGCTTTGACGGACACCCATACGCGCTTCGTCCCCCCATTGGGGGTCTTGATGCGAATACGCTGTAGGTTGGGTCGGAATTTGCGCTTCGTGATGCTCGTCACGTGCGTGCCGATGCCGCCGCTCTTCTTGGACTGACCCTTCCGGTTGATGATCGAGCCCTTGACGGGGCGTCGACCGGTGATTGCACAGATTCTGGCCATGATGGTTTCGAGTTGGTTAAAGGGTCGGGAGTAAAGGCTGCGATCGAGGCGAAGCAAGGGCAATTTTGACTCCGCCTAGAATCGCCCCCTCCGGAGGTCGGAGAGCAGCCGGGTTCATCGCCGAATCAGCGGCGGACGGCGTGGAGGAGTTGGAACTTTTGACCCAAATGCGACGGATGCAGGAGCTGAAGCAAAGCGAGCTTGCGCTGACTGAATTGAGCCGCCTCGGCGGCGATCGTGCGTGCGATGAAGCTTGCCGCATGCCGGACGAAAAAAGCTTCCTGCGATTCGACCTTGGGCGAACCAAAACCGCTTCGCTCCACCACGTCGACCAGCCAGTCCCAACAAATATGACAGGTGAGATCCTGTTCGCCGGGCCGCGCCAACAGGTCGTTTGACTGGGTGTGTCGAAAATACGCCCGAGCTGTTCCGGCAGGGGTCGCTTCAATCAGCTCGCGCCATGCTTTCCCGTAATCAGCGGCAATGAGCACGCCGGTCCAAGGCTCCGCTGCAATCGTCGCCATCAGAGCCGTGGCGGCGAGAGGAGCGTCGATTACATAACCCTCCGGAGCCGCCGCGGGCAGCAAGGAAACCGCTTTTCCGAGAGGAATTTCAATCTCAGCCAGCTCGTCGGCTCGCAGTACGACTGCAATTTCATGCCAGGCTTGGCGTCGAAAAACAAACCGGTGAAATGGCTGGGCGTCGAAAAGTTCGTTCGAAAACACCACGCAGCGCCCGCACAGTTCGAGCGGCTCACCCACTTGCACGACGCGGCTACTCAGAAACGGATGGCTGACCGCGGCAAGCACCCCGGCGCCGGGTTCGGCGCCGATCTCGACAAACGTGAAATCGCGCGGATCGTCGTCGCCCAGCAGCGCGCAACTGGCGGCGGTGATGAGTTCGCCAAAAATCGCTCCGCTGGTGCTCGCCGTGAAAAAATCGGTGTCCGGCGCATACCCCACTCTCTGGCGCGCACGGCGGTAGTAACCGACTTCGGGATGATAGAGGGCCAGCGCCATGAAGTCGGCAAATGTCATTGTCCCGTCGCGATCGGCTTGGCGGCGAAACACGGCGATAAATTCCGGCGAAGCGGCTGCGGCGACTGGAGTCGATGAACCCATTTACAAACCGAAATCCGATGCCACACTCGGGGTATGTTCAAACGGATTCTCATCCTTGCGGCGGGCATTGCGCTCGGCGTAGCGCTGTCCGTCACGGGGTTCAGGGTGGCGGCAGCGTGGAATCTCTTTCCATCACGCGAACTCTCCCGGTCCGCTGGATATGTGAAGGATGTCATGCGGTTGGTTAACGAAAGCTACGTCGATGGAAAATCAGCGGCCTACGACCAGCTGGCACGCAATGCGCTGCATGGCATGATCGAGTCACTGGATCCTCATTCCGAGTTTCTTGAGGCCAAGGACAACGCGGAATTCGAGGAGGAGCTGATCGGCGAATTCGGCGGCATCGGCATCCAAGTCGAAACCCGCGACAATCGCATTGTCGTTATCGCCCCGCTGGCGGACACGCCCGGCGAGCGGGCTGGGATCCGACGGGGTGACGAAATCGTGAGCATCAATGGCGAGACACTCGATCCGAACGGGGTCGTGGACGGGATTGTGGATCGGTTGCGCGGCAAACCTGGCACCACCGTCGCGCTCCGGACCATTCGGCCGTCCACGCAGGAAACCTTTAACCTCAGTCTCGTGCGCGAGGTGATCAAGGTCGAGAGCGTCCGGGGAGTGCGCGTGATCGATGGCAACGCCGGCTACATCCAGCTCACCGAGTTTTCCGATCATACCGCAGTGCAATTTACCCAGGCGCTCGAACGGCTGGTCCGTGAAGGCGTCAACAGCCTCGTGATCGACCTGCGCAACAATCCCGGCGGCTTGCTCGACGCCGCCGTGCAGGTGGCCGAGCCCTTTTTCAAGAAAGGGGAACTGATTGTTTACACCCAGGGAAGGAACGCCAGCGACCGGGACGATTACCGCGCCGAAGCCGATGGCGAACCCGTCAAGCTGCCGATTGCGATCATCATCAACGCCGGCAGTGCGAGCGCGGCGGAAGTGTTGACCGGAGCGCTGAAGGATACCGGCCGGGCCGTGGTCGTCGGCGAGCGCTCATTCGGCAAAGGATCGGTTCAATCCGTTTTCAAGCTGAGCCAAGGCGAAGGGCTGCGCTTGACCACAGCGCGCTACTACACCCCGGGAGGGGTGAGCATCCACGAAAAAGGCATCGCGCCGCATGTGGAGGTCGTCATGACACCCGAAGAGGATGCCATGCTGTCGCGCCAGCGGTCCCGATCGGATATAAATGCCCCCACGGAATTCAAGAGCCGGTTCGGGTTCGAGCCCGTGGCCGATCGTCAGTTGCAAGTGGCCCTCGATGTGCTGAAGGGAGTGAGGCTCATCGGTGAACCGAACGCGTTGCGGATGACATCCGCCAAGTGAAATGATTCTGGCCCTCGAAAGCTCGTGCGACGAAACGGCTGTGGCGATTTTTGATCCCGCACGCGGACTGCTCGGCGAATGGATCTACAGTCAGATCAAACTGCACAAAAAATATGGCGGCGTGGTCCCCGATCTCGCCACGCGCGAACATCTGAGAAATTTTTCTCCCCTGCTGGAACGAGCCCGGATCGAGGTCGGTTTCGACCGCGTTGAAACGATCACAGTCACCCACGGTCCGGGACTGGCAGCGTGCCTGGCCATCGGCGTCGCCGCGGCCAAGGCACTGGGTTTTGCCCTCCGCCGGCCGGTGGTCGGAGCGAATCACCTGCGGGCCCACGCTTGGTCGCCTTTCATCGAAGTCCACCAGGCGAGTCCCGCTGACTTCGGCCATCGGCTGGATGATTTGCTGCCGCACTTGGGGTTGATTGTTTCCGGCGGCAATACGCTGCTGTTCATGTTGTCGGCAGAACGAAGCATCCGGCCGATCTCCGCGACGCGTGATGATGCGGCGGGCGAAGCCCTCGACAAAGGAGCAAAATTATTGGGCCTCGGTTACCCGGGAGGTCCCGAGATCGAAAAACGGGCGCACGGTGGAAGGAGCGATGCGTTTGCCTTCCCGCGGGGAATTGAACGGCGCGACGAACTAGACTTCAGTTTCTCCGGGCTCAAAACGAGCCTGCGCTATCAGCTGGAAAAGATGCCCGCTGCGGAAGTGCAGGCGAAACTGTCCGATCTGTGCGCCAGCTATCAGCAAGCCGTGATCGACGCCCTTGTCAGAAAAACATTCGCCGCGTTGCGAGCGGCTGAAGCGCCCTTTCGAAGTATCGGGCTGTCGGGCGGCGTTGCCAACAATCTGGCGCTCCGGACTGCTTTGGAAAGCGGGGCGCGCGGCGCCGGTCTGCCTTTTTTCGCCGCACAGTCCAAACACACGGGCGACAATGCCGGGATGATCGCGTTCGCGGCCTGGGCTGATGCGAATGGAACCGACCGGGTATCCGGCGTGAATCTGTCCGTTGAGCCGAGTGCGGCGTTGGCTTGACCGCTTCCTCGCGCGGTTTGGGAAAAAGCAAGCCCGCCCCTGAAAGGGGCGGGCCGCACCGGACGGATGACGGAACTATGCCGTGGGAGCGGGCGCGAGGAGGTCGTCGAGCGAATCGCTTTCGACGCCAATATCGGCGAACAGCCAAGACGAGAGGTAACGCTCGCTGCTGGAAGGAATGATCACTACGATTTGCTTGCCCTTGTTTTCGGGCCGCTTCGCCACTTGGATAGCCGCCCAGATTGCCGCACCGGACGATATTCCGACTGGAATTCCGTCCAGCTGATTCACCTGCTTGCTGACCGGGCCGGATTCCGCCTCTTTGACCCGGATTACTTCGTCGTAAATTTTCGTGTTCAGAATCGCGGGGATGAATCCTGCACCGAGTCCCTGCAGCTTGTGCGGGCCAGGCTGGCCGCCGGAAAGCACCGGTGAACCGTCCGGCTCGATCGCCACCATCTTGAGGGAAGGCTTGCGCGCTTTGAGCACCTCACCCACGCCCGTGATGGTTCCGCCGGTGCCGATGCCGGAGACGACGATGTCCACCTTGCCGTCCGTATCGCGCCAGATTTCCTCAGCGGTAGTCTTGCGGTGGATCGCGGGATTGGCGGGATTGGCGAACTGTTGCAAAATTACACTGTTGGGGATCTTCGCGGCAAGTTCCTCGGCCTTGGCGATGGCACCCTTCATCCCCTTCGGACCTTCGGTGAGGACGAGCCGGGCGCCGAGAATCTTCAGGATCTTGCGCCGCTCCATGGTCATCGTTTCGGGCATCGTCAGGATCAGTTTCAGACCCTTGGCGGCGGCAACGAAAGCGAGCGCAATGCCGGTATTGCCGCTCGTCGGTTCGATCAGCACGGTCTTGGCGTTGATTTTCCCGCTCTTCAGCGCGTCGTCGATCATCGAGAAACCGATGCGGTCCTTTACGCTCGAAAGCGGGTTGAAAAATTCGAGCTTCAACAGAATTTCTGCCTGGGCACCGTGTGCCGCCGCCGTGCGATTGAGGCGAACAAGGGGGGTATTGCCGATGGTTTCGGTGATGTCGTTGTATATTTTGGCCATAGTAATCGTTGTTTGATTGGGGAGACGGAAAGTGTTTTTGAGAGCCGTCAGGCAGGATTCAATGCGATGCCCTTAACGGGATGAAAGTAACCAAGCTTCAGAAACAGGCCGGTGGTGCCACCGCCGGGGATTGCAGACCGTGAATGCATAACGAGCTCCACTAGACGACTCCCGGAGCGAAAAGTCCAAACTGCCGTTCGTCATATGCAGCGACCCATTCCGCCCCACGGGCTGGTTCAGAGATGCAGCCGCAAGCTGTCAAACGCCGGCGCTACCCCGACGGGCAGCGTTGCCGCCAGCTGGGCATGATCGCTAAGATGCGTCAGGTGGGTGATCCACGTTGCCGCCGCCCCCAGATCGCGGGCCACCAGCAAGGCCTCATCGATGGACATATGCGAAGGATGGGGCTGAGGGCGGAGGCCATCGAGCACGAGTGCATCGGCGTCACGAGCGAGTTCCATGGCGGCGGGCGGCACGCTTTTGCAGTCGGTATAGTAAACAAACTTTCGGCCGCTGCTGCGCTCGCGAAAGATGAGACCAAGCGTGGTTACCCCTCCGTGGGGCAGCAGCGTCGACTGGATTGTGCCCTGCGGTAGATCGATCATACTTGGCATGGGAGCAAGTTTGAAGGCGGCGTAACCCTTCGCGATGGGGCGATCGGCGATCGCATACGGATACATGGCGCGCACGCGTCCCATGCCTTCTTCCGTCGAGTAGACCGTCAATGCCTCGCCTCCGATCAAGTCGCAAAATCGCCGCAGGTCGTCCATGCCCGCAATGTGGTCGGCGTGGCCGTGGGTGAGAACGAAAAGGTCGAGGCGCGCCAATTTTTCCCGGATGCACTGCAGCCGAAATTCGGGGGCGGCATCGATTTGCACGTGGAGTCCATCCATGATCACGTGAATGGAAGCTCGCGTTCGTTGATTGCGCGGGTCGGTGGAACGGCACACGGCGCAGTTGCAGCCGATCATCGGCACGCCCTGTGAGGTGCCGGTGCCGAGAAAGATCACTTCCATGGAGCCAAAATACCCCGGGAGGGATGCGGCATGGCGAGCGCAAAGACAGCGCACCGCGCCACTCGAATCCGCGTGCGCCCGTCCGGATTTTCCTCCTAGGCTCCGTTTGCATGCGCCTCATTCCTCTGGACGTCCTGGGTATTAACCTCGACATCCCCTTTCTTCCGCCCCTCACCAAAAATGCCGCGGAACTCGACTCGTTTGCGACCTGGCTTTGCGATGCCGAAAATGGCCTGAGCCTGCGGCCGGATCAAGTGCGGCTCAAAACGTGGGATGACTTGTTTGGCTACGAGCTCGTGGCCTATTTCTTTGGCGACAACGGCCTCATCACCCGCACCGGAGAACGCATCAAACTTTCGATTCGCAATGCGCGCACGGCAGGTGACTGGGAAATTGTCCGGCGCGTCCTGGTTCGCTTTTACACCCACATGGCGTTTCCACCGCAGTCGCTCACCACTTTTTCGGCTCATGCCCATTCGCGGTTTTCCTCCGCGGAACAGCTCGATTTGTATTTTCGGCAGTTCGCCCAGCCTCAGATATCGTCGCGGCCCGCCGTTTTTAGCTACGTAAAGATCGCGGACTGGGAGTCGGATATCCGGGTGTTGATCGAAAAATCCAATGCATATCCTGATGCATTGTTCATCGCTTGGGACACGCGGTTTAAACACGCCCAGGATTGGGAGTCCTTCATCGGCTCCCTGCCGACCATGATGGAAAATTCCGCTCACCTCTTCGATCTCGCGATAACGCCGATGCGTTGAATTCACGCAAAAAAAGCGCGCCGCGAACGCGGCGCGCTTTTAAAAACGAGCGGATAAATCCGCGCGGAATTAGTAGTCCATGCCGCCGCCCGGAGAATGCCCGTGGCCACCAGCGGCCGCTTCCTTCTTCTCGGGGATCTCGGTGATCATGCACTCGGTGGTCAGGAGGAGACCGGCGATCGACGCCGCGTTCTGCAACGCCGTGCGGGTGACCTTCGTCGGATCGACGACGCCTGCCTTGACGAGATCCTCATACTTGTCGGTCGCAACATTGTAGCCGAAATTGCCCTTGCCGGAGAGAACCTCGCCGACGACAACCGCGCCCTCAACGCCCGCATTCGAGCAGAGCATGCGAATCGGATGCTCGATCGCCCGACGGACGATCTGGGAGCCGATTTTCTCGTCGCCTTCGAGCTGGAGGGCATCGATGGCCTTCGCGGTGCGGAGCAACGCGACACCGCCGCCGGCCACAATTCCCTCTTCCACCGCCGCGCGGGTGGCATGAAGGGCATCTTCGACGCGGGCCTTCTTTTCCTTCATCTCGACCTCGGTGGAAGCACCGACGTTGATGACGGCCACGCCACCGGCGAGCTTCGCGAGGCGCTCCTGGAGCTTTTCGCGATCGTAGTCGGAGGTGGTCTCGTCGATCTGGCGACGAATCTGCTTCACGCGGCCCTGGATCTCCGACGATTTGCCGGAGCCCTCGACGATCGTCGTGTTTTCCTTGTCGACGACGATGCGCTTCGCGCGGCCGAGATCAGCCGTGGTGAGATTCTCGAGTTTGATCCCGAGGTCTTCAGTGATGCATCGGCCGCCCGTGAGGATGGCGATGTCTTCGAGCATGGCCTTGCGGCGGTCGCCGAAGCCGGGGGCTTTGACGGCGCACACGTTGATGGTGCCACGAATCTTGTTCACGACGAGGGCCGCGAGGGCTTCGCCTTCGACTTCCTCGGCGATGACGAGGAGCGGCTTGCCGCTCTTGGCCACGGTCTGAAGCAGCGGGAGGAACTCCTGGAGGTTGGAGATCTTCTTCTCGTGAATGAGTACGTAGGCGTCCTCCAGCACGGCTTCCTGCGCCTCCATGTTGGTGGCGAAATACGGGGACAGATAGCCCTTGTCGAACTGCATGCCTTCGACGACATCGAGCGTCGTCTCAATGGACTTGGCTTCTTCGACGGTGATCGTGCCGTCCTTGCCCACCTTGTCCATCGCATCGGCAATGATGTTGCCAATGGTGTCGTCCCAGTTTGCGGATACCGTTGCGACTTGGCGGATTTCCTCGCGGTCCGAGACCTTCTTGGAAACGCGGGCCAATTCGGCGACCGCGGCGGCGACCGCCTTGTCAATGCCCCGCTTCAGGAAGATCGGGTTCGATCCGGCGGTGACGTTCTTCAAACCTTCACGATAAATGCCTTCAGCCAGCACGGTCGCCGTGGTGGTGCCATCGCCCGCCGCGTCGGAGGTCTTGGAAGCAACTTCCTTTACCATCTGCGCGCCCATGTTCTCATACGGGTCGGGCAGTTCGACTTCCTTCGCCACCGTCACGCCGTCCTTGGTGACGGTCGGAGAGCCGAATTTCTTGTCGATAACGACGTTGCGGCCCTTGGGCCCGAGGGTGACCTTCACCGCGCGCGAGAGGAGCTCGACGCCCCGAAGGATTTTTTGACGAGCGGATTCGTCGAACAGCAGTTGTTTAGCAGCCATGTGGATTAAATTAGTGGATTAAATGTTATGAATTGAGACCAACGCGCTTAGGCGATGACGCCAAGAATGTCGTCTTCGCGCACCAGCGTATATTTCTTTTCTTCGAGTTTTACCTCGGTCCCGCCGTATTTGCTGATCAACACGCGGTCGCCGACTTTAACTTCGAAAGGCGTGACTTTGCCGTCATCACCCTTCTTGCCGGTGCCGAGGGCAATCACCTTGGCCTCCTGCGGCTTTTCTTTGGCGCTGTCCGGGATAATAATACCTCCGCGGACCTGCTCTTTTTCTTCGATGTGTTCGACGAGAACACGATCACCGATGGGCTTGATTTTAACGTTAGCCATAATGGTTGGATTTGGGTTGAAGGGTGGAATCTGGTTTTAATTACTGAGCAAAGCGCGCCCCCTGCGCGGAGCGCAGGCGGCGCAAAAGGGGATTAGGCTACTTTTTCTTTTCTTCGTCTACAACCTCGAAATCGGCATCGACAACGTCGGCCTTCTTCTCGGTTTTCTTGGGAGCGGGTTCGCCTTGGGCGCCTCCGGCAGCCGCGGCATCATCGGGCCCTGGAGCAGCCTTTTGTGCCGCAGCGTAGAGCTCGCCGCCGACCGCGCTGAGTTTCTCCATCGCGGCCTTCATGCGTGCCGTGTCATTCGACTCCAGCTCTTTCTTGGCTTCGACGAGCGCGGAATCCGCCTTCGATTTGATCTCTGCGGGAATCTTATCTCCCGCGTCCTTCAGGGTCTTTTCGAGCTGGTAGATTGTCGAGTCGAGTTGGTTCTTGGTTTCGACCGCTTCCTTGCGTTTGCGGTCCTCCTCGGCGTGCAATTCCGCTTCCTTGGTCATTTTTTCGACCTCTTCCTTGGAAAGTCCGGACGATCCCTGGATCGTGATCTTCTGATCCTTGCCCGTGCCAAGGTCCTTCGCGGATACGTGGAGAATGCCGTTCGCATCGATATCGAAAGTGACTTCGACTTGCGGCGTGCCGCGCTGGGCCGGCGGAATGCCGTCGAGACGGAAGGTGCCGAGAACTTTGTTGTCGCGCGACATCGGGCGCTCTCCCTGCAGCACGACAATTTCCACCGAGGGCTGATTGTCGCTGAAGGTCGAAAAGACCTGGGTTTTCTTGGACGGAATTGTCGTGTTGCGCGGTATCATGGCCGTGGCCACCTGCCCGGCGGTTTCAATGCCCAGCGTCAGCGGTGTAACGTCGAGCAGGAGCACATCGCGCACGTCGCCTTTTAATACCCCGCCTTGAATGGCCGCGCCGATGGCGACCACTTCATCGGGGTTGACGCCTTGGTGCGGCGGTTTGCCACCGAGGCTGTTGGCGATCTCAACCACCTTGGGCATGCGGGTCATGCCACCGACCAACACAAGTTCGTCGATCTGCGCCGAGCTAAGCTCCGCGTCCTTCAAGCAATTCTTAAACGGCTGCACACAACGCTCGAAGAGCTGATCGCAGATCTGCTCCATCTTGGCCCGCGTGAGCTGGAGGTTGAGATGCTTCGGTCCGGAGGCATCCGCCGTGATGAAAGGCAGGTTGATTTCGACCGACTGCGTGGACGAAAGCGCGATCTTGGCCTTCTCGGCCTCTTCTTTGAGCCGCTGGAGCGCCATCGGGTCTTTGCGAAGATCGATGCCGTTTTCTTTTCTGAAAGTCTCAACCAGCCACGTAATCAATGCGTCGTCCCAATTGTCGCCGCCGAGGTGAGTGTCGCCGTTGGTCGCCTTTACTTCAAAGACGCCGTCGCCAATTTCGAGGACGGATACGTCGAAAGTGCCGCCGCCCAAATCAAATACCGCGATTTTCTCGTCCTTCTTCTTATCCAAGCCGTAGGCGAGCGATGCTGCCGTGGGCTCGTTAATAATACGCAGGACTTCCAAGCCGGCTATTTTCCCGGCATCCTTGGTCGCCTGACGTTGCGAATCATTAAAATAAGCCGGAACCGTGATCACGGCTTGGGTGACCTTCTCGCCAAGGTAAGCCTCGGCATCGGCTTTGAGTTTACCCAATACAAAAGCAGCAATTTGCTGCGGCGCGAACTGCTCCGTTTTGTCTCCCGCCTGCACCTCGATGTAGGCGTCACCATTTTTGCCCTCAACAGTCTTGAAAGGCATGTTTTTGGACTCTTCGCGCACCTCGGTGAACTTGCGACCGATGAAACGCTTGGCCGAGAAAACGGTGTTGCGAGGATTCGTGACAGCCTGCCGCTTGGCGGCCTGGCCGACCAAACGTTCGCCCGATTTTGTAAAAGCGACCACGGAGGGAGTGGTGCGGGCTCCCTCGGCGTTAGGAATAACGACGGGTTCCCCGCCTTCCATGATGGCCATACACGAATTTGTAGTGCCTAAATCGATTCCGAGAATGCGGCTCATGTCATGCACTCAGCAGTAGATATGCCCCAACAGACCAAATTTACTTTAATAATTGGTGATCAATGGCTAAAAACTTGTTAGAGGCAAAAATATAACTTTTGTTCTTACACCCGAAAGCAAAAGCATGCCAAACTGGCGCACCCATGACACGGTTCGCCCCTTCTCGCGGAGATTACTGTCTCAGTTGAATTTCCGAATTTCTGACATAATGTCGGCAAGTGGAAATGGAAATAACCCTGCCCGACGAGGTGCCCGTAATGATGCTGCCAAATACCGCGTTTTTCCCGCAAGCGCTCATGCCCCTCCATATTTTTGAGCCGCGCTACCGTCACATGCTCCGGGACGTTTTATCTACCAACCGTCTGATGGCCGTGGCAGGAATCGATTTTAAGCAGGCAAATGATCCGGGCCAATTCGAACCACCTCATCGCGTGGCGAGCGTTGGAATTATTCGGGCCTGCCAGAAGAACGACAACGGCACTTCGGATTTACTCTTGCAGGGTATTTGTCGCGTCGAGGTCGTCTCGATCGTTCGCGACGCACCTTATCGTCGGATTGGAATACGTGCACTCGTCAGCCAGGCCGGGGCCAGCGACGATGAAAACCAGAGTCTTCGCCGCGAATTGTCGCGACTTTTAAGGCTCAAATCGCGCCTTGCCGCCACCGCGTTGGGCGAAATGGCGGCGTTTCTCAAGACGGTCAAAGATCCGGAGGCCTTCGTCGACATTGCGGCTTTCAGCCTCTGCGAAGATTCGAGGCTCAAGCAAAAGCTGCTGGAGACACTCAACGTTCGCCACCGCCTCGAGCTTTTTGGCCATCGGCTTCGGGCGGAGATTGAACGCATAAAACTACGCCGGCGGCTGCAAGGCTCCCTGCCGGACGACCGGGTCTCGCACAATTGATTCGACGCGCCACTCTCCCGCCCGGCGCTGCGTTGATGGCGGAATAGGAAAATGGAGCTTGCGCTCGGAGTAACGACCGGTTTTTTCCGCACTTTGCGCACGTGCCAACATAGCTCAGTCGGTAGAGCAACGCTTTCGTAAAGCGTGGGTCGTCGGTTCGATTCCGACTGTTGGCTCCATTTCAGCGCAACCCTTCTCGCTACCTCGCCGGAAACGGCCCCGAGTTTGGCGGATGGGCTTGGCGGGCGGGATGTAAAGTTCCTTAACTTCCCTCTTGCTCCGCTCGTAAATCTCTTGATATTCATCCATTTGTCAGCGCTCGACGCGCGATTTCGCAACCAGCAAACCAACGCATGCACAGTTTTTCCGAGCAATGTCTCGACATGGCCCGCTCAATGTTGGGCCACAATCTCGACTCGATTCAGCCAGACGGAACGGTTTTGCCCGCCAACGGCGAACAATCCCGTCCCGACGAGCCCGGCCATGTGGCCTTTGCTTTGGGCGAATTTTATCGGGCGACCGGTGAGACCACGCTTAAGGATTACGATTTGATCGATCTCGCAGCGCGCTGCATCACGGCGCAAATGTTTACCGAGCCGGCGGCGGAAAACGGCCTCGCCTATGCCGCGTTGGGCTTGCTCGCTTTCGGCCCTTCGAAGGAACGCAATCCGGTTTGGGAAAGACTCGTCGACGAAACCCAACAGCGCATCGACAAATCGCTGCTCCACCGGAGCGACTACGACAACCACTGGCAGGCTTTCAATATCGCGAAGGCCGTCGCCCGTTTCAGCCTTGGTTTGTCTAAGAAGGACGAAACCTCGCGGCTCATCGAACGCATGTGCGAGCGCGTCAATCAGACGAGTTCGGCCGGTTTCTTCGACGACGCCACGGAAGGTCTAGGCGGAAATTACAATCTCTACGGAGTCATGACGTTTGTGTTCGTCCGCTCCGCGCTGCAGTTGCACGCCAACAGCGGAGTGCGTGACCGCAAGCTGCCGACGCTGCGGACCTACGCCGAAAAGTACATCAAGATGATGCCCGATTTGGTGCGAGCCGACGGACTGGGCTGGGCCTTTGGTCGCGCGGCGGGCGCGTATGGCCAGATGCATTGCGTGAGTCTCATCTTGCAGGGCCTGCGCGACGGCTGGGTGGCGGACGAGCAAAAGGTCAAATATTACGACATCCTGCGCCGTCTCTTCATGTTCTTCTACGAGACTTATCTCGATCAGGAACATGGTTTTCTCGATCTGCGGGATGAAGAACGCACTGCCTATTCGCACCACACGACGCGGATGGCTAATTTCGACGCCGCGCGTTACCTGTGTCAATGGTCGCGTCTCGCCAAGACGGTGCAAATGCCCTCCGGTGCGCCGAAAATTGAGGCCCCGAAGACTTCCGGGCGTTTCGTCATTTTCGACAAATCGAATCGCAAGGAACAGGGACTCTTCCTCTACCGCGACGCTGAAACCGGCATCCACCTACAGGTGCCGCTCATCAGTTCGGGTAGCCGGCTCACCAGCGATTCCCTCGCGTTCCCGCATTGCCCGGGAATCTTCGACTGGCCGAACAACGTCTACGCGCCGATCATGCTGCCCGAACTGACGTTCGGCGAACAAGTGACGCTGCCGGCTTTCTACGGTAAAAACAGCGTCACCGGTCTCGGCCTTCGTAACAGCTTTTACTTCCGGTACGAGCAACCGGAACTGATAAATCTCAAGGAGGAATTCGTCAAAGGCCTCGGCAGCGTGAAGGTGCAATGGACGTTTTCTGGAAATAAAATTAGCTGTGAGTTCGCCTACACCGTCAAACAGCAGGTGACGCTCGACAAGTTTCGCTATTGTCTCGCGATCGCGGCGCCCCACTCGAAATACCATGTCAGCGGGGCATTGGCGCTCGGCCCGCAAGGTCATCGCTGCAGTGTGGCGAAAGACGATTTTCAGGCCACTTGGCGCGAAACCGAAGTGGTCAGTTCGGATCCCACTTTCCGCACGAATTACGGCAAGATTCACTATCTGCAGTATCTTGTCCGCGACCACCCGCTGATCATGCGCCCTGGCCACGTCTACCGACTCGCGGTCAATTTCGAGCCGGATGTGACCCACCTCGATACCTGAGCCGCCTGCACGGCTTCATCGCGGGCGACGGCGGGCCCCGGCCCGCCCTTTGATTTTTCCTGCTCGCGACCCACCCAACCCTCGTTTTCCACCGGTCGTGCTCAGCCGACGCATCATCCCCTGTCTCGACGTCAAGGGCGGACGAGTTGTCAAAGGGATCAAATTCCAGGAACTCCGCGATGCGGGCGATCCCGTCGAATGCGCAAAGGCCTACGACGCCCAAGGGGCCGACGAGCTCGTCTTCCTCGATATCACCGCGTCGAGCGACAACCGTGGAATCATGCACGAGGTCGTGGCGGCCACGGCCGAACAATGTTTCATGCCGCTTACCGTCGGAGGCGGATTGCGCTCGGTGCAGGATATTGAGGCCATGCTTCGCAGCGGGGCGGACAAGGTCTCCCTCAACACCGCCGCGATTCAAAATCCGGAGCTGATTCGGTTGGCGGCAGATCGTTTTGGCGCTCAGTGCATTGTTCTGGCGATCGATGCCAAGCGGGAACCCAACGGCACGTCCTGGCGCGTCTACACTCACGGAGGCCGGAATCCCACCAGCCTGGATGCCGTGGAGTGGGCGAAGCATGCCGTCGCCCTGGGAGCGGGAGAGATCTTGCTGACGAGCATGGATGCCGACGGCACTCAGGCCGGCTACGATTGCGTTTTAACCCGGGCGGTAAGCGATGCGATCGAAGTACCGGTGGTTGCGAGCGGCGGGGCCGGCCAATTGGAACATTTTGCCGATGTCCTGAATGCAGGCCATGCGAACGCCGCGCTGGCCGCGAGTTTGTTTCACTTCGGCACGCTCACGATCCCGCAGGTAAAAACCTATCTCGCGGGACACGGCGTGCCCGTGCGCCGATCTTAGTTCATGGCTGGTATATCGGGCTGGAGAGTGTGGGCCTGAGCCGTGACTACTTCACGCAAGCGCGGGTGGCGGCCCAACACGCCTTGCAGCTCGATGCGACGCTGGCCGAACCGCACGCCGCGCTCGCGGTCGTCAACCTACAGCGAAGATCGGTGCGAAGAGGCGGAGCGGGAATTTCAGGCCGCACTGCGGTTGAACCCGAACTATTCCTACGCTCATCCCTGGCGGGCGCACTTGCTGGCGTTGCAGGGCCATTTGGACGAGGCGGTCGCCGAGATGGATCGGGCGCTGCAGATCGATCCGTTCACTTTGTCCACCTTGGTAATCGGGTCCATGATGCTTTCGCACGCCGATCGCCACAAGGAAGCGCTGGCCCTCGGTGACCGGGCCGGGGCGGTGTGTCAGCAGAATTACGGTTGGCCGTGAGTTGCGTCTGAACCTGTAGCGATGGGTGTGAAACAACTGAAATCCGACCGAGCATTGCGTCAATAGGGGCAGAAAAAAAGCGTATCACTTATACCGGGTTCACGGCAGGCTCGAACCTTCCCCAGCCCAGATAGCGTCACCAGCGATTCGACCGCAATGAGCCCGTGCGACCGAAGGAATCGACGAGGTGATCCCGGTCGCACCCGGCCGGTGACCACAAGGGAAACTTCTCAACTCCCCTGCCCAAACATCTGCTTGAACTGCGCGGCGGTTTCGCGCGGATCTTCCTTCACTCGCATCCACCAGCGTCCGTCTTTCTTTACCAACCGGTCCACCTCCATCTGCGCCTCACCGCGGATTGAAATCTGGTAGTGAATCTCCGCGTTGTCGGCGTCCGACGTGCGGACGAAAACCACGGCGATTTTCGCTTCCTTGAGTACTTCAAAAAAGTCCGGATTGGCTGCAATCGTCACTCGATGGAGCGCGGCAAAGACTTCCTGCGGGCTGAGCGACTCCCGCGCTTTACCCACGGTCCTCCCAAAAAACGCCGTTACGACGGTCAGAGCGTCCTTCTCCTTGCTGGTCTGGGCCGCCAGAAAAATCGGCAGGAGGGCCGCCTTGGTGTCTTCCAAGTCCCTCGGAAGAATATCCGCGGTCACCCGCGCGAAATCCTTCCGGACATAGGCGCTCCAGTAGCGTTCGAACGTTTCTTCGATCGGCTTGCTTTCGGCGGCGAACGCCACGGTCGCGGCGCTACAGCCAATGAAAAAGCGGAGAAAATTCTTCATAGGAAAAGATGGGGAATGGCCGAGTCGCAGGCAGCGCACAAGCCGTATTCCTCCATCACGTCCCAAAAACGTCCTGGCTTATTTTTCCTGACGATTTGCGCCGTCAGCAGAAAGACAACCCTCGCCCAGTTCGCATGCGACCCAAACAAACTGGCCCGGGCTCCGCTCTCGCCTTGCCAGATAGCAACGCTTTGGGCTGTTGGATTCCGCTTCTTACGCACAGGCTCGCACCCGAATGTCAGCGTCACTTCGTTGATGAAGCCGGAGAACACCCCTCCTCCGCCCGTCCGCCCGGTCCCCGTGCTGGTGGGTTTCATGTGGTTCGCCTACTTTCTGAACTACTGCGACCGGCAGGTAGTCTTCGCGCTTTTTCCGGTGCTGAAATCTGAACTGGGACTTACCGACACGCAGCTCGGACTCACCGGGTCGATCTTCCTTTGGGTCTATGGAGTGGGCTGCCCGATTGCCGGATTCCTCGGCGATACGTTTTCCAAACGCACCCTCGTCGTGCTCAGCCTCGCCAGCTGGAGCCTCGTGACGGTCGCCACGGGTTTCTCGACCTCTGCCGTCATGCTGCTTGGGCTGCGCGCGGCGCTGGCGGTGGCGGAGGCGCTGTTTATGCCGGCCGCGATCGCTCTCACCGCCAACGCCCACGCGCCCGCTCACCGCTCGCGGGCCGTCGCAGCGCTTACAACCGCGCAGATCGCCGGCACCGTCGGGGGGACGTGGTTCGGCGGCTGGATGGGAGATCTCGGATCCTGGCCGGGCGCGTTATGGATCCTGGGGGGAGCCGGCCTGCTCTACACGATCCCTTATTTTCTCTTTCTCCGCACCGTGGTCGAGGCCCCCCCCGAGGCCAAAAAATCCGGCGGCGGATTTGCGCCCGGCGTGCTGCTGCGGGTGCCCACCTATGCGCTGTTGTGCGTGGTGTTTCCGTCCTTCGTCTTCGGCCTCTGGCTCCTCTACGGCTGGCTGCCGACGTTCTTCCGCGAGAAGTTCACCCTCAACCTCGCCGACGCCGCCTTCAACGCCACCGTCTTCCTCCAGGGCTCCACGTTGGTGGGAATCCTCAGTGGCGGCTTTCTGGCGGACGCGCTGTTTCGGCATACCAAGGCCGCGCGCTTCTGGCTCCTCGTCGCCAGCCTGCTCCTGTGCGCGCCGGGCCTCTACGCGCTCGGGCACTGCGACTCGCTCGGAGCCACGCGCGTCGCCGCGGGCGCCTTCGGGCTCTGCAGCGGATTTTTCATGGGGAACATTTTTCCCGCCGCCTTCGAAGTCGTCCCCTTCCACACCCGCGCCTCGGCCGTCGGCGTGTTAAACTTCTTCGGCGCCGTCATCTCCGGCTTCGCCCTGCTTTTCGGCGGCATGTGGAAGCAGACCCTCGGCATCGAGGGCCTCCTTGGCTGGACCGCCCTCATCTATGTCGGCGCCGGCCTGGCCCTGATCGCCGGCATCAAATTCCTCTTTCCCCGCGACTACGCGCAGGCGCATTAAGACCTCCCCCACCGCGCCGCCCGTTCCCGGCTAACCGCGCCCAACATAGGGCATCCCGGTCGCCATGACCGTCAGCGTCAGCACGTTCGCTTCGAGGGGCAGACTCGCCATGTAGAGGATGGCGTCGACGACGTGCTTCACGTCGATCGTCGGCTCGATGGCAACGGTGCCATTCGCCTGCGGCACGCCTTTCTTCATCTTCGCCGCCAGCGGCGTATCCGCATTGCCGATGTCGATCTGTCCGCACGCGATGTCGAACGTCCGTCCATCGAGCGCCGTGGATTTCGTCAGGCCGGTGATCGCGTGTTTGGTCGCCGTGTAGGGCGCCGAGTTCGGCCGCGGTACGTGCGCCGAGATCGAACCGTTGTTGATGATGCGCCCCCCGCGCGGCTGCTGGCTCTTCATCATCCGCATCGCCTCCTGCGTGCATAAAAACGCCCCGGTCAGATTGGTATCGACGACTTCCTTCCAACGCTCAAAGGGTAGCTCATCGAGCGGCACGGCCGGAGCACCCACTCCCGCGTTGTTGAACAGCAGGTCGATCCGGCCAAAGGCCTCGCGGGTGACGGCGAAAAGATTTCTCACCGAAGCCGGGTCCGCCACATCGGTCGGTACCGCCCGATAGTGCGCCGCGGCTACGCCCGATTCGCGCACGGTCACGTCGAGCGCATCCGCCCGCCGTCCGGCGACGACCACATGATAGCCCTTCGCAAGCAGGGCCTTCGCCGTTTCGCGGCCAATGCCGGAACCGGCTCCCGTGACGACGGCAACTTTCTTCGGGGTGTCCATGCCCGGCAGTGTGCAACCGCCGGCTCGGCGAAGCCCAGCCCATTTTCATGTCCCGGCAAAATCCAAGCCCCGCCGCGGCTGGCGCAGTCAGGAAGATGCCAATTTCCGCTGAGCCGCGAAGACCGCGCGCAGGATGAGGCTCAACTTATCCTGGAGCGCCTGAAGTTCGCGATACCGCGCCGCGTTGGCGGGCTGCGGCACGCATCGCGTTTCCGCCCTCACCGCCACGGTGCCCTCGGTGAAATCCGTGATCTTCGCGCGTCGGCCCTCGCGACGGGCCACGCACCAGGCGGTCTGCAACGCGCCGCCGAGCGCCGCGCCTTCTTCCTCGACCATGCCGACCACGGGCACGCCGAAGATGTCCGCCATCACCTGGCGCCACACCGGTGATTTCGCACCGCCACCGGTCACGCGAATTTCCTTCGCTTTGACACCGAGTGCCGCAAGTCGGCGCAGGCCGTAGTTCATCCCCAGAGTGACACCCTCCATCGTCGCCCGCGCGATGGCGCCGGCGTGGAAATTGCCTTGATTGAGTCCGAGCAAAACCCCCGAACCGTCCGGCACATTCGGCGTCCGCTCCCCTGCCAGATACGGCAGCAGAACCAACCCACCCGCCCCAGCCGGCGCCGCCGCCACCGCCGCATCGAGGGCGGCATGATCGTAACCGAAGAGTGCCCTCGCCTGCTCCGTGGCCGTGGTGACGTTCATGGTGCAGAGCAGCGGCAGCCAGCCGTCCGTCGACGAACAGAAAGCCGCGATCTCCCCCTGCGGATCAATCACCGGTTGCTTCGCATACGCGTAGATCGTTCCGCTCGTCCCAAAACTCGCCGAGATTACCCCGGGCGTCACGTTACCCGTACCGATTGCCCCCATCATGTTGTCGCCCCCACCCGCACTCACGACAACCTCAGCGGAAAAACCAAACTTCCGCGCGAGCTCCGGCCGGAGCGTGCCCGCGGCCTCGTGCGAGGCGCTCAGGGGCGGCAGCCAGTCAGCGAGATTCCGATCGATCGCGTTCATCGCCTCCGCCGACCACCGGCGCCGGCGCACATCCATGAGGGCCGTGCCCGAGGCATCGCCGAACTCCATGAAATAATTCCCGGTCAGGTGGAAATTCAGGTAATCGTGCGGCAAAAGCACGTGGCGTAAGCGCCGGTAGTTCGCCGGCTCGTGCCGTTTCAACCAGAGTATCTTCGGCGCGGTGAACCCCGGCAGGATGAGGTTGCCCGTCTTCCGCAGCGCGGCCTTCGGCCCGCCGAGTTTCCGCGTGAGGAGGGCGCATTCGGCCGTCGTGCTCGTGTCGCACCACAGCTTGGCCGGTCGGATGACTTCACCCCGCTCGTCCAACGGCACGAAGCCGTGTTGCTGCCCTGAAACTCCGATGCCCCGCACGCGTGTCCGGTCGATCCGACCCGCCACCTCGTGCAACACGCGATCGAGCGCGGCCGCCCAGTCCTGCGGATGCTGTTCGCTGTGGCCGACGGGCAGGCCCTCGATCAGACGATGGGGGGCACGCGCCTCGGCCACCACGGAACGGGTGTCGAGGTCGAGGACGACGGCCTTGACGCTCTGCGTGCCGGAATCGATGCCGATGAAAAGCGACATGGGCGTTACGCAAACGCCCCGCGAGAATCTCCGCCAGCTCTATTCATCGCGTTCGACTGGAACCCTACCGCGCGACCAAATGGTCCCGCCCTCCCTCCACCTCAGCGTTCCTTCGTGTTATTGGTCTTGGCGGCGTCGAGAAACTCGACCGGAGAAAAATCATCGGTGAGCACCCGGGCCGAACGCACCGACGCGGTCGGCAGGTCGGCGCGCTCGCGCCGCACCTGCTCCAGGTCCAGCCGGCCCTCGAAAGCCGGCTTCATCAGCGACGCCACCGCCGGCCAGTTCTTCGGATCGGTGATCACCGGGCTGCGGTATTTCACCGCACACGCGACGATGTTGCCGCGCCCCGTCGTTTCGAAAAGCACCACTTGGGGAAACACCGCCTGGATCGTCTTGATGTCCGAGTAGTAGAGTTCGCTCGTGGCGTGCAGGTTGCTCATGAAAACGCCCTTGTCCGAGAGCCGGGCCGCACACTCCCTGTAAAATTCCTCTGTCTTCAAATGGGGCGGCACGTAGCCGCCGCGAAAAGCGTCGAGAATGATCCAGTCCCAAGTCTGCCGGTCCCGCTTCACGAACATGCGGCCGTCGATCAAGGCCACAGGCGTGCGTTCCGTCGGCTTGAAGGCCAGCCGGGTCCGGCAAAGTTCGAAGACCTTGGGATCGAGTTCGACGGTTTGCAGGAGCGCCTCGGGATAGGCCGCGGCAAACAACCGGTGAAACCCCGCGCCGCCCAGTCCGATCATCATCACCCGATTTGGCTGCGGCTGAAAAAACAATCCAGCGTACAAGGTGCGCGTGTAGGCCACCACCAGCCGCAGGGGATCGTCGAGGTCGACGGCCGACTCGAGCGCCTCACCCCGCCGCGATCTCGCCCGCAGCTCGACCAGCGAGCCGCGCTTCTCGACCGTCAGGCTGTTATAAATGGTATCGAAGCTCTCGACGTAATCGGGGCCGTTGGCGGCCAGGGCGGAAAACGGCAGCAGGGCAAGGCACCAGGCGCGAAGAATTTTCATGGGGAGGAGGGGTCGCGCAGCAACCGCAGCAGGATGGCCAGGCTCACGATCGCCACGACCAGCCAGCCATACAATAACGTCGAGACGGGGAAATGGGGAATCAGGGCAAACGCCGTCAGCATCACACCGGCGATATTGCCGAGCGTGCTCACCCCATAAACGATGCCCGACGCCTTGCCGGGCGCGGTGCCGCGCGACGCGAGAAACTGCACGCACTGCGGGCCGAAGGTCGAAAGCGCCGTCACCGGCAAAAAAAACAATCCGAAGCAGGACACCAGCAGCGCCGTGCTCATCTCGGGGAACGCCACTTCGATGCGGTCGAGCAGACCCCGCGCGAACCCGGCCGTGACCGCCAGCGAAATCACGGCCACCACGGCTCCGATCCGCTGTCCGCGGCGACGGGGCGCCGGCGCCAGGTTGCTGTTCCATCCGCCCACCATCGAGCCGACGCTGAACGCCGCGAGAAACGTGGAGATCAACCAGGCCCACACGATGATCGAGGAGCCGAAATGGGGATTCAACAGCCGCGAGGCGAGGAGTTGAAACCCCATGCTGAGAATGCCGAGGGTGATGACGGCGAGGTAGAAAGCGAAAAGGGCCACAGAACTGCGAAACGTGCGGAGTCACCCGACCGATGTCAGCTCGAAAGTCGGCGCGGCCGTTCTCGTGCGGCTGCGTGCCTAACTCGTGGTGCCGGAAGCCGCGGAAAAAGACGCGCACCGAACCCCGGCCTGCTTGAGCGCAGCCTTCAACCGCCGCGCAAAGGTCACGGCATGGGCGCCGTCGCCGTGAATACAAATCGTGTCGGCCCTCACCGGCACCTCCGTGCCGCCCGCCGCCCGCACCCGGCCTTCCTGCACCATTCGCAACACCTGCGCCACCGCAACTTCGGGATCGGTGATCATCGCGCCGGGCTGCGACCGGGGCGTCAGCGCTCCATCGCTTCGATACGTTCGATCGGCGAACACTTCCCCCGCGACGCGCAAGCCCTGTGCGCGGGCGACGGCCGCGAGCACACTTCCCGCGAGGGCAAACACGACGAGGCGCGGCCACGTCCGGGCCAGTTCCTGCGCGAGCGGCCCGGCCAGACTGGCATCGCGCGCGACCTGATTGTAGAGGGCGCCGTGCAATTTGAGATGGCCCAACGCCGGACCGGCGATTTCGGCCAAGGCCTCGATTTGCGTGAGCACGATGCGAGTCACCTCGGCCGGAGTGGTGACGCGCTCGACGCGGCCGAAATTCTCGCGGTCGGGAAATCCCGGGTGGGCGCCGACCGCCACGCGACTGGCGGTCGCGAGGGCGACGGCCGCAATCATCGTCTCCCGATTTCCCGCGTGCGCACCGCAGGCGATGTTCGCGGAGGTGACCAACGACATCAGTTCGGTGTCGTGGCCGGCTCCCTCCCCCAGATCGCAATTGAGATCGATGGTTCGCACGTCAGGTAAATTTCGCCGCCAGCCCCTCCCGGAGCGTCGCGAGTGCGCGGTCGCGGGCCATCCAGCACTCGTGCGCCTCCCCCAGCGTCACCTCGCGAAAGCACACACTGTCGCCCGGCCGCAGCTGCGCCACGAGAAGGAGATCGATCGAAATCACGTGGGCAATTTGCGGGTATCCCCCAATGGTCTGCGCGTCCGCCATCAGGATGATCGGCTGTCCGTCGGGAGGAACCTGCACCGTCCCGGGTAGGGCCGGCACGGAGAGCAGATCGACCGCCGTGCGGCGCGCGAGGGCGGGACCGGCCAACCGCACCCCCATGCGGTCGGACCGGGGAGTGACACGATAGCTCTCGGAGAAGAGCGATTCGGAAAACTCATCCGCCTGCGCCCCGCGGATTACGCGCAAAGTCGGCGACGGCGTGCAGGCGGGCGCGATCCGCTCGTCGATATGCCAGCGGCCCGCCGGCCGGCGCTCCACCGCCGTGATCCGCAGCGTGTCGCCCTCGCGCAGGGCGCGTCCCTCCAACCCTCCGAAGCCGGCCCGCAAATACGTGCTGCGGCTGCCCAGGATCCGCGGCACGTCGATCCCTCCCGCAGCGGCTAGGTAGCCGCGGCAGCCCTGACGCGCGGCACCAAAGGTGAGTGTCGTGCCCGCGGCGACGCGCACCGGTTGATCGTGCGGCCAGTCGCCAAACTGGGCACCGCACAGCGCGACCAGCGTATCGCGCGAAAAATGCAGGTGCGGCCCGATCAACGTACATTCCAGCGCCGCCAGATTCTCGGGATTGCCGACCAGCAGATTTGCGAGGCGCAGCGCAAACGAATCCGCCGCACCACTCACGGGCAGCCCCTGCGCCCGGTGCCCCCGCCAACCCAGGTCCTGCACCGTGGTCAGCATTCCCGCCTTCACCACGGTCAAGGTCGGGGCGTCAGCCATTGACTGAAGGCTCGACTCAGACGGCGCGCGGGACGCCGTGCATGCCTCCGGGGTGGAGCCCGGAGTCAGCCGCGAAAAATCCTCCATCGAAACCGCGCGAAACTTTACGTGGTCTCCGGCGTGCAGCATCGCCGGATTGCGCGCGGCCGGATCGAACAGCCGCAACGGCGTGCGACCGATCAGATTCCAACCGCCGGGAGTCGCGAGCGGATAAACGCCCGTCTGGCTGCCGCCGATGCCGAGCGTGCCAGCGGCCACTTGAGCGCGAGGGGTACCGCGGCGGGGCGTCGCCAACACCTTCGGCAACCCACCCAGATAAGCGAAGCCGGGCATGAAGCCGATCGCGTGCACCCGATAGTCCGCCCCGCTATGCAGCCGGATCACCTCCTCGGCCGAAACGCCCGCTTGCGCGGCCACCCCATCGAGATCAGGACCGAACTCCCCACCGTAACAGATCGGGATCTCCACCCGGCGGGATTCTCCGGTCGCTGCCCTGCTCTTGCCAAGGGTCGCGGCAATTTTCTGCAACTCGGCGCACAGCGACGCATAATTCCCCGCTTGCGCGATATCGTAATACACCGCCACGCTGCCAAACGCGGCCAGCACGTCGATCACACCCGGCGGTGGATGGCGCGTAATTGCCTCGGCGAGCGCGCGCATGCGGGCAAGAAGCGCATCGTCCAGCTCGTCATCGGATGCGAGCACAACCGCCGAGTCACCCAGCGGAGAAAGCCTCATCCCGCGTTTATCTGAACCGTCTGCGGCCACCGCAAAACAAAAAGGCCCGGCGCCGCTCCACGCCGGGCCGCGCCCTCATGAAAATGCGAGTTGCTCAGCGCATTCGTAAAATTAAAAACGGAGATCCGCAGGCTGACCCGGTTCGCCACCGGGTCGTAGAGCATCACCGCGCCGCCGAAATCGTTGAGATTCGCCCCCGCAAAATTGACCGCTGGAAAGGCCGCCTGCTCTTGGGCCACGGTGAAATTTGCGACCAATTTGACCGGTTGCGGAATCAGCTGCCCGCGGACCTCGCCGCCCGGAAACGCCTCCGAATGGATGTTATAGTAGGCCCCGCCCTGAATCAGCGTGAGCTTGGAACCACCGTGAGGGACGTCGCGAAACGCCGCGGTCAGCGTATTGCCGCTGCGCGTGTAGACGGCCTCTCCGCCCAAGCTCGTCACCGCGCTACCCGCCACACCCGGCGCCGCTTCGTGAATATGGGAGAGCGTCGCAACGTTGGCAAAATTGTTGATCGTGACGAAGAGGTCGAATTTGTTGGCCGCCACGTCGTAGAGCATGATGGCCGAGCCGGTTGCCACCGAGGTGCCCACCGGCGATTCTTGGGCGGCATTGAGGGTGGCGCGCAGCTCGATGACCTGGGCTCGACTTGTCACCGCGAGGTCGACAGCGCCCGCAAAAACGATGCGACGGATCAGCGTGAGGGTATTCATGGGGATGGATGCAACGGAACGCCCGGCGCACCAGGCCGCACTTCGAAAACCGTAACAGCTTTGACAGAATTCGCACCGCCGTCCGTGGAAACATCACACCCGTGTTCCACGGGATATTCGGCGGAATGATTTGATGTTTTTCGGGAGAGCGGCGAACTAAACGCTTTCCATGACTACCCGGCATCTCCCCCACCTTCTCGTTGCGATTGCCCTGACCCTCGGCGCCTGCCGCAAAGCCGAAGTCACGGCCTATCGCGTGCCGAAGGAAAAGGATCCGGAGCTGCCGGGCATCGCCTCGCCCGCCGCCCCCGGTGCGACCTCCGAGGCGGCCGCACCCGCTGCGGGTGGTGCCATGGCCTCGACTCCCGTCGCCACCGCCCAAGGCAACGGACTCGCCTGGACCGCCCCGGCGCATTGGAAGGCGAAGGCGGCGGGTTCGATGCGCAAGGGCAGCTATGCCGTCGCCGGCGACGGCGGCGAAGCGGACGTCTCGGTCACCGCCTTTCCCAACAACGTCGGTGGCGAACTGGCCAACATCAACCGGTGG
Source organism: Opitutia bacterium (assembly GCA_947442255.1). Next base: position 29,122 of record CANEVO010000034.1, read on the forward strand.
CGCGGGCAGGTCGCCCTGCCGCCGATCACCGAGGGCCAGCTCGAGGCCTCGGTCACCCGCACCGAGCATGACGGCCTGAAATTCGGCGCGGTCGACCTCGGCGGCGGCGGCACTCCGCCGCAGCGGATTTTCGGCGCGTGGGTGGCGTTCGGCGGTGCGACTTGGTTCTTCAAGGTTTCCGGACCCGACGCACTCGTCGCGAAGGAAAAAGCCGCTTTCACCGCGTTCCTCGCCACGGTCAAGCCCGCCACGCCATGAACGGTGTTATCCGGCAATTTCGGGATTTCTTCGTCTCGATGCGGCTCACCGTCGTGCTGCTCGTGTTCGGCATGCTGCTCGTGTTCGGCGCCACGCTGGACCAGACGAACCTCGGCATCTGGGGCATCCAGCACAAATGGTTCAAGAGCTTCTTTGTCCTGCAGGATATTGCCGGCTTTCCCGTCCCGATCTTTCCCGGCGGCTACTTCATCGGCGGGCTGTTGCTGATCAATCTCGTCTCGGCGCACATCTATCGGTTCAAACTCGCGTGGCGTAAAACTGGCATCTTGCTGACCCACATCGGGCTGATTGTGCTCCTGATCGGCGAACTACTCACAGGCCTGTGGCAGGAGGAGTACGCGATGCGACTGGTCGCGGGCGAAAAGAAAAGCTACTCGGAAAGCTACCGGGACAACGAACTCGTGATCATCGACACGACGGACCCGCAGACCGACGAAGTCGTGGCGATTCCCGAAAAGCTGCTCGAGCGCGGGGATCCCCTCCAGCACCCCAAGCTGCCGTTCCGCGTCGTGCCCAAGCTCTACTATCCCAACTCGGCGTTGAGCATGCGCGCTCCGGCCGGCGCACCCAATGCCGCCGCGGAGCCATCATCGCCCGCCACGACCGGGATCGGCCTGCGTGTCGCGGTTCAACCCCTGACCATCACCTACAAACAGGATGAGCGCAATGTCCCCAGCGCCTTCGTCGAGATCGTGGGACCGGAGGGATCGATCGGCACCTGGATGGTTTCGGCCCAGCCCCAGATGGTGCCGCAGCGCTTCGACTACGGCGGGCGCACGTGGAAAATCGCGCTCCGCTTCACCCGTTCCTACAAGCCGTTCGCGCTCACGCTGCTTAAGTTCAGCCATGATCGCTATGCGGGCACCGACATTCCAAAAAATTTCTCCAGCCAGGTCCGCCTGCAAACTCCCGACGGTCGCGACGACCGCGAGGTGCTGATCTATATGAACAACCCGTTGCGCTATGCCGGCCTCACGTTCTACCAGGCCAGCTTTGAACCGGGGAACGACAAGGTCACAATCCTCCAGGTCGTGCGCAATCCCAGCTGGCTGCTGCCCTACCTCGCCTGCAGCTTGATGACGTTCGGTCTGCTCCTCCAGTTCGGCATCCACCTGGTCGGCTTCGTGCAGAAACGGCGCGGCCCAGCCGCGACCACGCCGCGCAGCCCCGCGAAACAGCCCGCCGCCTGAACGTTCTCCCGCCCGACCGAAAATGAAAAAACTTCTTCCTCTCGTTGTTCTCCTCATCGCGATCGGGGCCGTCGTGAAGTCGCTCCTGCCGCTGCGCAACTCCGGCGCGTTCGACGTGGTGCGCTTCGGCCAGCTGCCTGTCCTCGCGAACGGTCGCATCAAGCCGCTCGACACGCTCGCCCGCAGTTCCCTCCTGCAGTTGCAGGGCCGCCAGGAAGTCTACGGCAAGGACGGCCAGCGCCTCGTCGCCTCGCCGACCGAATGGTTGCTGGACCTCGCGTTTCGCGCGGAAAAGGCCGACACGTATCCGACCTTCGTCGTCGACAACCCCGACCTGCTGGCCCTGCTCGGCCAGGCCCCCGGCGCCATCCGCCGCTACGCCTTCGAGGAAATCTGGCCGCATCGCGAGGCGATCCAAAAGCAGGCCCGGCTCGCCAGCCCCGTCGAAAGCGCCATCCGCACGCCATTCCAGCGCGGCGTCCTCCAGCTCTACGGCAACCTCGTGCAGTATCAGGGGCTGAAACACATGTTCGTCATGCCGGCGCACGACAATTTTCTGGATGAGCTGCTGCATCTGCAGGACAAGCTGAAGGAGTCCGTCGCCGCCATCGAAGCCAAGAAGGCCGGCCAGCCGCACGACGAGGCATTGGTCAATTCCTTGATGGAAGTCGTGAACCACTTCGGCCTGATGGAAAGCGTTTCCACCTTCCTCGTGATTCCGCCCGACAACGCCGAGTCTGATCCGACCGGCTGGAAAAACACCGGGGCCGCCCTTCTCGCCACGTTTCAAAGCGGTCGTGTCAATTCGAGCGCCCTCGCCTACGCCGGCCTCGCCCATTCCTGGCGAAAGCAGGAACCGGAGAAGTTTAACAAACTGATCGAACTCTTCCGCGCGGGATTGGAGAAACGGTCCAACGTTCAACTGAAGAAGTCCGCCGTCGAGAACCGGTTCAACCACGCCGCGCCGTTTTATCTCAGCATGGAGATCTACGCCTTCGCGTTTTTCTTCGGCATTTTCTCCTGGCTGGTCTGGCCCGACAGCCTCGGCAAGGCGGCCTTCTGGCTGGTCGCGCTGGCGTGGGTCGTGGCGACCGCCGGCATCGCGACGCGCATGTGGCTCGAAGGCCGGCCGCCGGTGACGAACCTCTACTCGTCCGCCCTGTTCGTCGGCTGGGGCTCCGTGGGACTCTGCCTCGTGCTGGAGTATTTTTATCGCAACGCCATCGGCAGCGTCGCCGCGGGCACGATCGGTTTCGCCACGCTGCTCATCGCCCACCACCTTTCCCTGTCCGGTGACACGCTCGAGATGATGCGCGCCGTGCTCGATTCCAACTTCTGGCTGGCCACTCACGTGGTCGTGGTCACCGCCGGCTACTCGGCGACGTTCCTCGCCGGTTTCCTCGCCCTGATCTACATCGTGCGCGGCGTCTTCACGCCCTCCCTCGACAAGGCCACCGCCGAGTCGCTCGCGCGGATGGTCTACGGTATCGTTTGTTTTGCCACGCTCTTCAGCTTCACTGGCACCGTCCTCGGCGGCATCTGGGCGGATCAATCGTGGGGGCGCTTCTGGGGCTGGGATCCCAAGGAAAACGGCGCTCTCATCATCGTGATCTGGAACGCCATCATCCTCCATGCCCGCTGGGGCGGCATGGTCCGGCAGCGCGGCCTGATGTGCCTCGCGGTCGGCGGCAACATCGTCACGAGCTGGAGCTGGTTCGGCACCAACATGCTCGGCGTCGGCCTACACAGCTACGGTTTCACCGACGCCGCCTTCTGGGCCTTGTCCCTCTTCGTCCTTTCGCAACTCGCGATGATCGGGCTGGCGAACGTGCCCCTCGACAAATGGCGCAGTTTTCGCACCAACGCCCGGGACGGCGCGCCGCAATTCGAACCCGTCGGCTCGAAATAGCCGGCCGCTCGACGCGTCGCCGCAGCGCCGCGGTGTCTACTTGATTTCTTCGACCCGGCCTTCGAGGGGTGCGCGCAGTTCCTTCGAACGCATCGCGTGCCCGTAAAGAGCCACCGTGAAGGGCGTGTCGGTGTGCCGGTAGTTCAGCTTCTTGTATCGGCCGGCGAGCCGCATCGTTTCGCGCTCCACGACCTGCCCTTCGAGCACGACCGAATAAATGCGTCCCGGCTCGAGGCTGCTGGAAACGATGCGCTGGCCCGGAGGCCGGCGCCGGTCGAAGGCGTACTTCGCTCCCGAAACCTGCACCAACGCATTCGCCGCCAGACTCCCGTTCAAGGGCTGTACGGGAATATTGGCATCCAGGATCTCGATCAAATCCCGCCCGCTCAGTTCAAGCACCACGAGGTCCTGATCGCCCGGGAGGCTGCACTGGAGCAGATCGACCACGTCCACGGTGCCGGCGGAAATCGGCCGGTCGATCGGCGCGAGTCGGTGGTTGTAGAAAGCCACGTCTGCCCCGGTCGCCGCTCGCAGAGCGTCCGCGATCCAGTTGCCGAGCCGGGCCTCTGTGCCACTCAGATCGAGTAGCTCCGGGGCAACACCCACCGGATGATTGCGGTAGGCGGTGAGGGAAATCTCGCGCCGCTCCCGCAGCGCCGCCTTCCACCCGCCACCCGAGCGGCTCAGCGCAACTTCCTGCGCCGGCGTCACCCGGCCGGAATAAATCCGGGCGCCATCGATCCACACCTCCATCGGCTGGCCCGCCGCGAAGATTTCCGGATCCGGCCAGACCGAAATGCCGTCGACGTTGTCCACCTCAAGCCGGGCCTCGCGAGCGGAAGGCGCACTGGCCTTGACCACCGCGACTTTGCCCGGCCGCGCGAGGGCATCCACGGTCACCCAATACGCCCGGGGATGCAGCGCGGTATCCACCTCGAAGGTGAAACTTTTCGGGTGAGCCACTCGACGGTGTTGTCCCATCCAGCCGAGCACGCGGTGAAAATCCCTCGCGGTGCCATAATGTCCTTCGCCCGGCAGTTCGGTGAACTGAACGGGGCAGCCGAGGCGCTTCATGCGATCTATGCCCACCGCCACGCCGATCTTGTAAATCTCCTGATCTTTTTCGCCGCCGATCCACCAAAACGGCGTGTGCCCGGCATTGGCCGCGACCCAGCGGATGCTCCGGGCCGCCGCGATCGGGACCACCGCGGCAAAGAGGCCCGGATGGTGAAACGCCAGATCGGCCGACCCGGTTCCGCCCATCGAATGCCCCGTGAGATAGATGCGGTCGTCGTCGACCCGGAAGCGCTTGCGCACGTCGTCGAGCACGCTCAGCACGGAATTTTCCCCCGGCCCCCGGTAACTGGTATTGCCCCGCGCCGTGGGACACACCGCCAGCATGCCGGCTTTCTCCGCGGCGTTCTTCAATCCCTCCTTCGCCGGGTAGTGCTCCTCATTGTCGAAAAAACTGGTTTCGTTTCCGCCCGATCCGTGCAGCGCAACGACCAGCGGCATCGCCGTGTCCTCCCGGTAACTGCTTGGGACGTAGAGACGGTAGGCCTGCTCCGAGCCGTCCACCGGGGAACGATAGGTCAAGCGCAGATCCCGGCCCGCCGCCGCAGCCAGCGCGGAAACCATGGGACACAGCAGGACCAGCAGCGCCGACGATTTCTTGAAATCAGTCGGGCGCAGCGAGCGAAACGGGGATCGGACAAGCCACGCGAGGGGACGCGAAAGGGTCATGATGCGCAGGGCTTACCGGCGAAGCCTCCCCAGGTCAAAAAAAACGCGCCGCAAGTCGCGGCGCGTTTGAATTTCAGGGGGGGATTTCGCGTCAGCCCGCAAACAATTCGTCGGACTTGAAGAAGCGCGCGAGCTCCGCTTTGCCGTTTTCGACGCTGTCGGAGGCGTGAACGACGTTCTTCATCATCTCCGTGCCAAAATCGCCGCGGATGGTGCCCTTGGCGGCCTTGCGCGAATCGGTCGGCCCGAGGAGGTCGCGGACGCGTTGCACGACGTCCTTGCCCTGCAGGGCGATCATGATCACCGGGCGCGAGCTCATGAAGGTCTCGATATCGGGATAGAACGGCTTGTCGGCGACATGGGCGTAGTGCTCGCGGAGCAAGGCGGGCGAAAGGCGCGCCATCTTGCATCCGATCACATCGAAGCCCGCGGCCTCGAATCGACTGAGCACCGTTCCGACGAGGTGCTTCTCCATGCAATCCGGCTTAAAGATAACGAACGTTTTCTGCATATGAAGGGACCAACGTAGCCCTCCGCCCCGGTTTGAAAAGCTTGGAATTCGACAGGCACGTACCGCTCCGCCAATCCATGGCGGTTATCCGACTCAGGCACCTTGACGCGCGGACGCCGGTGGGAAATCTGCTATCCCCAAGGCGCCTCCACTCGGGGGCGGCAGTTGCCTCCATCAACCCCAACGCCCTCATCCCCATGCCCCAGCCCCAACGCAGCCGTCGAACCCACTCAAGCCACGCCCTGTCCCGACGGGACATAATCGCGCTCGGCGCGCTCGCCGCATGCGGACTCGGGCCCGCCGCCCTGCTCGCGGCAGAATCCGCGCCCACCGCCAAGGGCCTGGAGCAGGAACTGGCCGGATTGGAGGAGAAGTGGAATGGCACCTTCTCGCTCGAGGTGCACCGCCTTGATGCCCCCGGCCACTTCGCACTGCGACCCACCGACGTGCGCCCCACCGCGAGCACCTGCAAGCTGTTTATCCTCTGCGAGCTGTTCCGGCAGGCCGAAGCGGGCATGATCGACCTGAACACGCCGTTGACCTGGAAACCGGAACACCATCGCACCGGCGACGGCATTCTGCGCGCGATGATTCCCGGCCAGCAGTTGTCGGCCCACAACCTGGCGGTCCTGATGATCACCCTCAGCGACAACATTGCCACGGCGGTGCTGGCGGACTTCGTCGGCGCGGAAAAAATCAATCGCAGCCTAAAAACCTGGAGTTTGGCCGACAGTAACTTTTACGAGGGTCTGCCCGCCGGTCCCCGGGCCCAGCAGATGAAGCAGCCAGTGAGCTCGGCGCGTGATCTCTGTTCGCTCGTCACGCGGATCTACCGCCAGGAAATCCTGACGCCGAAGTCGTGCGAGGAGATCATCCGGATCATGCGGGCCCAGCGCTGCAACGACATGCTCGCACGCTACCTCCCCGTCGGCGAAGACTGGGGTCAGGCCCCGACCTGGATAGCGAACAAGACCGGCTACGGCCAGTGTCGCGTCGACGTGGGCATCGTGAAAAGCGCCGCCGTCACGCTCTCGCTCGCGATGTTTTTCAAGCCGACCGCTCCGCCGCGGCACCGCGCCAAGAGCATGTCCGACTATCCGCCCGTCCTCGCCATGGCCCACGCTTGCGAGGCTGTCTACCGGCATTTCGCCAACGCCTAACCGTCAAGTCCCGCGGGCGTGGGACTGCGGTGATCCCCCGAAATCCGGGCCACTTGTAATGTTAGTCTGCGGCCCTAAAAAGAGCCCAGACCATTGAAGGCAAGAGACACACGACGGAACAGAAGATCCGCATTTTGCGGGAAGCCGATGGCGGCAAGAGCA
>CANEVO010000035.1 GCA_947442255.1 Opitutia bacterium
CCGAACTGCCGTTTCCAACGGTGGAATGTCACCTCGGAGATGTTATGCTCCTTGCTCACTTCCACGATGCTCTTGCCGCCATCGGCTTCCCGTAAAATGCGGATCTTCTGCTCCGTCGTGTGTCTCTTGCCTTTCATGGTCTGGGCTCTTTTTAGGGCCGCAGACTAACATTACAAGTGGCCCGGATTTCGGGGGATCACCGCAGGGTCATGTCGTGACTCTTGACAGACGTAGCGAGCGCCACAGGGCGGACTCCTCTCTGCACCGCGCGGCCAATTGACGCCGCCAACCCGAGTACGTATGGAGGCCTGACCGATGGGGAACGCCGCGAGCCCAATCCAGATCCCCCAAAAAGGGTGAGCCTTTAAAAACTAAACTCTCGACACGCCTTCTCATGGAAGGCGCCAGAGCCAACGACGGGACCTGTCACGCCTCGTGCCAGCGCACGAATCGCGCCAGCTCGCGTCCTGGCTCAGCCCTCCCGGCACAGCGCGGCCAGCCGGTGGACACCTTCGCGGATCCGCTCGGGAGTCGAATTCGAAAAATTCAACCGCAGGTAGTTCCGGCCGGCGTCGCCGGGGAAAAAGTCCCGGCCGGGCACGAACGCGACCTGCTTCGCGATCGCCCGCTGAAGCAGGGCCATGCCGTCGAGGTGGGTCGGCCCGGTGATCCACAGGAACATCCCGCCGTCGGGGTGCGTCCACTCGTAGCCCGCCGGCATCTCCGCGCGGAGCGCCGCGTCCATCACTCCAAAACGCTCGCCATACGCGTGCCGGATCCGGTCGAGGTGCGCACCGACGTCGTTCGTCGTGAGAAAGGTGTGCGCGATCCGCTGGTCGAGGCTTGAGGTGTGCAGGTCCGAGGCCTGCTTGAGCATCAGGAGTTGCGAAAAAATCTCCGCCGGCGCGACGACCCAGCCGGTGCGCAGACCAGGCGCGATCACTTTCGAAAAAGTGCTGGCGTAGAGCACCCGGCCGGCGGTGTCCCAGTGCTTCACCGGCGGGATGTCCGTGCCGCGGTAGCGCAGCTGCCCGTAAGGATCGTCCTCGAGGATGGTGAGACCATGCTCGGCCGCGATCTGCGCGAGCTGCTGCCGCCGCTCCGCGACGAGCGTCACGCCGGTCGGGTTCTGAAAATTCGGGATCGTGTAGAGAAACTTCGGCCGGTGCTGCCGGATGAGTTCGGGCAGGGCCTCGGGAACGAGCCCGCCGGCATCGGTCGGCACGGGCACGAACCGCGCCTCCATCGTCTGGAACGCCTGGATGGCGGCGAGGTACGTCGGATTTTCCGTGAGCACGACATCGCCGCGGTTGAGAAACAGTTTTCCGGCGAGATCGAGGACTTGCTGGGAACCGCTGGTGATCAGGATCTCGTCGGCCTTCGCGGGTGCACCCCGCCGGTGCATGTCGGCCGCGATCCACTCCCGGAGCGGCTGGTAGCCCTCGCTCGGGCCGTATTGCAGGGCGGACGGGCCATCGCTCGCCAACACCTGCTGCGCGGCGCGGCTGATGGCCTCGACCGAAAAGAGCTCGGGCGCCGGCAAGCCACCGGCAAAGGAAATGATTTCAGGCTGAGCCGTGACCTTCAGGATTTCCCGAATGGTCGAGGGCCGCAGTTGCTGCATGCGATTCGCGAAGCGGTGCGCGTCAGAAGACATCCCGTTACGTTAGGCCCTCCAGACGGCCGCGGCAAATCCGATTGTGCGCGGCTGCCGGGGAACGACCGGGGCGTTGGCGGTGAGTGGGTGGCCGGCCTGCGGAGGGACACGGCGTTCCAGCCCTGCTCCGACCCTCATTTCGTGCGGAGGACGGCGCAGTTCTACTTCATCCACTACGAATCAGCCGTCATAGAGTGAGCGAATTTGGACCCTGGCCGCCAATCCCACGTTACTCACACCGGGACCCGTCACCCCTTAAGCCGGATCCAGCAACACGGCGGACTGGTAGCCGTACCCTTCTCCCTCGACGGCGACGAGCCGGAATTCACCGACCGGCGGACGCCGCCACTGGAGCGGTCGAGGCGAAGGCATTCCAGAGCCGGTCGAGCCGCGCCCGGTCCGGTTCGCCGTCCAGAACCACAATGCGATAGTGAGCGTTGAAGGGCTCCGTCGGCGTGATCCGCCAGTCGCCATCGATCGCCGGGCTAAAGACGAAATAGGGCATTTCATTGTGAATCCGCACTTTTTCCGGGGCGCGAAAATTGGTGGGATGGGAAAGAATCGCGAGCCCCGCCGGCTTCCCGTTGACGACCGATCCCATGTAAACCCAGCGCTGGCCGGTGTGGTTGGACCTCAGCCGGTCCGTCTCACCCGTCGCCACCATGAACCGAGTCGCTGCGCCGAAAAACGCGTCGGGGCCCCGCATCGCAAAGCCGCCGTACGTGTTCTTCTTGACGGTCACCGGTGAACTCGAGGCGCAGACCTGATTCAGCGAGATATCGAACAGATCATAGTCCAGTTCGTCCGGCATCCCATAGGCGACCACGCTCCACGTCTCCCGCAGCGCGGGTTTTTCGGGAGAAACCGTGCGATCGTAAAAGACATTCACCGCCGTGAATCCCGCCGCAGCCGGGCCCTCCCACGAATTGGCAATTCCCTCGCAACGCACCTGGGAGGTGCCGCCCTTGGGATCCCAAAAATTGACCGTGCGGCCCTCGAAGTCCGTGGCCGTCCAGGCCGACCACAGGGCATACTGATGCTCGTGATTGGCCACGAGGCGCGGAAACGACTCGCTCACGACCGCCCCGGCACGCGTGCGGATCGGGTCGATGTAGCCGGATCGTGCGATCTTGGGATCGATCCCTGGGCGCGGCGGCTGGATGACTCCGAAGTTGAAACCGAAAAGTTCGTGCCCGTTCACCACGGCAACCAGGCTCTTCGTCTCCTTCCGCCAATGCGGTGCGGCGGGCCCCGCCGCCGTACGCCGCCCGTTCATCGCCGGCGTGGCCGGCGTCGCACCCGCCGGCACGCGCGGGATGAGCACGAGCGGTGCGCCCACCGTGGCCGCCGACCTTAGGATGAGAGCTTCCCGCTCTGCCGGGTAGGGCGTGAGCGGAACCGCGGCAGGCAACGGGATCAAACGCGTGCAACAGGCCGCAGCCAAGGCAAGGAAGGGCAGGATTCGGGGCTTCATGGGAATACGAAACGGGAGGAGTTATTTCGCGAGGTCGAAAAAAAGGCCGGTCAACGGCCGCAGCGGCACCGGGCAATGAGGGACGGGTTTACGCCGCGGGCGCCAGCGAAAAAACATCCGCCAACCGCGGCCCCGCCACGCGAGGCCCAGGTCGCAGCGCGTTATGGCCGGAGGGAAAAAATTCGTTGCCATGGAAAATACCGACCGCTTGCTGAAGCGATCCGTCCGCGGGGATATTTCGATTCTCGCGCCGGGCTGTTGCCTCAACCTCAAGCGAACCATGGCTCCCATCCGTTGCGACCGCGCTCCTCTCCTTCCCCGCCGCGAAACTCTGCGCCGAACATTCCTGCTCTTCTCCCTGGCCCTCGTCTGTGGCCCGCTGATTGAAGTCCGGGCCGCGACGGACCGGCTGCGGGTCGCCCTCGTCTCCGGCGCTCCGACCTACGGTTCGGACGAGATCATGGAGAAGGCGAAGCGCAATCTGGAGACGCTTTATCCGATCAATTGCACCCTGATTCTGGCGAACCCCACGGGGGAAGGCTTCGACCATATCGATGCGCTCGCCGAGGCCGATGTGGCCGTCTTCCTGATCCGCCGAAAAACTCCGCCGCCGGAGGCACTCGCGGCGATCCGGAAATTCGTGGACTCCGGCAAGGGCCTCGTGGCCCTCGGACCAACCAGCCATGGATTCGAAAACTGGCCGACCTTCGACGTCGACGTGCTCGGCGCCAAGTACGGCGGCCCCTACGCCGAGGGCAAGGGAATCACCGACATCCGCCTGCGCCCCAGCCCGATCTTCACCGGCGGCGAGGATTTCACCACCGACAAATATGTCTACAAGCACACGGGACTGGCCAAGGACGTGCGAGTGCTGATGGAAGGCGGCCATGGCACGCAGTTGACCCCGATCGCCTGGACCCGGGAGCGAAATGGCACTCGGATTTTCTACATGGGGCCGGCCCAAAAGGAGAGCTTCAACCAGTCGTCCTACCTTCGCATCGTCGCCAACAGCATCTTCTGGGCCGCGCGGCGCGAAGTCCCGGGGGCCGTGGCGCGCATCAACCGCACTTGGATGCCCAACTCCTACCCCAGTTCCGTCGCGGTGGGTTTTCCTTCCGGACTGAATTATTGCTTTGACCCAACCCGTGGCGCCCTCGCCTACGCGTGGGACGGCGACTACATCGACCGATGGCCGACCATCGCCGGAAAGTTTCCCCGGGACGCAAACGTGCCCGGCAAAGTCTTCTATCGGGCGCCGGAGCAAAATCCATTCCGCTCTGGCAATACCGGCCCCGCCAAGATCGCCTTCAAGGGCTATCATGTGGAAAACAACGTGCCCCAATTTCGCTACGAAGTGGACGGCCTCGCGGTCACCGAAACGGTCACGCCGAAGGAGGATGGGACTGGGCTCAATCGCCACTTCCGCGTGGAAACCTCCGGCCAGCCATTTCGCTACAAGCCTGACGACGTGGAGCGTGTCACCCTCCAGCAAGGTCCGGCGAAATGGGTCGAGGGGCAGCTTCAGCTGCCCGCCCGCTCGGTCATCGAATTCAACGTCTTCCTACCCCGCTGAAATCTCATGAGCGCGTTTGCCAAAAAAATTCTGTTCGGCGGCTGCCTCCTGCTCCCGCTGCTCAACGTCTCCGCCGACTACCGGCTGGAAACCGTCACTCTGCCCGCGGCGATGTCGCCCGAGATTTCCGCCGTCACTTTTTCGCCGCAGGGCGATCTCTACGTGGCCAACCGGGCCGGCGAGATCTGGAAGGCGGACCGCTTCGGCCGCAACTGGACGCGGTTCGCCTCCGGCCTGCACGAGCCGCTCGGCCTGATCGTCGACTCGCCCCGCCTCGCCTACGTCGTCCATCGCCCGGAACTCGCGCGGCTGGAGGACACCAACGGCGACGGCGTCATCGACACGTTCACCACGATCACCGACGCATGGGGCATCACGGGTAATTATCATGAATTCGCCTACGGCCTCCGCCGGGACAAAGAGGGCAATTTTGTGGGCAGCCTCGGATCCGATTCGGGCGGCGAGGAGGAATTCAAGTACGTCGGCCTCACCCGTGGCCCCGTGGTCAAGAATCCCGTGCGCAGCGAACTCCAATGGTCGCTCGTGCCCTATCGCGGCTGGTCGTTCAAGGTGACGCCGGCCGGCGAGTTCATCCCGTGGTCCTATGGTTTCCGCCAGCCCTCGGGCATCGGCGTGAATCCCGAAGGCGATATTTTTTCCAGCGACAACCAGGGCGACTGGGTCGCGTCCTCCGGCTTGTATCACCATCGGAAGGGAAGCTTCCACGGTCATCCCTCCTCGATGAAATGGCTGCCCGGCGGCCCGACGCCGTACGCGTCCGCCGAGGAAATGGGCCAGGCGCGCATCTCCCCCGCCGTCATCATGCCCCATGGCCTGCTCGGCGGCTCGCCGGGTGAGCCGGTGTGGGACCAGACCGGTGGAAAATTCGGCCCGTTCGGCGGGCAGATTTTCATCGGCGATTTCTCGAAACTCCTCAGCCGGGTGGCGATGGAAAAGGTGGACGGCGAGTATCAGGGCGTCGCGTTCCCGTTCGTGCGCGAAGCGGCGCTGCGCCAAGGCAACATGCGCCTGGCCTTCAGCCCCGACGGCGTGCTCTACGTCGGCCAGACGTCCCGCGGCTGGGGCGTGGGCGATGGCCTGCAGCGCGTCGTGTGGGACGGCAAGGATCCGGTCGAGATTCACTCGATCCACCTGCGCGAAAAGGGTTTCGCCGTGGACTTCACCGTGCCCATGAACGCGGCGGACGCGGCCAAGCCCAAAAAATACCGGATCAAACGCTTCCGTTATCTGTATCACGAAAAGTATGGTTCGCCCCGGATCGACGAGGTGCCCGTGCCCGTCACCGCCGTCACCGTCTCGAGCGATGCCCGCAAGGTCGAGCTGACCCTGCAGGAATTGAAACCGGGGTATGTTTACGAGTTTCAGATGGAGGAGCTGGCCGCGGCGTCCGGCGCGCTGTTGAAGAACCCCACCGGCTATTACACCGCGAACCGGCTGCTCAACGGCGAACGCTTCACGGGACCGTTTACCAAACCCCTGATCGCCCCGGCGGACGCGGCCAAGATTATGGGGGTCGACCTCGAGGCGGGCAAGGTCGTCTACAAGACCTACTGCGTCGCCTGTCACCAGGAAGACGGCCGGGGCGGTGGCACGGCCGCCGCCAACTTTGCCGGCGATCGGGCGCGCCTGGCCAAAAGCGACGCCGAACTGTTGCGCTCGATCCGGCTGGGTAAACTCGAAACCGGGATGCCGCCCTGGGGTGCGATCCTCAACGAGCAGCAGATCCAGGACGTCCTCGCCTACATCCGCAGCGCGTTCGATCCCAATCGCGTGCGCGGGCGGTAACCGTCCACGCGACCGGGCCCCGTCACGGTCGGACCGCTTCCCGCCACGAGAGCGGCGGCGCGACCAACCGCGCGCGCATTCGTCCAAAAAAAGAAGCTGGAGAATCGCTTCTCCAGCTCCGGACCCCGACGTTGGCGGACGCTGCGCTTACTTGGCGCGCTTCGCCACCCACTCGCGGGACTGCGCCTGACCGTCACGACCCGGACCTTCGGACGTGCCGGTGATCGTGTCGCCATCGAGCTTGCCCGTGTACTTCGTCACGACGGTATTTCCGCCCATTTCCCGTTCAACGGAAAATGAAAGGGTGTCGCCCTTGACCGCGCCATTCTTGATTTCGATGGGCTCGCCGGCCTGACCGCCCCAACCTGGCAAGGTGATTTTCCCCGCGAGCTTTCCGTCTTTCACGGCCAAGGTGATGGCGGCTTCCCGGGGAGCGTTTCCGCCGCGTCCCGCCTGCATCCATTTCCAGGTGCCGGAGGCGTCGACCGCGAAGGCGGAGACGGACATGATACAAACAGCGGCCAAAGCCGCGATCGAGCGAGGGAGTAATTTCATAGTTATTGGGTTTTTCGGGGAGCCTGACGCGGCCGTCCGGATTTAGTTTCGGCGATACCCACTTGATAGACGCAACGCCACGCTGGCCGGGTGGTTGCCGACGACGGCTCCTAGTGCCGGCGCCCACCGGCCCGGAACGGCCGAATGTGGGTTCGCCATTGCCAATCTTCCCTCCGCCGGGATGAATGCCTCCATCCCTCCTCCCATGCGCCCGATTCGTTTTCCCCTACTTTCCCTGTTGTTGGTTTGCCTAGCCACGAGCGCCGGACTGTATGCCGCTGAAAAAAATATTCTCCTGATCGCCGGGACGCCAAGCCACGGCCCCGGCCAGCACGAGCATAACGCCGGTGTACTCCTCCTCCAAAAATGCCTGGCCGGTGTCCCCGGATTAAAGACCAGCGTCGCACTCAACGGCTGGCCGAAGGATTCGGTCGCATTCAACAACGTCGACGCCGTCATCCTCTTCTGTGACGGCGGACCGAGGCACGTCGCGCTGACCGACGACCACCTGGGCATCCTGTCCAAGGTGATGGGCAAGGGCGTCGGGCTCGGTCTGCTGCACTACGCGGTGGAGCCCACCAAGGAGAACGGCCAGACGGAGTTTCTCGGTTGGATTGGCGGTTGCTTCGAAATCCACTGGTCGGTCAATCCGCACTGGGACGCCAATTTCAAACAGATCCCGAAGCATCCCGTCACCCGCGGGGTGCAGCCCTTTACCATTCGCGACGAATGGTATTTCAACATGCGGTTCGTCGACGGCATGAAGGGTGTCACCCCCCTGCTCGTCGCGACTCCGGATGCCAGCACCATGACGCGGCCGGACGATCCCCATGCCGGCAATCCGGCGGCGCGGGCGGCCGTGGCCCGCGGCGAGGCCCAGACCGTGGCGTGGGCTTACGAGCGGCCGAACGGCGGACGCGGCTTCGGTTTTACCGGCGCCCATTTTCACGCCAACTGGGGCAACGATAATTTCCGAAAGCTCGCCCTCAACGCGGTGCTCTGGCTCGCGAAGATGGAAGTGCCCGCCAAGGGCGTCGCCTCCACCGTCACGCCGGACGATCTGCTGGCGAATCTCGATCCGAAGGCCGCCCCCCGCCCACGTCCATCCTCGGCCAAGTAAGAAGGAAACCGCACGCACCGGAGCGGGCCGCGTCACGGTCGCAACGCCCCTACGATCTCCTGCACGCAAACCGCGGCGAACACGACGAGGCAGATGAGGAGCGCAGCGTTGCCCAGTCGTCCGCTCGCGAGGTTGCGCATCCAGTCGCGGCGATTGTTGAGGTAGAGGAGAGTCGCAGCGAGGAAGGGCATGAAGAACGCGCCCGCGATGGAGAACGTGACCACCAGGACCACGGGTTGCTTGAACCAGAGCATGATCACCGGCGGGCCGGCCAGATAGGCTAGGGCGAGCAGATAGGTGCGACGCTCGCCGGCGCCGGCCGCCTCGGGCCGCGTGCGCCGCCAGGCTCCGATCAGTTCGACATAGATCTGCGGCACGCCCTGCCAGACGCCCAGCATGGCGGTGAAGACGGTGGCCCAAAAGCCCATCAAGAAAATCCAGCGCAACGCCGACCCGCCCACGAGTTCCAGCCGCGCCGCAAGTTCGAGGGCGATGCGGGCGCCCGCCGCGCCCTGCGCGTGAACCCCGACGGCGATCAGCACGAGGGCCACGCCGAACAGGCCGGTGAACGCATAAGCCAGCCCTAGATCGCTCCGCACCGTGCGGAGCTTTTCCGCCTCCCGCCATCCGGTCGCCCGAATCCAGAAGCCATAGCAAAGCATCGTAACGCTGCCGCCGATCCCGCCAAAAACCGCCATGACCGCCGCGCCGCCTCCCGGCTGCGGCACCCGTGGAACCAGCAATCCGTTGATGATGGATTCCAGCGGTGGCGCCGCGAGAATCGCACACATCAGGACGGATACGGCCATGACCGCCACCAGCGCCTTCGTCACGCGTTGAAACTGCTCGTAGCGGTTCAACGCCACCAACGCAGCCGCTACCGCCGCGTGGATCGCGCCCCAGACCGGCACGGAGAGTACCGGAAACACACTCGCACCCGCGAGACCGCACGCGCTGCTCAGCGAGGCCCCGACGAGAAATGTCCACAGCAGCAGGTAACCGGCAAAATAGACCGTCACCCACCGCGGCAAGCGCGTGACCCAGGCCCGCACGAGCGTCTCGCCCGTGGCCAGTTGCCAGCGCGCGATCGCCTCGGTGAGCACAAATTTCAGCGCCGCCGTAAACACCACGGCCCAGAGCAAGGCCGTGCCAAACTTCATGCCCGCGAATGAAGCCACCACGATGTCCCCGGCGCCAATGCCCGCGGCCGCGAGTACGAACCCGGGCCCGAGGGTACGGAGGTGGGCACGCAACGCGGCAAACATAAGAGAGCGAGCTAACGGGCGAAGCTCCCGCGTGCGAACGAAAATTTGCCCCGCAACGGAGAACTTGGAGAACTTCGAGGAGGGGGACGCCCGCGGGCTAAAAAATTGCCCACGTCGCCCGGAGCCGGGCCGCGTCGGCCAATGACGCACCCGAGCCCTGCACCACCCGGGCCACCGCCTGGACCTGGGTTGCATTGTCGGGCGCCAGGCGGCCGTCAGGTTGATGAAGATTGTTCTCGAACCCGACGCGGACATGTCCGCCGAGCAGGGCCGCGGCCGTGACACACGCCCCTTCATGGCGGCCGAACGCGCAGACCATCCAGTGGTCGAACCGGGGCATTCCCGATCCGAGGAAGGGCAGCAGATCCGCCGGCATGGAGGCGTGTTCCCCGGCGTAGCTGCCGAGCACAAAAAGCACCGGGATGGAATCCCACGGGATCAAACCCCGTTGCCGCAGGCCCGCGAATCGAAGCACCTCTTCCGGTGAATAAAGAATCACCTGGGGAACGACGCGTTCCTGTCGCAGCCACTGCAGGAACGCGGCGAAATCCTTTTCGTGCGCCGTGTCCGGCACGAGTTCCCGCAATGCCAGCGACACCGCCTCGGGCCGCACCGCCTGCACGACGGCCATTTGGGCCTCCGGGGCATAGAGACCGACGGACTCGCTCGTGATCTGGACAACCAACCGGTCGCCCACCACTCCACGAATCGCATGAATGACGTCCCGGTAGATGTCCGCATCGAGGAGATGCCGTTCCTGCGCATCGCGAATGTGCACATGAATCATCGCGGCACCGGCTTCGCAGCACTCGGCGGCGTTGCGAACCAGTTCCGGCAGGGTGACCGGCAGTCCGGGGTGATTCAGCCTGGTCCGTCGGCCGCCGTTGGGGGCGACGGCAATGACCACGGGCGGCAATCCACCGACGAGAGGCACCGAGTTCATGCGAACATCCTGCGAATGGCCGTTGGCATCGACCGTCCGCTCAGTGTCCCGCGGTTGTCCCCATGTCCATCATGATGGGAGATCCGGTGGTAGCCACCGCTTCCTCGCGGCAGAGGAATGCCGCCATGCTGGCGACCTCGGTCGGCTCGATCATCCGCTTCACCGCGGTGCCCGACAGCATCACCTTGTCAATGACCTCCGCCTCGCTGATCCCGCGGGTCCGGGCCTGGGCGGCGATCTGATTCTGCATGAGCGGCGTGCGCACGTAGGCCGGGCAGATGGCGTGGGCGGTGATGTTGAAGGGGCCGCCCTCCAACGCCGTTGTGCGCGTCAGGCCCAATAGGCCATGTTTGACGGAGACGTAGCCCGCCTTGAAGGCGACGCCGCGCACCGACAGCACCGAGCCAAGATTAATAATCCGCCCCCAACGCTGGGCCTTCATGGCCGGCCAGGCATAGCGCGTGAGCAGAAACGGCGCGGTCAGCATCAATGCGTGCATCCGGTCCCACTTGTCCTCGTCGAATTCATCCAGCGGAGCGATGTACTGAAACCCCGCGCAGTTAACGAGGACGTGCACCGTGCCGAATTGGGCGCCGGCCTTTTCAATGAGCGCCTTGCAGTCAGCCCGGCGGCTCAGGTCGCCCTCCACAAACAGCCCGCCCAACCGGGCAGCGGCGGCGTTGCCCGCGTCGGCCTGCACGTCGCCGATGACGACCCGCGCCCCGAGGGCCGCAAATTTCTCGGCAATCGCCAGGCCGATGCCACTCGCGCCGCCGGTGACGACCGCCACGCGGTCCTTCAGAAAGGGGTCGGATGTCATGAAAGAGGGAAAGCTCCCCCCATTAAGAAAGG
Organism: Opitutia bacterium; assembly: GCA_947442255.1. The sequence continues at coordinate 11,246 of CANEVO010000035.1, forward strand.
CCTGCGACAGAGTTCAATCCCGGCGACACCCGATCTTCCGCCCGATGAGAACCGTCGCAAAAAATCTCTTCGCCCCCGGCAGTGAGAGTCCCAACGCTCGACCGGTGCCTCTTTTTACCCCAGCCGGATGCCCTCCGCGTCGTCGCGACGAAAACGACGCATCTCCGCACCAACCGTAAAACCGGAAAACGCAGCCGATCTCTCGTCCTCAAACCATGAACCAGATCAATCTCACTCATCGTAATGCCATCGTCACCGGCGGCGCGCGCGGCATCGGCCATGCCATCGCCACCCGCCTGCTGCAGTCGGGCGCCCGCGTTTCCCTCTGGGACGTCGACGCGGCCGCACTGGCCGAGGCCGCGAACGGATTAAAGTCGCTCGGTCAGGTGCACACCACGGTGGTTGACGTCACCAGCGCCGCGTCCGCCGCCGCGGCGGCGACCGCGACCGCCCAGGCGTTCGGCAAGCTCGACATCCTAGTCAATAACGCCGGCGTCGCCGGCCACAACGCGCGCGCTTGGGAAACCGATCCCGCCGAGTGGCGGCGCGTGCTGGACATCAATCTCACCGGACCTTTCCACTGCTGCCACGCCGTGATCCCGCATCTGCTGCGCAACCACTACGGCCGCATCGTCAACATCGCCTCCATCGCCGGCAAGGAGGGCAATCCGAACGCCGCGCACTACAGCGCCTCGAAAGCCGGCGTCATCGCGCTCACCAAGTCGCTCGGCAAGGAACTCGCCACCAGCAATGTCATCGTCAACTGCGTGACCCCCGCGGTGATCGCCACGGATATTTTAAAACAGATGTCGCAAGCCCATATCGACTACATGCTGTCCAAGATTCCCATGGGGCGTTTCGGCAAGACGGAAGAGGCGGCCGCACTCGTGGCGTGGCTCTGCTCCGAGGAATGCTCCTTCACCACCGGGGGCGTCTTCGACCTCTCCGGCGGGCGCGCCACCTACTGATCCATGAGCAGCTTGCCCCAACCCGTCCGCGCCGCCTCTTGGAAATGGTGGATCACCGGCCTGCTCCTGCTGGCCACGATGATCAACTACATGGATCGCGTGACTCTCGGCAACGCGTCGGTGCGGGTGACGCACGAACTGGGATTGAGCGATGTGCAGTATGGCAACCTGGAGCTGGCGTTTGGCTGGGCGTTTGCCGCCGGCTCACTGGTCTTCGGTTTTGTCGCCGACCGGGTGCGCACCTACCTGCTGTATCCGGCGGTGCTGGCCGCGTGGTCGATCATGGGCATGGCGGCGGGCTGGAGCCACGGTTTTTCGGAGCTGATTGTCTGCCGTACGCTGCTCGGTTTCTTCGAGGCGGCCCACTGGCCGTGTGCGTTGAAAACCACCTTTGCGCTCCTCAGCGAGAAGGACCGGACGCTCGGCAACAGCGTGCTGCAAAGCGGCGCGTCGCTCGGGGCGGTCATCACGCCGCAGATCATGAAGCTGATGATGACGGACGAACCGGGTTCCTGGCGCACCTCGTTCATCGTGGTGGGGGGCGTGGGCTTCGTGTGGGTCGCCCTGTGGTTTGTCAGCCTCCGGCCGCGCGACCTCGATCAAGCGGCCGCGCCCTCGACCGCCGGGGCAACCGGCGGCCTCGGCGAAATCCTGCGCAGCGGACGCTTTTGGGCCGTCGCGCTCCTCATCGTGGGCGCGCAGACCGTGTGGCACATCTACCGGGTCTGGCTGATGAAATTCCTGCAAACCGGCCGCGGCTACGACGAGACGGTCGCGTTGAATTTCAACTCGTTTTACTTCATCGCCACGGACGTCGGCTGCATCACGGCCGGCGCGGTTTCACTCTGGTTGATCCGCCGGCGGGCTTCCTCGCCGCACGATGCCCGCCGCACGGTCTTCGCGGGCGCCTGCGCGCTTACATCGCTCAGCATTTTAATTCCCTGGCTCGACAAAGGCTGGCCGCTGCTCGCGGTCTTGCTGCTGATCGGAGCAGGAGCCCTCGCCCTGTTCCCGTGCTTCTACAGTTTTGCGCAGGAAATCTCCGCCACGCACGTCGGTCGGGTCACGGGATTGCTGGGACTGTGGGTCTGGGCCGTCACGTCACCGATGCACAGTTTTTTTGGCATGCTGACCGACCGGACGAAGAGCTACGATCTCGGCCTGGTGCTTGCGGGCCTGGCTCCATGGCTGGGCGTCATCTCCATGAAGCTCCTGTGGCGAAAGACCGCATCTCCCGCCCGGCCCTGAAGCACTCGCCAAACTGAATTTCTCATGCTGACCGATTCCACCCGCCGGCAGGACTTTCCTTCGCTGTCCGGCATCACCTACCTCAACACGGCCGCGGAAAGCATCCCGCCCCGCTGCGTCGGCGCGGCCATCGAAACCTACTGGCAGGACAAGCTCCGCGGAATGAAGGGACGCGACGGGCATTTTGCCGCGGTGGAGGCGTGCCGCGAGGTCAGCGCCCGCCTGCTCGGCCTGTCGACGGCCGAGGTGTCCTTCTGCTCGTGCAGCTCGGAAGCCTACAACCTGCTCGCTTCCGCCCTGCAGCTTGGCGCGACGGATGAAGTTGTGGTCAGCAATCTCGACTTCCCCGCCGGAGTAACGCCGTGGTTGCGCGCCGCGCAGGCACCCGTGCTGCGCGTCTGGGAGGCTGAAGAAGGCGCACTCGTTCCGGAACGACTTGAGTCCTTGCTGAACGAGCGCACGCGGCTGGTGCAGGTGTCACTCGTGAGCTTCTACAACGGCCATCGCCTCGCCTGGCAGCCCTTTCGCGACGCCGTCCGACGCTTGGCGCCGAAGGCGGTCATCGCCGTGGACATCACCCAGGCGTTGGGGCGCGTGGTGTTCGATTGCACCGGCGCGGACATCCTCATCTCCAGCACGCACAAGTGGACGCTCGGGATCCACGGCGGCTGCATCATCGGGGTGCCGTCCGCGAGCGCGGAGCGTCTCACCACGCATGCGGGCGGCTGGCTGCACCTGCAAAACGCCTTCGGGGCCGACCGCTTTGAACGCGCGGTGACCAAGACGGGCGCGGCGAGTTTTTCCGTGGGCATGCCCAACTTTGTCGCCCTCTACGCGCTCAATGCCTCGCTACGCTATCTGGAAAGCATCGGCGTGGCCGGGATCGCCGCCCATGCCGACCCTCTCGTGGCGGCGGCCGAGACCGGCTTGCGCGAACTGGGCGTGAAGCCGATGTGCCGCTGGAATCACACCGGCGTCCTCGCGTTTCAACATCCGCGCAGCACGGAGCTGCACGCCGCACTGGAGCGGGAAAATATCCATGTCATGCACAACGCCGGACGCATCCGCCTCGCGGTCCATGGCTATAATACCCGGGAGGACATCCACCGGGTACTCGGCGTGCTCGGTTCGCTGTTACAAAAAGTCTGACCGATAAAGCAATCGTTTCTCCACGCCATCGTCAGCCCCCCGCTTCCCCATGACTCCCCACCCCACCCTGTCCCGCCGCGCCTTTCTCCAAACCACGGCCCTCGCCGCGCTCGCACCGGCCGGCGCCTTCGCCGCCGCCCCTGCACGCCGCAGATCCATCGACGCCCACGTGCATGTCTGGACGCCGGACACCGTACGCTATCCGCTCGCCGATGGATTCACGAAGGAGAAGGACATGAAACCGCCGAGTTTCACGCCCGCGGAACTCTTCGCGCACTGCCGTCCGGAGGGCGTGGATCGCGTCGTGCTCGTGCAGATGAGTTTCTACCAGTTCGACAACCGCTACATGCTCGACGTGATCAAGGAGCACCCGGGCACGTTCAGTGGCATCGGGATCGTGGATGAAACGCAATCCAACGTGCGCGAAACGATGAGGACACTCGCGGCCCAGGGAGTGCGTGGATTCCGCCTCTACACCTCTCGTGAAAAAGCCGAGGCGTGGAGCCAGTCAGAGGGCATGAAGAAGATGTGGTCCTACGCCGCCGAGGCCGGACTTTCCATGTGCCTGCTCGCCAACGCCGACGCTCTGCCGGCCGTGCAGCGCATGTGCGCGGCTTATCCACGAACGCCGGTCGTCATCGACCACTGCGCCCGCATCGGGGTGAGCGGGACGATCCCGCCCGCCGATCTCGACAACCTCTGCCGCCTGGCCGAATTCAAACACACTCACGTGAAAACGTCGGCGTTTTACGCGCTTGGAGCGAAGAAGGCGCCCCACACGGAACTGGCGCCCTTGATCCGACGGTTGCGCGACGCCTATGGCGCGTCCCGTCTCATGTGGGCCAGCGACTGCCCGTATCAAGTGCAGGGCGTCCACACCTATGCGGCCTCCATCGCCCTGATCCGCGACCGGCTCGATTTCCTCACCGCGGAGGAGCGCGACTGGATCCTGCGCAAGACGGCGGAAAAAGTGTTCTTCGCCTGACCGGCCGGCTACGCGAAACGCAGGATGAAGTTGCGGTAAAACGCGAAAGCGCGCTCGACTTCGCCCAAGTCGACAAATTCAACCGCGGCATGCGCGTGATCGATGCTGCCGGGGCCGAACACGAGGCTGGGAATGCCCTGGCGGGAGAGCTTGCTCGCGTCGCTGCCAAAGGGCACGCCGCAGAGCGTACCGTCGAGGCCCATCTCCGTGAGCAGCGCGCTGGCCAGCCGAGCGGGGGCCGCATCCGCCGCCGTTTCCAGCGCCTCGTCGGTGAGCATCGGTGGCTCCATGAACGCATCAAAAGTCGGGTGCTGCGCCCGCAATCCGTCGAGCAGCCCCTGATAGTGCGCGAGCACGGCGTTCACCGTCTCGCCGGGCAACAGACGCCGGTCGACTTCGATGGAGCAGGTATCGGGAACGAAATTCACCTGCACCCCGCCCTTGATCACGCCTACGTTCACCGTCGCCGGGCCGAGCAAGGGATGCACCCGCGCCGCGAGCTGCTGGTGATCCGCCTCGAGCGCGAGGATGACCCGCGCCATGTGCGTGATGGCGTTGACACCAAGATGCGGCTTGCCGCTGTGGGCCGCCCGGCCCCGCACCACGATGCGCCACCGCAACACGCCCTTGCTCGCGATGACCGCGCGCAGGCTCGTCGGCTCCGCGATCAAGGCCGCCTGGCCGGTGAGGCCTTCGCAAAGTTTCACCACCCCGCGAAACGAAAACTCCTCGTCGACCACGGCCGCCAGCCACACATCGCATGGCGGCTGGAGCCCCGCTTCGGCGACCGACGCGACCGCATGCATCATGGCGGCCAGGCCGGCCTTCGTGTCGCAACTGCCCCGACCATAAAGTTTCCCGCCCTCCACCCGCGGCTCGAACGGGGGAATGGTCATGCCCTTGATGCTCACGGTGTCCATGTGCGCCTCGAGGATCACCCGGCGGGAACGATCTCGGCCCGGCAGCCGTGCGATCACGTTGGGCCGGCCGGGGAAAACTTCCTGCTCCCAGACCTCGATCCCGCGCTGTTCGAAAAATGTCCGCACCCACGTGGCGATTTCCCGTTCGCCGGGACCGCCCTCGTAAAACGAATTCACGCTGTTAATGCCGACTAGGCTGGCGAGGGTGGAGACAAGCGGTGACGCATTCATGCCCGGAAACGAGAGCAACGGAAACACCGGGCGCCAACCGGAAACGCGACGTCCCGCGGCCCGACGGTCCGGCCGAAAGATTGAATCGCCTCGGGTTTAGCGCCCGGCAAACGTTCCCCCGATGAAGGCCGATCCCAACCCCACCCCCTCCCGACGTGAATTTATCCAGCACTTGGCCACGGCTTCGACCGCCACTGTGGCCGGGATGACGTTGCCCAGTTCCCCGGCGCTGGCCCAGGGCGCTGCGGTTGTTCCCCCACCCGCCGACTTGCCGCGCTCCACCGAACCGACCGGGGGCGATCTGGGCAGCGTGTTCCGCGACGTGGAGAAACTCGCGGCCCAGAATCGCTACCAGTACTCGTTCCTCGGCGACCGCTTCAAGACGCTGGAGGAGTTCAAGACCGCCGGACGCGCCAAGGTCCTCGAGGCGTTTACCTACCGGCCCGCCAAGGTCGACCCGCAGCCGGAGGTAGTAGACCGGCGCGACATGGGCACCTACATCCGGGAAAAGGTGGTCTTTTCGACGTCGCCGCACTTCCGCGTCCCGGCCTACGTCCTCATCCCCAAGGGCCTCAAGCAACCCGCCCCCGCAATCGTGGACCTCCACTCCCATGGCGGCATGTTCCTGTTCGGCAAGGAGAAGATTGTCGATCTTGGCGCCAACCATCCGGTGATGAGGCCCTATCACGAAAAAAACTACGAGGGCCGGCCCACCGCGACCGAACTCGTCCGCCGCGGTTACGTGGTGATCGCGATCGACGCGTTCATGTTTGGCGAACGGCGGGTCCTGATGGATGCCGACCTCAAGTACGGCTGGGACCGGTATAAGTACACCGTGGAGGACGCCACCTACCTCAACGGCAAGTGCCGCCAGAAGGAGTCCACCGTGGTCAAGTCGCTGATCTTCGCCGGCCAGTCGTGGCCCGGCATTGTGGGCTGGGACGACATTCGCACGGTCGACTACCTCATCACGCGACCCGAGGTCGATGCCAGTCGCATCGGCTGTTGCGGCGTCTCGATGGGCGGCTATCGCACGCTCTACCTCGCGGCGCTCGACGAACGCATCAAGGCGGCCTGCATCGTGGGCTTCATGTCGACCGTCCGGCCAATGATCCGCGCGAAGATCGACACGCATTCCTTCGTGCACTTCCTGCCCGGACTACACCCTTGGCTGGATTTAACCGACGTCGCCGCGCTGCATGCACCTCACGCGCTGATGGTGCAACAGTGCCGGAAGGACGGCTTGTTCACCCTCGACGGCATGGAGGAGTCGCTCCGCCAGATCGGCGCCGCCTACGCCAAAGCCGGGGTTGCCGACAAGTATGTGGGCCGGATGTACGACGCGCCGCACCAATTCAGCCTCGCCATGCAGGAGGACGCCTTTGCGTTCTTCGACCGCCACCTGAAGGCGTGAGCGCCGGCCAGAGGCCGGGGCGGTCCGGCTGGCGCCCGGGCTCGGCCGGGGAAGATCAGTCCTTCACCACCGGCAATTCGATCGCACTCGCGTGGCTGCCGCCGCGAAATATCCGTTGCGTCGCCTTCTGGTAATCGCCCGCCTTCGCGTGGAAAATATTCGGGACGAAAGTCTGCGGGTTGCGATCGTAGAGCGGGAACCACGTCGACTGGATCTGCACCATGATCCGGTGACCGGGCAGAAAGCGGTGGTTGGCGTTGGGCAGTCCGAAACGGTAGCGCTGTACCCTGCCCGCCGGAATTGCACTCGGTTTCTCGAAACTCTCGCGATAGCGGCCGCGAAAAATCTCCATGCCGATGCCAAGTTGGTAGCCGCCCAACTCGGGTTGGGACGAAACTTCCTCGGGGTACACGTCGATCAGCTTCACCACCCAATCGCTGTCGGTGCCACTGGTCGCCGCGTAGAGATTGACCATGGGCTGGCCCGCGATGTGGACCGACTCCTTGAGCGGCTCGGTGATGTAAGTGAGCACATCGGGCCGGTCGGAAAAACTGCGCTGATCGCTGACCAACCAAGGGCGCCAGACATTCGGGTCATTGAGCCGAACGGGACGAGGCACAAAGGGCACCGGCTTGGCCGGATCGGACACGTAGCTGTCGTCTCCTTCCCCGGCGGGTTGCGCGAACCCGAGGCCAAGACCAGCCTGCAAATAGATCGGCGTCAGGCCCGTCTTGCTCCCCTTGCCACCCGCCAGCGGCCAGCGGTCGTAGGTGCGCCAGACGTTGGTTCCCGTCTCATAGCTCCATACGGGCGGCGTCGCAACAACCGGTGCGCCGTCTTTCAAATACTGGTCGAGGAACGGTTGCATTACGTCGCGCCGAAATTCGAGCGCGGTGTCTCCCGTCAACTTGAGCGGACCGAGGGTGGAGCCCTCCGCATTGACGCCACTGTGCCGCCACGGTCCGATCACCAGCGATACGCGGTTGTTGGCCGTATCCTGCGGCTCGACCGCCGCATAGACCGCATAGGCGCCGTAGCTGTCCTCCTGGTCCCATTGCCCGGTCACCAACATCGTGGGCACGGTCAGCTTCCGCGCGGCCAGCAGTTTGTCGACCGCCTGACCCTGCCAGTAGGCGTCGTAGCTCGGGTGCTCGAATAGCTTTTTCGTGAATGGCAGGACATCCAGACCATGTAGCTTTGCGAAATCGGCGGCCGATCCAGCCCGGAGCAGCGTCTCGTAATCGTCATAGCCCCCGTAGGCGAGGCCTTCGCCCTCGCCTTTGACCGTGTTCTGGCGCGCGATAAACAAGAGGGAGAAAAACCGGAAGGCCCCGTTGTGAAACCAGTCGTCCCCCATCCAGCCGTCGACCATCGGGCTCATCGGCACCGCGGCCTTCAACGCCGGGTGCGGATCGATCAGACCCATGAGTGTGGTGAAACCGGGATACGAGGAGCCTGTCATCCCAACGCGGCCGTTGCTTTCCGGGACGTTCTTCACGAGCCAGTCGATCGTATCGAAGGCATCGGTGGAATGATCCACCGCGGTGTCGTTGAGCGGACCGCGCACCGGACGGGTCATCACATAGTCGCCCTGGGATTTGTATTTTCCGCGGACATCCTGATAGACACGAATGTAGCCGTGAGCGACGGGCACCTCATCGGGGATGGGCAGAATGGCGTCGATATTCGGGCTCACGTTGCGCGCTGTCTGCTTGGAGGCATTATAGGGCGTCCGGGTGAACAACATCGGCGCGCGCTTGGCGCCCTTCGGCACGACAATGACGGTGTTGAGTTTCACGCCATCGCGCATCGCGATCATCACCACGCGGCGCTCATAGTTGTCATTCGCCGTCGGCCGCTTGAATGAGGCCGGAATGTCCGGCGTCATCGGGGGAGTCTGGGCGGGGCCGAAAGCGGTCAACGCAAGGGCCGCGAACACGAGAAGAGGGGGCTTCATAACCTGGTTATGGCGGGATTCACGGGCCTCGCGCAAAGGCATTTACACTCCCCGCCTAATAGCGACGGCGGGGCCGCCGTGCCGATCACGCCGCCGCGACCGCCAAGCCTACATCGCCGCCAGCAGCCGCCGCAGCGTCTCGTCGACGAGCTTCGGATTCGCCTTGCCCTTCCCGACCTTCATCACCGGACCCTTGAAGGCATTGATCGCACTGTCCTTGCCGGCCTTGAACTCGGCCAACGCCTTCGCGTTCGCCGCGATGGAGTCCCGGCACCATTGTTCGAGTTCGTTGCTGTCGGTCGGAGCGGCCTTGAGCCCCCGCCGTTCGGCGATCGTCTCCGGTTGGTCGCCGGTGGCGAACATCTCGATGAAGATCTCCTTCGCCGCGTGCTTAAGCACGGTGCCGGCGTCGACCAGTTGCACGAGTGCGGCAACGTGCGCGGGCCGCACCTTCGAATCGGCGAGGGCCAGGTTCGCATTACCCAGCTCGCGGAGAAGATCGTTGGAAATCCAGTTTCCGACCGCCTGGGCTTTGCCGGGACCGGCCAGCTTGGCGGCCTCTTCGAAGTAGTCGGCCAACGCCCGATCCCAAACCAGTACCGACGTGAGTGTGTAAGGCAGCTGGTATTGCTCGATGAACCGGCGCTGTTTTTGGAAGTGCAGTTCGGGACACTCGGCCTGCAGACGGGACTTCCACGGCTCATCGACCGTCACGGGCAGGAGATCGGGGTCCGGGAAATAACGGTAGTCGTGTGCGTCCTCCTTGGTGCGCAACGACCGTGACGTCCCGGTCATGCCGTCGTAATCCCGCGTTTCCTGCCCGATGGTGTCCCCGCGTTCGAGGACGGCGATCTGCCGCTTGATCTCGTGCGCGATGCCATCCCGGACAAACGAGATCGAGTTGAGATTTTTCAACTCCACCTTTGTGCCGAGTGCGGCTTGGCTCACCGGACGGATCGAGATGTTCGCGTCGCAGCGGAGCTGGCCCTTCTCCATGTCGCAATCGGAGATGCCGCCATAGATCATCGTGGTCCGCAGCGACGTGAGATAAGCGTACGCCTCGTCCGCCGTGTGCATCGCGGGGTCGGAAACGATCTCCATCAGCGGCGTGCCGGCGCGGTTGTAGTCCACCAGTGAATCGGTGGCCCCGTGGTTCAATTTGCCGACGTCCTCCTCGAGGTGGATGCGGGTGAGGGGAATTTTCTTATGCTCACCCATCACGTTGCGGGCCGCACCGGGCAGCTCGATCTCGACGGAACCGCCGAGGCAGATCGGCTGGTCATACTGCGAGATCTGATAGTTTTTCGGCGAGTCGGGATAGAAGTAGTTTTTGCGGTCCCATTTGCAGACCGGCGCGATCTGGCAACCCAGCAACAGCCCCGCCTTGATGATCGCATCGAGCGCAGCCTTGTTCATCACCGGCAGTGCGCCGGGCAGCGCGAGCACCACGGGATCAGTCAGGGTATTAGGTTCGTGGCCATAGCCGGCGGCCACCCGCGTAAAGACCTTGGAGCGAGTCTTGATCTGGACGTGGACCTCAAGCCCGATGACGGCTTCGTAATTCATGGAAAGTAGTGGGTATTGAGCAACGGGTAGCGAGCCGGGCACGAATTACGCTACTTCAAAGTGCCGGCCGGCGCTTGGACCACTCGTGCGCGCGTTCGTAGGCGTGGGCAATGGCGAGAAGACTGGCTTCCTGGAACGGTTGCCCGATGAGCTGCAGACCGATCGGCAGGCCACTCGCCGTGAAACCACACGGCACGCTGATGCCGGGCAAGCCGGCCAGATTCACGCCGATCGTGTAGATGTCGCAAAGGTACATCGCAAGTGGATCAGACTTCTCGCCGATCTTGAATGCCGGGATCGGCGACGTCGGCGTGATGAGCGCGTCCACGTCGCGGTAGGCGTTGAGGAAATCCTGTCGGATCAACGTGCGGACTTTCTGGGCGCGCAGGTAGTAGGCGTCGTAGTAGCCGCTTGAGAGCACGTAGGTGCCGAGAATGATCCGGCGCTTCACCTCGGCCCCGAAACCCTCGGCGCGCGACTGGAAATAGAGATCCACGACATCCTTCGCATTCTTGGAGCGATGGCCGTAGCGAATGCCATCGTAGCGCGCGAGATTCGAAGACGCCTCCGCGGTCGCGATAATGTAGTAGGTGTCGAGGCAGTATTGGGTATGCGGCAGCGAGACTTCACGAATTTCACATCCCTGCTTTCGGTAGAACGCGATCGCCTGCTCCACCGCTTCGCCGATTTCAGGATCGAGACCCGCCCCAAAATACTCCTTCGGAATTCCGAGGCGCCACGGTCGCCAGTGCCCGCCGAGCGCCGCGCGATAGTCGGGGATCTCGGCCTGGTAGGAGGTCGAATCGCGTTCGTCGTGACCAGCGATCGCACCGAGCACGATCGCAGCATCCTCCACCGTGCGGGCGAAAGGACCGATCTGATCGAGGGACGAGGCGTAGGCGATGAGTCCGTAGCGCGACACCAGGCCATAGGTGGGCTTGAGGCCGACGACCCCGCAAAGCGCCGCCGGTTGCCGAATCGAGCCCCCGGTATCCGAGCCCAGTGTGGCAATCGCCTCGCCCGCTGCGAGCGCCGCCGAGCTGCCGCCGGAAGAGCCGCCCGGAACGCGCGTAAGGTCCCACGGATTGCCCGTGGGACCGTTGGCAGAATTCTCGGTCGAAGAGCCCATCGCAAACTCGTCGCAGTTCAACCGGCCCCAGAGCACGGCACCCGCCTGCCGGAGCTTCGTGGTGACCGTCGCGTCGTAGGGTGAAACGAAATTCGCGAGGATCTTGCTCGACGCGGTAAGCGGCTGGCCCGTGACCGCGATCACGTCTTTCAAGCCGATCGGAATGCCCTCGAGCAGTCCGCGCGACTGCCCGGCGGCGCGGCGGGCGTCGGACGCGGCAGCTTGCGCCAGTGCGTCAGCCTCATCGCTCGAATTGAAGGCGTGCACCCGCGGTTCGACCGCCTTGGTGCGGGCGATAACCGCCCGGGTGAGCTCAATGGCGGAAAGCGTTTTGGCTTCGAGCGCCGCGGCAAGGGCGGTGATCGGCTGAAAGAATAAATCGGATGCCATGGGGGAGTCGGACGGCGGCAGGAGGACGCAGCTCTCCTATTCGACGACCTTGGGAACCACGATCATGTGATCGCGCTGGGCCGGCGCGTTCTTCAGCGCCAGTTCGACCGGCAGCCCGGGACGCGCCACGTCCTCCGCCCAGACATTCGTGACGGCAAAGGCATGTGCCGTCGGCTCGATCCCGCTCACATCGACTGCCTTCAATCTCTCAAAGTGACCCAACACGACGGCCAGCTGTTTGGCATACTCAACTGCTTCGATCGGCGTAAGCTGAAGGCGTGCGAGGGTGGATACTTTACCAATATCCAAGTCGCCGGTTTTGACGGTCAGCGGAATAGCCATAATTATTTACGAATCTGCCAGCTGTTGGCTTGCATGACCTGCTCCTGAATTTTTGTGAACGCCCCATTCACCTCGTCGTCGGTGAGCGTCCGGTCGGCCGAACGGAACACGAGACTGAAGGCGAGGCTCTTCTTTCCCTCCGGCAGACCTTTGCCCTGATAGACGTCGAAAACGGAGACGTGCTCGACGGCAAAAGCGCTGCCGGCCGCGGTGCGGGCGAGTTTCAGGAGGGTCTTCTGCACCTCGGACGCCGGGGTCGCGAGGTCGACGACCAGCGCGAGATCGCGCAAGGCCGCGGGAAAGAGGCTGAAGTCGGAATAACGCCGGCGGGCGGTCTCGCGGGAAAGTCTTTCCGGCAGGATCGTGAAGATCCCGGCGTAGACTTTACCTTCGACGCCGAGCGATTTGACCATCGCGAGGTTCAACAGACCGAAGCGGGCCGTCCAGCCGCGGGCCACGTCGCCCAAGACGGCACTATGGCCCTCCTGCCAGCCGAAATAGGCTCCCTCAGTGGCAGCGAGCGGCTGCCGCGCCAAATCAACACTCGCCGCTAGGGCCAGCGCCTCGACGTGATGCTTGACGGTGTAGAAATCGACCGGCTCGCGCCCGAGCCAGACTCGTTCGCTCACCGGCTCCGCGGCAAGAAACGCCACCGCTGCACATTCGAGGTTCTGGCCGTTTTGTTCGCTGAACACCCGTCCGACCTCGAACAACCGCGTGGCCGCCACCCCCCGGGACTGGTTCAGCCGCAGCGACTCCAGCAACCCGGTGACGAGCGTAGGCCGGAGGTGAGACTGTTCGTCAACAAACGGGTTGGCCAACGCCAGTTCCTGCGCGGCGGCCTGCAAAACCCACGGCGCAATCTCGGAGCCCGAGCGCAGCGTGTAATTGACGCATTCGTTAAAATCGTGACCGACGAGGTAGTCGGTCACACGGCGGTTGAAGAGCACCACAGGATCGTCTTCCACCGGAAGCCCCGGTGACATCACAACCGCAGTTGGAATTTTTTCCGTGCCGTGGAGCCGGAGCACTTCCTCCACAAGATCGATCGGCCGATCGAGGTCGTCGCGCCAGCTCGGGACGCTGACCGTCCAGGCCGGCCCGCGACGCTCGGTCGGTTCCTCGCGCACCACATTCAGTTCGAGCGCCTCGAACGAGGCGCGCATGACTTCCGCCGGGATGTCGAAACCGAGGCGTTCGCAGATAAAATCGTGCGTGACGACCACCTCGCGCTGCCACGGAACATCGCCCCCCACCCGGCAGGCCGGGCCCACGACGCGGCCGCCGGCGGTTTCGATGATAAGATCGATTGCTCGATAGGCCGCCTCCAGCGCACCGTGCGGATCGACGCCCCGCTCGTAGCGGTACGACGAGTCGGACGACAAACCCAGCCGGCGGGAGGTCCAGCGGACGGACTGGCGCTTGAAGATCGCGCACTCAAGCACCAAGTCGGTCGTATCGTCGCTCACTCCGGAATTTTCCCCGCCCATGATGCCGGCGATGACCACGGGGCGGTGCGCATCGGCGATGACGAGCATGCGGCCGTTCAAAACCCGTTCCTTGCCATCGAGCGTGACAATCTTCTCCCCGTCCACCGCCGGCCGGACAACGATCTGGTTGCCCCCGAGCTTGCGGGCATCGAAGGCGTGCAACGGCTGGCCCGTCTCCAGCATCACGTAGTTGCCAACGTCGACGACATTGTTGATCGGGCGAAGTCCGACCGCCTCAAGCCGCGCCTGCATCCACGCTGGGCTCGGGCCAATCTTGATCCCCGCGATGACATGAGCCGAATAAAGCGGGCAGTCCTCCGGTGACTCTACCCGCACTCCCGCCAGCAAATCCGGCCGTAGGGCGCCCTCCTGCGATCCGTCGATGGCACCCCGAAAATTTTTCTGCGGATAAATCAACGGGAGCTTGAACCAGGCGGCGAGTTCGCGCGCGAGGCCAAGATGGGAAAGGCAGTCGGGCCGGTTGGGCGTGATCTCGATGTCGAAGACCGTGTCGCCCGACGGCAGCACGTCGTTCATCCGCGCCCCCAGCGACGGCGTGCCCACGAGGATCAACAGCCCCGCATGCTCGCCCCCGAGGCCGATCTCGTCCGGCGAGCACATCATACCGTCGGAAAGCTGGCCGCGGATCTTCGACTGCTTGATCTGGAAATTGCCCGGCAATACCGCGCCGGGGAGCGCCACCAGCACCCGGGCGCCCGCATCGCAATTGTAAGCTCCGCAGACAATGGTCTTAACGCCGCCGGCGGGTCCAACGTCGACGGTGCAAACGGAAAGCTTGTCCGCGTTGGGATGCCGCGCCCGGGTGAGAATCTCCCCGACAACCACATGTTCGAGTTGGGGCGCCCCGGTCGAGACCACACCTTCGACCTCAAAGCCCAGGAAAGTGATCGCGCGGGAGATTTCCTCGACCGAAGCGTCGAGTTGAACGTAGTCGCGGAGCCAATTGAGAGAAATTTTCACAGAAGAAAAGGCGTGGAATTAGAGGCGGCGCGCCCCAACCGGTTGCTCAGGCGAATTGTTTCAGGAAGCGCAAATCGTTTTGATAGAAGTACCGAATGTCATCGATGCCGTAGAGGAGCATGGCGAGGCGCTCGAGCCCCATGCCGAAGGCGTAACCGCTCCAGACTTCCGGGTTGTAACCGACTCCCTCGAAGACGGTCGGATCAACCATCCCGCAGCCGCCTATCTCGATCCATTCCTTCTTCACTTTCGGCAGATGCTTCGCCCCCAGGTCGACTTCGAAACTCGGTTCGGTGTAACCGAAGTAATGGGGCCGGAAACGGGTCTTCGTCTCCTTCCCCAAGAGGGACGTGAAAATGTAATCGAGCAGGGCCTTCAGGTCGCGCACCGTCACGTTCCGATCGACGTAAAGACACTCCAGTTGATGAAAGTTGGCGCTGTGCGTCGCGTCACTCGTATCCCGGCGGTAGACACGGCCCGGCGAGACGATCCGGATTGGCGGCGCGCCCTTCAGCATCGTGCGGATCTGCACCGAGGACGTGTGGGTGCGGAGCAAATACTTCTCTTCGGGACTCTTTTTCGAAACATTCGCGAACCGCGCCGACTCCGAAAAGTAGAACGTGTCCTGCGCATCGCGCGCCGGGTGGTCGGACGGCGTGTTGAGCGCGTCGAAACAGTAATATTCGGTCTCGACTTCCGGACCGTCGGCCACGGTGAAGCCGACCTTGCGCAAGATCCGGCACATTTCCTCCCGCACGAGCGTGAGCGGGTGATACGTGCCAGGGCCGGAGTCGGGTGACGGCAGTGTCGCGTCGATCGCTGGTCCCAACTGGGCGGCAAGTTCCGCTGCCCCAATCCGCGCCAGCGCGTCATCAAGTTGCGCCTGCAGCCGGCCCTTGGCCTCGTTGATGAGCTTCCCCATCGCGGGACGCTCCTCCTTCGAGACCGTCCCCATCTGCTTCATCAAGGCGGTGAGCTCGCCGTTCGGGCCGACGTAGCGGGCCTTGGCGGCTTCGAACTCGGGGCGCGTCTTCAACGCTGGCAATTCAGCGGCGGATTTAGCGAGAACGGCGGAAAGTTGGTCTTGCATGAACGAAGATTCTTTGGACGTGCCCTGATTCGGAATCGAATTCCCGATGGTCAGATTGGCGATTGGGACACGAATACGAGTAACGGCCGGAGCACGGTGAAAGAAGGCCAAAAAAGAAGGACGGCACCTCGAACGAGGCCCGTCCTCCGAAATACAAACGGGAGGCGAGCCCGCCCGGGCTCGCGTTGTCTGGATCAGGCCGTCTTTGCTGCGCTGGCCTTGGCCTTCAACGCGTCCTGAGCTTGTTTGACCAAGCCATTGAAGGCGATCTCGTCGCGAATCGCCAGATCGCTCAGCACCTTGCGGTCGAGCTGGATATTCGCGGCATGCAAGCCCTCGATAAAGCGACTGTAGGTGATGCCGGCATTGCGACAGGCCGCATTGAGGCGGATAATCCATAGCGAACGCCGATCGCCCTTTTTCTTGCGACGGGCGGCATAGGCATACTGCCAGGCATGCTGCACAGCCTCTTTCGCATAGCGGAAGAGCTTGGATTTGTTGCCGAAATAGCCTTTGGCGTATTTCAGCACTTTCTTGCGACGCTTGCGCGACGCGGGGGAGTTGGTTGCACGAGCCATGTTAGTTTTTCCTTTTTAGGTTGGTCGCAGGCAGGTCGGCTTAAGAGTTCACCCGCCCAGCGATGTTATGATCGAGCCAGCGTCGGTTTCGATTAGAGACCGAACGGGAGGGCGCGCTTGAGTGGCTTGGCATGGCCTTCAGCCACCAGCTTGTCGCGAGATGCACGTCGTTTGGACTTCGTGCTTTTCGCGCCAAGCAAGTGACGAAACCCAGGCGTGCGGCGCACGAGCTTGCCCGTCGCGGTTAGCTTGAAGCGCTTGGCAATGGACTTCTTGGTCTTTTGCATAGAGAGAGCGGTCGAAAACAGAGATGCCACTGCGGCTTGGCAAGGCTTTTGTCCGAAAAATCGCCTGCGCGTGGGTAAGAAGGAAGAATGGCGAAGTGCGTTCTCGGCAACGAGCATCAAGGGGGTGGAATGAAAACTGCGCTCTGGACTCAGCTTCGGGAGCCACTGGTCGGAGCGCCGGGCTAACCTCAAAGTAAAATTCAACCTCCTCTAATCGCCAGCCGGGCCTGCAAGCAATTCGAGCACGCCAGAAACAATGCTCGCGGTGTTTTTTATTTCAGTGAAACGAAAAAATAAATCCGCTTGAGCCAACCAATGGGAGTCCACCGGGTCAAATGGCAGAGTATATGTCCGGCAAGAGCCATAATTTCAGGACTAAAGGCCACACGGAACGAGCCCCTCGAGCGCGAAATGAGACCGGACGGCTCTTTTGTGGCAAAAACCCACGCCCACAAAAAAACGCCCGGCAGTCAGCCGGGCGTTTTGCTAAAAACTGATTGCGAATTACTTCGCCGGAGGGGCAGGCGGAGGCGGTGGAGGCGGCATCTTGGCCATCGCACTATCCGTGGCTTTGCGCGCGATCATTTCGACCATGCGTTGTTCCTCAAGTTCAGCGTTACGGCGGGCGACCTTGGCCAATTCAACTTGCTTCGCTAGATCGAAGGCCTCGCGACCCACACGGTCTTTTTCCTTGTAAAGACGATCGCGCTCAATTTCGAGGGCCGCGGATTCCTGCTGAGACTTTTTGCCTTCAGCAAGGTAACCGTTTGTTTCGTCAGAAATTTGCTTGTCCGCGGCCATCTGCTTGTCCCGCCGGTCTTTTTCCTTCTTCCGGTCTTCTTCTTCACGCTGGCGCTGGGTTTCGATGGCCTGCTGCTTCGCCTTATTTTCGGCAAGATCTTTTTGTTTTTTAAGCTCAGCTTGCTTCTGAGCGAGAGCGGTGGCGCGAGTTTGCTCACGCACCACGGCTTCCTTCTGGTGGGCAAAATAAAACACCAAAAAAAGGCCAAGCAAAACGGCAGGGATGACTAGGTAAATCCACTTTTTCATCGATAAATTAAATTCGAGTTATTTTTTCTTTGCGGCGGCGGCGGCTTTTGCCGCGGCCGCGGCGGCTTTTTCCGCGGCTTCAGCAGCTTTGTCGGCCGCATCGATTTTTTCTAATACCGTAATCAAAGCTTTGACGTTGGATTCGGCTTTTTTGACGTATTCGGCAAGAAATTTTTGTTCATCGCTCAACCGCTTTTTATCTTCGTCAAATTTCGCGATTTCTTTCTTGTTGGCGTCGACCTCTTTTTTGAGACGCGGAACTTGATCGGCAAACTTGCGCCCCTCCTCGCGAGCCTTGCTTCGAGCCTGCAACGCGCGCTCGCGATCATCCTTGTCTTTTTGATCCTTGGCTTCTTTCGCCACCTTCTCCTGCTTGCGCTTCTCCTGGGCAGAGATAGCGGCTTCGACGGCCGCCTTTTTGGATTCGTTTTCCCTTCGGATTTTTTCTTCCCGATCCACCCGTTGCTTTTTGGCCACAGCCTCAAGTTTGGCATCGTAGGTCGAGGCATATTGCCAGTAAATCCCGGCAAAAATTACGAGGCCTACCAGTGGGGCGATGAAATAGACGTAGCTTTTCTTCTTCATGGAAAATGGGAGCGTTAGACGGATTTTTTGGTTCCGTCTTCCTTGGCCTTCTTGGCCTCGTTGCGTTCGTTTACGGTGCTCTCGATGTGTTGTTTCAAATTCTGCATTTGCTTGTCGCTCTGGAAGGCGGGAAATTTGCTCGCGGCGGTAATTGCTTGGAGAGCCTCATCCCAGTCATTAAACTCCGCGGCGGCGAAAGCGAGGAGCTGATAAGCAATATGTGGCTTGTCGAGATTCCCCTTCTGAATTGCCAACCGGTAGTGTTCACGGGCTTCCTTGGTCTTCTCCATGCTGCGATAGATTTCTCCAATTTGGAGCTCCAGCGTCCCTTGATTGGGGAAAAGTTTTGCGGCTTCCTGGAGAGCCTCAAGAGCTTCAACCTCCTTGTTGGCTTGTTGATAGTAAGAGCCCAAAATCCGCCAATTGGTCGAGTTTGATTCGATCGTACCTTTTTTCAGTCCGGCATAGAGCAAAGCCGTCGCATGATTATATTGCTCCGTAGCGATGTAGATTGAAACGAGGTTATAATTGTTCTTCGAGTCCGTCATGATGCCACGGGACTGGGCACGCTCGATCGTATTGATGGCCCGCACGTAGTATTCCCTAGCCTTCTTTTCATCCTTGTCTCCTGCGAGTTGCAAATATGCGGCCATCAGCTGCGGCCAATAATCCTTCTTCTCCGGGAACTTGGCGACCACGAGCTCAAGCAACTCCGAAGCGCGAACATAGTCACTTTGCTGAAGGAACAGAGCGATTAAGATCTGATAGAATCCTTCCGTCGGTTTGATCGAAGTGAGCATTCCACGTTGGATAACATCGGCGGCCTCGCGCAACAGTTCTTGATTAAGGTGGGCCGGATCGGATGCTGCCTGACCGTAGAGCAGCTGCGCGTAAAACATCATATCATCCGGCTTGGGCGCCTTCGTCGCCTTGAGGAAGCGCTTCAAGTACGCTGCCGCCCTCGTGATCTCTTTTTGCTGAGTGGCGCGGTCCTTGATGCTGACCGCCTCGTTGTAGATCAGGCGTGAAAGCAAAGCGACCGACTGGAGCACCTGATCCTCTGGAAAATAGCCGTGGGCATCGGCGAGCTTAAGGGCGCCCTCCAATGGGGCGATAGCCTTGCCAAGCTGATCCATATTCATGTAGATCTTGGATGTCGTATCCAAGATCAACGCGCGATCGTAGCTTTCGGGAGCAACGTTCGGGATACTATTAAGCAACGTCAGAATGCCGTCCCAATTTTTAGCTTCCAGCAAAGGGCGGAGCTTCTGAAAGGCTTCGCTGGTTTTCTCCCCAAGCGAGTTAGGCTTCTTTTCGTCCGCGCCGAAGCTTACGGACGGAGCGAGAGCGAAAAAACATACAAAGGCTGCGACGGCGAAGCGTCGGCAAAGAGTTACAGTAGTCACGAAATGATTACTCCTCGTTAAGGGTGAATACGATCGGAACTTGCATGTGGGTATTCACATTGCGGCCACCTTTGCGACCGGGTTTGAACTTCCACTTGCTAACGGCTTGAATCGCCGCGTTCTCGAATTCGCGTTGCGACGAGCGCATGGAAAAGGCATTCTGAACATCGCCGTTGTTGTCGACGATGAAATCGACGACAACTTCACCGGCGATGCCGGCGCGCCGCATTTCAAATGGATATTGGGGTCGGGCTTGAAAGCGGGCCACTGGCTGCTGATCAAGCTTCGAAAGGTCAAATACTTCGATACCCTTGAATTGGTTCCGATCCGCCGGTATATTGACGATGCCGCTGGTGGGTTTGATGTTTTCCGGCGGCGGCGGTTGAATCTGTTGAACGAAGGAAGTGTCGGTAATAACTTGGGGCACGTCCATCTGCATCGGAGGGATAAATTCCGGCTTAGGCAGATCTTCGTTTTGTTCAACCACTTCCGGCTCTTCCGGCTCAAGCTTCGGCATCTCGATCAACTCAATCTTCGGGGGCGGTGCCGCCGCCTTTTTTGCCTTGGGTTGAAACTTGATCAGCTTGTCGCCGAACATTACCCCACCGTGAATGAGGAGGGAAATAAGAAAGCCGATGATGAGATCGCGGCGCATTTTAGTGAGTGGTTATTTGCCGGTCGGGCTCGTGACAGTTTCGACAGAAACCTGCTCGATGCCGGTGCGGCGTACTTCGTCCAATACCATGACAGCCGGGCCAAATTTAGCCCGCGTATCACCACGAATCAAAACACGGGGAGTTTGGAAGCGGGTCTTGTAGTCCTGGAGTCGGGGCGGAATTTCCGTAGCCGAAATTAACTCGGGGGCGCTTGTCCCGATCTTCCAGTAAAAGGTCCCGGCATCTGAGACCTGAATACTCAGCATGGTTTCGTCGGGCCGGGAGTTGGTAATCTGGTTGGCGACCGGAAGATTCACCTCGATGGATGCAATCTTGTCCAACGAGAGAGTGAAGAGAACGAACGTGGCCAGAAGGAAAAAGATGACGTCGATCAGGGGAATGATCTCGATACGCGCCTTCTTTTTTTCCGGATCAGTAGCTTTGGAGCTTCCACCAGCCATGGTATAATAGGTTTAAAAGGTTAAAAGAATCAGGAGGGCGGGAGCCTCAACTTCTGCCTACAGCACGGACTTTAGTTTCAATGAAAACCTTTTTGAAACCAGTCTTGCGGGCCTCATCAAAAACGTAGATCGCGGCATTGAAAAGCGCTTCCTCATCACCGTTGATCAGGATACGCCCCTCCGGGTTCTGGGCATAGAAAGCCTTGAGCCGCGGGATCAACTCATCGACGAGGATTAAGTCTTTGTCCCACGCGAGCGTGTTCTGATCGGTGACAGAGATGGTAATCGCCCCACCGGTATCGCGAGCTCCGCCGGTAGCCGACTGCGGAAGCATAACCCGCACCCCTCCGGTCTTGTTCAACGAAAGCGTGAACAACACGAACGTCGCAAGCAGGAAGAAGATCACATCGATCAACGGAATGATCTCGATGCGCGCTTTCTTCTTCCCCCCACTTTGAACACTGGGTCCAGACATGATGGTTGTCGGTTAAACTAACGACGTATTGCCGGCAGATTTCTTCGAGATTGATCAGCGCGAAACCAGAGAGTTGGTCTCGGACTTCTTGATCAAAATTTCCAAGGCATGCGAGGCATCGGACACTTCACTCTTGGCCTGTTCCGCTCGGGCATTCAGGTAATTGAAAGGGAGCAATCCCATGATGGCGATCACGAGACCGCAAGCCGTAGCGATGAGAGCTTCGGCAACGCCGCCCGTGATCGCGGAGGTCGCCCCGCTGACATCGCCGGTACCAAGGGCGCCGAAGGTGCGCATCATACCGGTGACCGTACCGAGCAAGCCCAACAGCGGCGCCGCGGTGATCACGGTATCAAGCGTGGCCATTCCCTGTTGGAAACGTCCTAGCTCCTGGCTGGAGGCGCGAACAAAGGCGTTGGAAAGCGAAAATTCCTTGTTGGTCAGCGTGTAGACCAAGATCTTGGCGATGTAGTCCTTGCTCTTGCGGCCGATTGAGAGGGCTCCCTCGATGTCACGGCGCTCAACGCTCTCCAGCATCTTCTCTACGACCTCTGGTTCGCGATTACCGTTTTCCCGAAGGATAAAGAGGAGGCGTTCGATGACGACCGTGATACCGATGAAGGAGAGAAGCAGAAGCGGCCACATGATTTCTTTGCCGGCGTGGAAAAGATCCATCGGCGACATGTCGCTACCGTCGGCATTGGTCAGCAGGAAGGCGATGACGTGACTTTGTGTGATCATAGGAGGAAGGTTATTTTTAGGGGTTAGATTCGTTTAAACGTAAATGAAAATCTCGGGAAGGCGGGAAAACTCTATTTTTGGGTGCCTCAAAGCTGGGTTGGGATTAGCCGCGCCACCAACGCGGAATTGCGGGCGGCGTGGATTTCTGAGCTTAGATTTTCAGCATGAGGCTGACGGAAATTCAAGTGGGAAAAAGCAAACGAGTGCGAAATAGGGTTTATCGAAAGATGGCTGTCAACTTACTTTCTCGAGGAAGGCACCGAAAGGAATATTCACGACTGGTGGTATGAGAAAAACACCGCAATTCGACTGGAAACTTCTGAGCTAGGACCACGTTCCGTGCGTCGCGACGAAACCAATTTGGCTGCCCGACTAGGATTCGAACCTAGACAAAGTGAGTCAGAGTCACTTGTGCTACCATTACACTATCGGGCAAAAAAATTTACGGGCGTAAACAAGTCGGCGATCGCCAACGGCTCGAAATTTCGGTCAGGCCACTTTCCGCGCCAGACGATAAGTGCTGGAGCCGGCGATGGGATTCGAACCCGCAACCGCCTGTTTACAAAACAGGTGCTCTACCATTGAGCTACGCCGGCGGGTGGCCTGTGACTGGCAAGATGACTGAGAAAAAACTCTCGGACACGAAGCGTTAACCTGACTCCTCCCTCGGCCCGAACAAAGGATGGTGGCTCCCCGGGGACTCGAACCCCGAACCTACTGATTAAGAGTCAGCTGCTCTACCATTGAGCTAGGAAGCCAAAAACGAAGGGGACAAAAAACTCCCGAAGGAGGTGGTGATGTCAACTGTGATTTCCACTCGAAGCCGAGGGAATGGACCTCTCGCATCAAAATTCTTCACACTTAGCCGGATGAGCGTTGTAGTCCTGGCGGAAGTCTCCGATGACAACACGGGCCTCGGTCAGCGTCCAGAGTTGCTCGCGGTTCAGGCATTCGGCCCGGATTTCGGGGGATCACCGTAACTACCGGAAATCGCGGACCTCAAGATTACGGGAAAGTTCGGTTCAACTCCCACCACCTCCACCATTTTTATACACCATCGTGCCCGTTCGCGCCGATGGAATTACTCAACATGCCCGGCGTGCGACCGGGAATGAGATCGCGGTCGGGTCGCGGAAGTGGCGGCGGAACGAGGGCGATACGAACGGCGGCGCGCCGTCAGGGCACCTCGTAGGCCTCCACGATGACCAAGCCGCTCGAACTGCCGACCCCCCGGGCCTCGGCGGTGTAGCCACCGGGGGGGAGCGTGACCAGCAGCATGGCGTCCTTGCTGGCGGTGTCGCTGATCACGAAACCCGGGGCGACCGCCTGGGTGGCCTTGGTGAGGGCAACGTCGCCGGCCCAGTTGTCGTTGGTCGCGATCACAACTTGACTGCTTTGATTGTAGAGCGTCAACTGCGGGTCTGCCATGGCGCCCGGCCCGATGATGGACGTGAGTCCCGGACCGATGGCCCGGATAAGGATGGTCTTGGTGAGGCTGCTTCCCTGCGGTCCGACGTTGAATCCGAGGGTGATGTAGCCGCCGGCGTTCACCTGCTTGAGCACCGAAACGTTGACCAAGCGGGGGGTGCTGCTCGTGAAGGTGCTGGCCGGTGTGGCGTCATAGATCTCCGCGATGACTACACCCCTGGAGTTGTTCACTCCGCTGACCTGGACGGTGTAGCCGGTGGTCCCCTGGACCGGGAGGGCCGCGGCGTAGATGGCGGCGTCCAGTGCAGGTGTGGCCTCCAGGGGAAAGGCGCCCACACTGGCCATCGCAATGGTGACCGTGGCGGCATTCGGGGCCCCGGCGTAGGCGGGTGTCTGCCAGTTGTCGTTGGTGGCCACGACGGTTTGGCCCGACAGCAGATCGACCTTCGGATCCGGAATGGTTCCCGCCCCGTAATAAGGGGTGAGCGACGGTCCGGCGGCCCGGACGACCAACGGCTTGGTGCCCGAACCGAGGGCCACCGTGCCGAGCGTGAACGTCGGCACAGCGTCGGTGATGTCGGTCAGGGCGGAAAGATTCGTTAAGCGGATGATTTCGCCGCTGACTGCGACCGTCAGCGTGGCCGAGTAACTCGTGACGCTGCCCGCACTGTTGGTGACCACAACCGTGTAGGCGCCGGCCTGGTCGGCGGTCGCCGCCGACAGGAGCAGGGTGGCGCCATTGGCCCCGGTGGTTGCGGCGGGGACGCTCACCCCGTTGCGCCGCCATTGGTAGGAGGTCGGCGAGTTGGTCGCCGTAACGGAAAAGACCGCCGTGTTACCGGAAACCACCGACACGGAAGCCGGCTGCGCCGTGATAACGGGGCGTTCGGCGGGGCTGGTGCCCAGATTCAAATTGGACAGCTCGTACCGGAAAACACCATGCGTGTTCGTCGCCGCCACTAGGTGAGTGGGCGTGAGCTCCACATCGAAGAGAGTCAAATCGCCCAAGCCGTCGTTGAGCTTGATCCAATGATCGCCGTTATCCG
>CANEVO010000036.1 GCA_947442255.1 Opitutia bacterium
ATACGCCATCCCTTCGGCCATCAGGTGCATCTGCTCCACCGCCAGTTTCCATTCGAGCCGGAAATAGCCCTTGGTCCGCTCCTGCGTGCGCTGGGAAACGATGGGCAGAAAGAGCGCGCAATCGTTGATTTGTTTCCGAATCTTCCCATCCCACGCATCGCCACCCCGCAGTTCGTTCTGGTCGAACCACACCTCGACCCCGTGGCTACGGAGGGCCTCCGCGATGCGCCGCGCCGCGTCCGTGTCCTCACGGGCATAACTTATGAAGACAGCGCCGCGAGCCGTCGGCGGCGCGCTGTCAGACATGGGGTAAAGCGATGCCGCAGTGTCACGGCGGGCCTCCCACGGCTACAACAACAAAGCGCCAAAGGGCCTCGACCGTGAACTCGTCGCGAGCGTCCTCGCCGCGCCGTGTATCGCCCGCACGTTCAGCGACGACGATAACACCGGTCGCCTGTACCGCTCGATCCACTACCCCACCCCTTCGGAATATCGCGCTGAATTTTTGCGCCATGCGCGCGACTCCGGTCAGGCCCGCCAAGCCGGGCTAGGGTGTTTCCACCGCGCTGCCCGACCCCAAGCTCACCCGCTACCGTGGCAACACCAAGATCGCCGAGAACGACGACTGGGACTCCTCCACCACCGCCGACCAGACCGCCGCCGGGGCCAGCGCGTTTGCCGCCAGCTCGAGAGATTCCGCCACTGTGCAAACGCTCACGCCCGGCGTCTACTCCGCGATCGTCAACGGCGTCGGAGCAACCACCGGCGTCGCCCTCATCGAGATCTACGAACTGCCCTGACGCGACCAGCAGCGTATTGAGCCTCGCGCCTTGGCGCTGCCGGCCGCGGTTTGTGGTGGCGCGGAGCTTCAGCCCGCGTCCGACAATGTCCAGGGCGCGCCAAAGCTCCGCGCTCCTTTCGTCATTCCGTTGCGCGGGTCTTATTGAGGCTCGCCCCATAGGCTGACGCCGAAGAACCGGCCGAACTCGGCCAGGCGGAACACACCCCGCCCGGCAGCCTTGCATCGCGCCGGATAATCCACTGCGTTGCGCCCATGTTCATCATCATTGGCGGTGACGGTAAGGAATACGGGCCGGTGACGGCCGATCAGGTGCGGACGTGGATCAAGGCGGGTCGCGCCAATCTCGAAACCAAAGCGAAGGCCCTGGGCTCCGACGTGTGGAAGCGCCTCGGCGATTTCACGGAGTTGTTCCCGGCCGACGGAGCGCCTCCCGTGCTCGGCGCCGAACCCGCTCCCGCCCTGCCCGCCGGGCCGCAGGATGCAAACTCGCTGGCCGAGGACCTGCGCACGCGGGCCCAAGCCCTCGACGTGTTCAGCTGCCTCGACCGCAGCTTTCAGCTGTGGAAAAATAATTTCCTCCCGCTCGTCGGCGCCACCCTGCTCGTGGTCGTGGTGCAGATGGCGATCGGGTTCATTCCCATTCTGGGCGCCATCGCCGGACTTTTTCTCAACGCCATCTTCTACGGCGGGCTCTACTATTATTATCTCGGCAAGATGCGCGGCCAGCACCGGAAGGTCGGGGATGTGTTCGCCGGCTTCAAGCGCGCCCCGTTCCCACTCATGCTCGTCGGCCTCCTCACCACTGCGCTCACCGTGGCGGTGCTGGTTCTTTTCTGCGCGCCGCTCATTTCGTTTTTCTTCAACGTGGCGATTCACGGCCAGGCCGGCGGCAAACTTCCCGATCTCAGCCCGCTCGCGATCGCCGGCGTCTTCGTTGGCGGCCTGCTTATCACCTATCTCTCGGTCTGCTGGATGTTCACCATCGGCCTCGTAATTGACAAAAATCTCGGCCCTTGGACTGCGATGGAGGTCAGCCGCCGCGTCGTGTCGAAGCAATGGTTCCGCGTCTTCTTCGTCGCGATCCTCGGCATGATCATGACGATGCTCGGCATCATCGCGCTCTTCGTCGGCGTGCTTTTTACCATCCCACTGGTGATCGGCGCCATCCTCTACGCCTACGAAGACCTCTGCAACCCGCCGCCCAAGAACTGACCGGGCCGGTTATTTTTCCGCCACAAGGCGTCGAGCGAGAGTTTGCCGGGGCCGAAGACCGCGCTTTCAAAGCGGCGTTGTCGAGAATTCGAGCATGACTCCATCGGACCGCTTTGCCTCACGTGCCGCAAAACGTCCGATACCCCTCGCCCCCCTCCGGCGCCGGCGCGCGATACTCCGGCGTAGCCCCCGCCCGCTCGTGGTCGTAGGGCGCGGCCAGTACTTCCAGCAACCGCTCCATCACCCTCACCTCCCCCGCCTCGGCCGCCACGAGCGCTTCTTCGACGCGATGATTGCGCGGGATCACCGCCGGGCAATGTGCCCGCCGCAACCGCCCGACCTCCTCCGCCGTCTGCGGTTGCCGCTCAAGCCGCGCCCGCCAACGCGCCTGCCACGCCGCAAATTCGCCGTCCGCCTTCGTCGCCCCGAGCGTTTCGAGCTCGGCAAACGTGTTCGTGAAATCCGCCTTCGTCGCCCGCATCCACTCCAGCAGCGACCCGGTCAACGCCTCATCCTCCGGCTCTTCGTTGAACAACCCGAGTTTCCGCCGCATCCCCGCGATCCAGTGGCGCCGAAAGCGCTCCCCGAACGGTCCGACCGCCTCGTTGGCCAGTGCGATCGCCTGCGCCTCCTGCGGATGGAGCACCGTCAGCAGTGTCTCCGCAAACCGCGCGATATTCCACTGCGCGATCTGCGGCTGATTGCCATAGGCGTAGCGCCCGTCGCGGTCGATGGAGCTGAACACCGTCGCCGGATCATACGCCTCCATGAAGGCACACGGCCCGTAATCGATCGTCTCGCCCGAGAGCGCCATATTGTCCGTGTTCATCACCCCGTGCACGAAACCCACGCCCATCCACTGCGCCATCAGGCGCGCCTGCCGCTCGCTCACCGCTTCGAGCAGGGCGAGCGGCAAATTCTCCGCGCCCGCGAGCTCCGGGTAGTGCCGCTGCGCCGTGTAGGCCACGAGGGCGCGCAACGCCGCCTCATCGCTCCGCGCCGCAGCCCACTCAAACGTCCCGACGCGGAGGTGGCTCGCCGCCACCCGCGTGAGCACCGCCCCCGGCCTCGCTCCACTCTGCCGCCACACGTCCTCGCCCGTCGCCACCACGGCCAGACTCCGCGTCGTCGGAATGCCCAGCGCATGCATCGCTTCGCTGATCACATATTCGCGCAACATGGCCCCGAGTGCCGCCCGCCCGTCGCCCCGGCGCGAAAACGGCGTCGGCCCCGCGCCCTTCAGTTGCACATCAAAACGCTGCCCACCCGGCGTGATCTGCTCCCCCAATAAAATCGCCCGCCCGTCGCCCAGTGTCGTGAAATGCCCGTATTGGTGCCCCGCATAAGCCTGCGCCAACGCTGCCGCCCCCGGCGGCAGCCGATTCCCCGAAAAAATCTCCGCCCCAGCCGCCAACGCCTCCGCCTCCAGCCCCAGTTCCTCCGCCAATTTACGATTCCACACGACCACCTGCGGCGCCCGCACCGCCGTCGGCGCCACCGCCACGTGCAGCAGTGCCGGCAACTGCGCATACGAATGCTCCAAGCGCCAGCCACCACCGGCCGCGGGGGACGAAAGATCAGGTTCGGACATGCGCGCGATTCGGACCGTGCCGCCGCATCCGTCAAGGCTCGTCCGCCTGCGGTGCGCCCTCCTTCGAAATCGGCGCCACCGTCGCCGGCGCCAAACAAAAGCTCACGCTCGTCGTCGTCGCCCATGCCGCGACCGGCGAAAAAATCGGCGCCACCTCCCAATGCGAAGCTACCGCCGACTGGCTGAAAACGACCGCCGGCTTCGAGGGAGTGATCAACTCCCTCACCATCCGCGCTAACCCGTTCAAAGCCGTGCCCTTCAAATTCGTCCCAACCAACCCGTGACCCACCGCGGCTCCGACCCCCACGCTCGCCCCGGCTCCTTGTAACCTATTGCGTTACAAACATTCGGTTTCTGTCGCACCGAACCATGTCGCGCCTCGCCCTTCGTCGTCTTCGGAGCACTCGACTCACCGCCCTCGCCGTCCCGCCCTTCAGCCAAGGAGCTCGCGACCACTCACTCTGTTGCGGACTAAAAATCCCGATCAACTCCGACGGCGGCCCCCTCGATTAACCCCCTCCCGGATCCGATCCCACTCAAAATCCGGCTTGCTATCAGTCGTCGGGAGAACCGTCGCCGGGCGAGGTGCCCACGTCGCCGATGGGGTCCTTCAAAGCTGCCAGGGGTAAAGGATCCGCCGCTTTAGGTTTGTGGAAATTCAAAGAAGGCCACCGCAGTTCCGAGGTATGTTTCGCGTGTGACTCTGTCCCACGATTCCGACCAACGGTTATTGTCCCCGCTCATCACCCAACCGCCCCGATCGCGTAGCACGGCTCGGTGCAGAATCTTGACCCGCGTCGGTTTTGACGCATCGAGGCGTCCCATGTAAACCAATAGATACCTTTTGGTGATGGCTTCGAACGAGCGTTTTTGGGCGACGAAGTAGGTCTGCCCGCGAATCAATGGCTCCATGCTGCGGCTTCCCGAAGTGATTTCGACGGAACCGCCATTGGCCGCCACATAGGCTTGGCAGGCCGCCAATGCATCGCTCCGGTTGGAGCACTGCGTCCTGGTGGGCACGACCCTTTCAGCAGAACCGCGCGCGGTATCGACACGGTAATAATTATGGGCGGCGGTATTCGCCAGCGCGACGGCGCCGTGCTCGAGCCAAGAGGAGCACCCGCCAAGGAGCATGCTCCCGCAGGTCATTAACAAGAGGGCGAAACGGCGCGTGATTTTCACGCGCAAATCTTACCGGCCCCATCGTATTCAACCTATTCGGACGCCTACGGATTTCCGCCTCGATTAATTCGCTAGGGGCTTTCCCTTGCCCAATCGGGAGAAACGGATGCCAAAGCGTTGAAATAACTCCTTACCAATTGATGGAAAGTGTAGTTAATCAAAAAAGATAAGCCCCTATGATCCACGTGCTGTTTGTTGAGGACGAACCGGATTTCGTCGAAGTCGTGCGGCACCTTTTCCAGATCGATGGCCCGGAATGCACGCTGGAAATCGCGCCCTCTGGCTCTGCCGGCCTCGCTCGCATGCGGCAGGGAGGCATTGATGTTGTCCTGCTAGACCTCATGCTCCCCGACATCGACGGCCTCCGCGTTCTCGGCGAACTTGCAATTCGGGGCGCCAACACTCCGTCGTGATGATCAGCGGGCACGGCCAGACGGAACTGGCGGTTACGGCGCTCCGGGCAGGAGCGGTCGACTGCGTCGAGAAGGATTTTCCCCAATTCCTGCAGATTGTCGAAATCGTCAAGCGGCTGCACGCGCGGCGTCAGGCCGGACCTACCGGCGCCCCGTCCGCTCCGGAGCCGAGCCGGAGATACCAAGTCGTCCTAATCGAAAGCTCCGCGACGCTTTGCCGGGAGGTTAAGGATTTCTTCGCCAGAAACGCCCAAAAAATGGACCTGCGCACCCTTGTGTCGGCGGTTGATTTGGACGACCGAGCGCCCGGTGCGGATGCCGTGTTGATTGGACCGACGCCCGGCGCCGACCCGCTCGACCTTCTCCGCACGCTGCGATCCCGCGCCATGGACATTCCGGTTATCCTGCTCGCGCGGGAGAGCGATAGCGAAACGGCCGTCGCGGCCTTCAAGCTGGGCGCCCAAGATTACATTCTGCAAGACCCGGATTACCTCACTGAGCTGGTCTTTTCCCTGCAGCACATTCTTCACCGCGCGGATCTGACGCGCCGCAATGCCCAGCTTGCGCGTGAACTCGAGTTGATCAACCGATCGCTTGAGGCCCAGGTGGCTGCGCGCACCCGGGAATTGGAAGCACTGTCCATGAGCCTCATCCGCGTTCGCGAAGACGAGCGCCGTATCATCGCGGGCGAACTCCACGATGAGATCGGCCAGGCCCTGACTGGGTTAAAATTTCAGCTTGAGGCCGCAGCGAAGGAGGTCGCGCCTTCCGTGAAGGCCAAGCTGACCGAGGCTCTCGTTGGCACGACCGACCTCCTGACCCGGACCCGCGATCTTACCCTGCGGCTGCGACCGCCGGTCCTCGACGACCTTGGTCTCCAGCCGGCCATCGAATGGCACCTCGCGCTTTTTCAACGTCAGACTGGCATCGTGGTCGAGGGTGAATTCGCACTCCCGGCCGGCCGATTGCCCGGTGAACTCGAGACGACGATTTTCCGAATCGTCCAGGAAGCGCTCACCAACGTCGCCCGCCACTCAGGGAGCCAGGCGACCGATGTGATGATCACGTTGGAAGACCGGCAGGTGATGGTCGAAATTGCGGACCGCGGAAGCGGGTTCGATCTCGAGGCGATCCGGGCCAGGCGAGACTCGCTGGGCTTGGTCGTTATGACCGAGCGGGCCCGGCTGGCCGGCGGCAAACTGGAAATCATTTCATGCCCGGGACGGGGCACGCGGGTGCAGGCGGCGTTTCCCCTGCCTCTGGTGGTCCCAGCCCTATGACCTCAGTCGTCATCGCCGATGACCACGAGATTGTGCGGCGTGGGATTCGCAGCCTGCTTGAGGCCGAAGGCTCCTACCAGGTGACGGGCGAGGCTTGCGATGGCCTTGCCGCCGCGCAGTCCGTTGAGAAATTGCAGCCCGACATCCTGATTCTCGATCTTCATTTGCCGCGCCTGGGCGGTCTCGAAGTCCTGAAGCAGGTCCGTGCCTCCAGTCCCCGCACGAAGGCTCTCATCCTCACCATGCACAACGGCGAGCCTTACGTCATCGAAGCTCTGCGCGCCGGGGCATCCGCCTACCTGTTGAAGGGCTCTGCGTCCTTGGAAATTGTGGCCGCGCTCAAGGAGGTGCTCGCCGGCCGCCGTTACCTCAGCGCGCCGCTCTCCGAGTGGGCGATCAGCGTTCTTACCAGCAAGGGCGCCGATGAATCCGAACCGCTGAACCGCCTCACCCGTCGCGAAAAGGAAGTGCTGCAGCTCGCCGCCGAAGGTTTCAGCACGACGGAAATCGCCGAGAAACTTTTCATCAGCTCCCGCACCTGCGAGACGCATCGTGCCAACTTTATGGGCAAGCTCGGTCTTCAGACCCAGACCGACCTCGTTCGCTGGGCGATCCGGAAGGGGCTGCTCCAGCCATGAATAAAACCCCTCCCCCGAAAAATCTAGTTTCCTATCAGTTATCAGTGGGCCTTTAGAACGTGCCCTTCACGCCGACGGCGAATTGCACACCGAATTCTTCGCTGCGGTAGGTGTGGGTGTAGCCGGGGGTTTCGGGGCTGTAACGTTCGAGGTCCTGCGGGGTGTTCAGGATGTTGCGGGCATTGGCGAACACCGTGACACGTTTGTTGAATTTGTATTCGGCGTTGAGGTCGATGTTGTAACGAGAATCGTAATACTCAAACGCGTTGGGCGCGGTGCCACTTTGGGCGGAGTTGCGCTGGCGGCCGCGGTAGTTGTATTTCAACATCAGCACGAGCGGGTTCTTGCTAAACGTGAGGCCGGCGCTGCCGCTCTTTGGGATGAAACGGTTGAAATCAGCACCATTGGCACCTTGGAGGTGGAGAATGGAGCCGCTGGTGGAGAAGTTGAAATACTTGCCCCAAGTGCCCAGCATGGCGATGGCCTTGAGCGGTTGCATGTAGTTGAACTCCGCCCCGTCGATGCGGGCGCTGCCGACGTTGAGGCGGCTGTTCACGGTCCAGCCGACATAGCGTTGATCCAAGCCGAGGGCATCGAGAATGGCCGGGGTCGCAACGGTGTTGATGGCGCCGAAGAAATCGACGAGGTCCTTCCGGAAAACACCGGCCGAGATCAGGCCGCCTGAGGGGAAGTAGTATTCGGCCGAAATATCATAGTTCTTCGCGGAGTAGGGTTTCAGGCCGGAATTGGTGTAGGTGATGGTGCCCGGAGGGGAACCGGCTGGAGGATTTGGGTTGTCGTTTTCGTCGATCGTCGTGTTCGGGATGATCGAACCGAGGTCGGGGCGGCCGAAGGTCTTGGCGAAGGCGGCACGGACGAGGAAATTGTCCGTGACGTTGAACGTGGTGTGGAGGCTCGGGTAGTAGCCGTCGTAGGAGCGTTCAGCATACGACGCGCGCGCCTTGCGGGTGAGGGCGAGTTCCTGCAGGGAACCGGCGGTGCCGGCCTCGGGTTTGCGGACGCGGGCGCCGTTCACGAGCGTGAACTTACCATCGGTGCCACGGGCGAAGGGAGCGTCGGGATCGATGAGTGGGCCGCGGCCGGTGTCATCGGTCTTTTCGAAGCGCACACCGGTGACGATCCCGAGGCGATTGTTAAGCAGGCGGCTCTCGAATTGAGTGTAGGCGGCGGTGATTTTTTCCGAGAACTGGAGGGAACCGTTGATGCGGTTGGTTTCGTTGGTGACGGCTTGAGCGGGTGTCGTGCTGAAGTAGGACGGATTGGTCTTCGTCACTTCCCAGAGCTTGTAGGCGTCGCCGAACGGGAGGCGGAAGCCGTAACCGGTATCTTCGCCGAAGTATTTGGTATCGACGTAGGGCGCGAGACTGTCGTCGGCCGTGTTGGCAAGGCCGTCTTTACCGACGAAGGTGGTCGACTCGTTGTAGCTCTTGATATCGCGCTTCTGTTTTTGGATGAGCCCACCGATTTTCATCGTAGCTTCGAAGGGGAGGAAGGGCAGGGCGCGCTTTACGTTGACGCGACCGGCGCGGAATTCATCCCGTGCATCCACCGGGGTGTTGCCCAAAGTGGTGAGGCGGTAGTTGGCCGGATTGTTGTAGTCGATCTGGGTTCCGGTGGAGTCGAGTGCGGTGAACTTGGCGGGAACGGGATAAGTGATGCCGTCGTAGAGGACGCGGGAAACGCCTTGGAGGGCGGTGTTCACACCGGAGAAGTGACCGCGTTCGCTGGTGCGATACCAAGTCTTGGAAATGGAGGCGTTAAGGCCGGACTCGACCTCCCATTCACGACCTTTGTAAGTGTGGTTCAGATTCGCTGCGCGGGTGGCGCCGTATTTATCGCGGAAGGAGCCGCCTTGCGTGACGGTGCCGCGGCCGGTGGCGCCATAGGCAAAGGTCGGGCCGAAGGTGAGGGGCGTGCCGGTGGCGGGCGTCGGGACGTCGCTACTGCCGACGTCGAAGTTGGTGTTACGATTCGCGAAGAACGAGTGGTAGTAGTTGACCTGCGCGCTGGCGGAAAGGACGTGGTAACGGGCGGGTTTCCAGTCGGCCTTGATGCTGAAGGAATCACGGAACGTATTCTTCGGACCGTCCTGCACCTGATATTGGCGGAGATAGGGATTGGTGACAGTCGCGCCGGCACCGACGAAACGCCACGTGGGCTGCGAGCGGTGTTGTTCGTTGAACTGGTTCGAGCTGAGACCGTTGATGACGAGGCCGAAGGTCTTCGAGAGCGGGGCGATGTAGTTGAAATCGAAACCTGGGAGGACCTTGAAAGTCGCTTCGTTGCCGGGACCGGGAGTCTTTTTGAAGACTTGGTAGTCCTCGCTGTTGAAGCTGGTGTAGATGCGGTATTTGAACTGCGTCGTCGTGGATTCGAAGGCGCTGCGGCTAACCATGTTGACGGAACCGCCGAGGCTGTCGGCCGCTTGGTCTGGAGTCGGCACCTTGGTGACCTCGATGCGGGAGATGTTGTTAATGGAAACTTGTTCGAGCTCGAACGTGCGGATGGTGCTGCCGGAGGCGGAACTGGCCATGCGGGCGCCGTCCGAGGTGACGTTCGTGAAGTTATCCGCGAAGCCGCGCACGGAGATCGTGCGGACATCGGCGGCGACGTAGTCGACGGTGACGCCGGGCAGGTATTTCACGAACTCACCGACGTTGCCTTCGGTAACATCGCCGAACGCATCGGAAGAGACGACGTTCTTGATGTTGGGGGCGAAACGCTGCTCGTTGGTCGCGATGTTGGTCGCGTTGGTTTCGCGGGACGTGGCGACCGTGAAGGCATCGAGCTTGACGACGTCGCCCATGTCTTTGGCGGCCTGATTGGCGGTTGTCTTGGAGAAGACGAGGTAGAAGTCCTGCTGCACGGTCTGGCCGGCGGCGACCGTGACGGTCTCGTCCTGAGGCGGCATGCCCGAGAAAAGCACTTTGAGCTTGGCGGTGCCGGGCGGAACGTTGATGAGCCGATACTCACCGGACTGGTTGGTGAAGGTTTCGATCTTGGTGCCCTCGACGGTCACGCGGGCATTGTTGATATATTGGCTCGTCGTGACGTTGAGGACGCGGCCCTCAATCGTGCCGCTGGAGGCGGATTGGGCGGACGCGATTGGCGGCAGACACAGGCCGGCGAGTGCGAGGCACAGGCGACCGAGGGCGCGGAGTGGATTGGTCGGTTGCATGGGTTCGTTGGATTTCTGGCAGAAAAATCGAAAGAGACGGGAGTTGGCCTCACGGTTGAACGGGAACGAAAGGGGCGCTTTGTCGCACCCCAGAGGTGTTCGTGAGACGGAAGAGTTTCGCGGCGGCGCCGTCGGTCGCGATGTCGTCGAGCACCAATCGGCTGACAGAATCGAACTCGAAGGCCGACCCCTTGGACGCGGTTACGCGGACGTGGTGGAGTTCGAGGTCGTTCGCCCGCTCGACGAAGAAACCGATCTTGCCGGTGGCGTTGATGTCGGAGAAGCGGTCCCCCCCCGAAAAATCCAGTTTCCTATCAGTTATCAGTAGACTGGGCACGGTGCAGCGGGCGTTTCATGGACTCCGGTGCTACGTGCGGCGCCCTATAATGGATGCCCGGGAGAGAAAGCCGCCCGCCGGGCGCGGCGGGAGTGGTCTTACGGGGTGGGATGGTCGGGTCCGGTCGCAGCCCTGACGGCGTGGAATGCGGTGGCACCGAATTCGTGGAAGAATTTCACGGGGCTGTCCCAGAAAAGCTGGTTCATCCGGGTCAGGCTAAAGCTGACCCCGGGGGCGCCCGTGACGACCTAGCCAATATGCACGCAAGCAAAGATGGCAGAGACCTGGACGGGCCAGAGCACCTGATTAAGGAGCTGGATTATGGGTTGGTTGAGCCGGAGCAGGAGGGCGACGAGGAAGCAGAGGAAGGTGGTCGTGCCGATAACCCCCTCCCCCCGAAAAATCCAGTTTCCTATCAGGCAGTCGCCAATCGCGCCGCTGCCCCCGTCTCGTAGCGTTCGATCCAGGCGCGATGCCACGACGCATAGTCGCCCGCCTCGAGGTGGGCGCGCGCCTGCGCCATCAGCTCGAGAAAAAAGTGAAGGTTGTGAATCGTGAGCAGCGTCGGACTCAGGATCTCGCCGGCCAGCGTGAGATGCCGGAGATAGGCCCGCGAAAAATTCGCCGCGTAATTCGCGATTCCCGCCATGATGGGCCGCGGATCGGCGCGGTATTGCTCATTGCGCAGATTCATCGGGCCATCGGGCGTAAACACGAGGCCGTTGCGCGCCACCCGCGTCGGCAGCACGCAGTCAAACATGTCCACGCCCAGCGCGATCATCTTCAACAACTGCGGTGGCGTGCCCAGGCCCATCGTGTAGCGCGGCTTGTCCGCCGGCAGAAACGGCGTGGTGGCGCCCACCTGCTTAAGCATCTCCGGTTCCGGCTCGCCGACGCTCACGCCTCCCACGGCGTAGCCGGGAAAATCGAGCGCCGCGAGCGACTCCGCCGCTTCACGCCGCAGGTCGTCGAAGGTCGAACCCTGGACGATGGCGAACACATGGTGCCCGGCCGCGAGAAACCCGTTTTCGGTGGCGATCTGCTTGCACTGCTGCGCCCAGCGCAGGCTGCGCGCCACCGCCTTCGCGCACGCATCTCGCTCGCAGGGCCAGGGCGGGCATTCATCGATCACCATCGCGATGTCGCTGCCGAGGTTCTGTTGGATTGTCATCACCTCCCGCGGGCCGAGGAAAAGCTTCGCCCCGTCGAGGTGGGACGCAAACGCCACGCCGTCGTCGCGGATGTCGCGCAGCCTCGAGAGGGAAAACACCTGAAAGCCGCCACTGTCCGTAAGGATCGGACCGTCCCAGCCCATGAATTTGTGCAGGCCGCCGAGTTCGCGGATTAGCTGGCTGCCAGGCCGCAGGTTCAGGTGGTACGTATTGCCTAGGATGATCTGCGCACCGATCTCGCGCAGGTGCTGCGGGGTGACGGACTTCACCGTTCCCTGTGTCCCCACGGGCATGAAAATCGGCGTCTCGATGACGCCGTGGCGGGTGTGCAGCCGGCCGCGCCGGGCCGCGGTGCCCGCATCGGTTTTCAGGAGCTGGAAATGGTCGGGCATGCGGGTAAAGCGGCCCATAACCGCCGACTTTCCGCTTGCTTGGCAAACTGTTCCGGCGGTCCCAAGCCCCCACTCCCTCCCCCGGGGCCAACCCCTATGCTTGACGCTGGTGTCAATCCACGAGGTAGTAGGGCAAAACGCGTGCTTCTGGTCATCGACAACTACGACTCCTTCACCTTCAACCTGGTCCAATATTTTGGGCAGTTGGGGGTGGAACAGCGGGTGTTTCGCAACGACGAGATCACTCCCGCGGAAGCGCTCGCGCTGAACCCCGAGCGCGTGCTGCTGTCGCCGGGGCCGTGTTCGCCCCGCGAAGCCGGCGTCACCCTCGATATCATCCAGGCGTTCGCCGGACGGAAGCCGATGCTGGGCGTTTGCCTGGGGCATCAATCGATCGGCCATTACTTTGGCGGCCAGGTGGTCCGCGCCGCGCGGCTGATGCACGGCAAAACCTCACCGATTCTGCATCATAACACCGATGTCTTTCGTGGCATGCCACAGGGTTTCGCCGCCACGCGCTACCACTCCCTGTTGGTCGATCGCGCCACGTTTCCCGCCGAACTGGAAATCACCGCCGAAACCGCCGAGGGCGAGGTCATGGGCTTGCGCCACCGCACCCTGCCCATCTGGGGCGTGCAATTTCACCCCGAGTCGATCGCCACCGAGGGTGGGATAAAGATTTTGGAGAACTTCCTGGGCCTCAACTGAGGCGACTGAACCGCTCCCCGCTCATGCGTTGCCCCAAATGCACCTCGATTGAGGACAAGGTGATGGATTCCCGCATCAGCAAGGAGGGGTCGACCATCCGCCGCCGGCGCGAATGCCTTGAGTGCGGCCACCGGTACAGCACTACGGAGATGCTCGTGCGGGACGGCGTCGTGGTCATCAAGCGCGACGGCCGGCGCGAGGACTTCGACCGGGAGAAGCTCGCCCGGGCGGTCCGCGCGGCATGCCACAAGCGCCCCGTCGATGCGGAGCAGATCGCGATGCTGGTGGAGGACGTGATGGATGCGCTGGAAGCGCAATTCGAGCGGGAGATTCCCTCGCGCGCCATCGGCGAGGGCGTGATGCAGCGGCTGCGCACGGTCGATCAAGTGGCTTACGTCCGGTTTGCCAGCGTATACAAGGAGTTCCGTGACGTTGCCGAGTTCGTCGACGAAATCAGCACGCTCGGAAACTCCAAGACCGGCGACCTCTGATTTGCGCCCATTTTCCCAATGGGAGTGAAAGGGCGAATCCCCGCGGCTTTGCAGACGGCGGCCGCCAACCGCGACGACTTGCGGCGACTGCATTTCATCAATGCGCTGTTCGCCCACGCGACGGGCCGGGACCTTTATCTCGCCGACCAGATCAAGGGCGCGATCACGTTCAGCCTCGCGGAACTTGAGGCCCAAACCGCGCTTCAGCCCAAACTCACCGCGACATTCGACGCCGCCTTCAACGCCGCCGCCGCCGGGTTGCTCGCCAAACTTTTCTCGGATCTGCCGCGCCACGGCTTTTTCCACTGGGACGCCGCGCTCACGCTCGCCTCGCCCACGCCGTTGTTCACCCGCGCCGAGATCATGGCCGGTCTGAAACACCTCGCCCCCTATCGCGAGTCCACCCTGCTCGTCACAAATCTCCGCCCGGCGCTCCTCCCGCCCGGCCGGCGGGCCACGCCGCGCCGCAAACGCGACTACGTCGACACCCTCGCCTTCATCCACGACCTCGTCGCCGCCCGGACAGTACGAAGCGCTGACCTGCAGCTCTTGTTTTTGTGACCGGTAAATCACGCTGATCGGCGCGAATTAACTTTGATCTCTTTGGGGTCAATCCGCGTGATTCGCGGGCAACCCTTCCGATATGGCCAAGACGATTTTCCAGAAAATTATCGACCGGGAAATCCCCGCGAAGATCGAGCACGAGGATGAACACTGCATCGTCCTGCACGACATCGAGCCCCAGGCGCCGGTGCATCTGCTGATCATTCCCAAGCGCCCGATTCCCCGGATCGCGGACACCACCGCTGCCGATGAACCGGTGCTCGGCCACCTGCTCTTCGTCGCCAGTGTCGTCGCCAAAAAACTCAACCTCGCCGAAGGCTTCCGCCTCGTCGTGAACAACGGTCGCCACGCCTGCGAATCCGTCCCACATCTCCACGTGCATATGCTCGCCAGGCGGCAGATGACGTGGCCGCCGGGCTGACCCTAGCCCGCGCCAGCTCTCCGCTACCCCCGCGCCTCGAACGCGCCGTCCGCGCGCTTCGCGATCAGGCGCTTCAGCTCCAGCATCATCAAGGTGGCCGAAAGCTGCGCGGCACCCAGCCCGGTCTGGGCGCCAAGCGCGTCCGGCGCCAGAATCGCTCCGCCCCGAAAGCACTCGAAAACCCGCGCTTCCTCGGCGGTCAGATTCGCGGGCCGGCCCGCCACCACGTCCGCCGGCTTCTCCGCGACCGGCTGGGGTCGCAGCCCTTCCAGATAATTCAGCTCGGACAGCAGATCATCGATACTCGTGAGCAACGTCGCTCCGTCGCGAATGAGTTGGTGACAGCCCGCGCTCGTGTTCTGGTCGATCCGGCCCGGCACCGCAAAAATCAACCGGCCATGCTCGCCTGCAAACCGCGCCGTGATCATCGCGCCGCCGGCGACATCGCTTTCCACCACGATCGTCGCCTCACACATGCCCGCCACGATGCGGTTGCGCATCGCGAACGACTGCCGGTCCGCGCGCCGCCCGAAGGGAAATTCCGACAGGACCGCGCCACCGGCCTCGATCCGCCGGTAAAGTTCGAGATTTTCCGGTGGGTAAATGATGTCGATCCCCGTTCCCAGCACCGCGGCCGTTTTCCCGCCGACCGAGAGAGCGCCCTCGTGGGCCGCGGTATCGATGCCGCGGGCCAGCCCGCTCACGACGCAGAAGCCGAGCCGGCCCAGTTCCGCGCCAAATTTCTTCGCGACGGTCTGGCCATAGAGCGTCGTCCGGCGCGAGCCGACGATCGCAATGCACGGCTGCGAAAAATCATAATGCCCTTTGCGATAAAGGCCGATGGGCGGGTCGTGGATTTCCTTGAGCAGCCGCGGATAGAAGGCGTCGCGGGTCGTGATGAAGTCAGCCCCGCTCGTCGCCATGCGCTCCTCCTCGCGTGCCAGATCGATTTGTTCGCGCCACGTCGCAATGCTGCGGGCGATGACGGGGCCGACGCCTTTGACGGATTCGAGGCGGCGTGAATCCTTCGCCAGAATCGTCCGCGGATCACCGCCCAATTCCTCCAATAATCGATTGAGCGTGACTGGCCCGATGTTCGGCAGCGCGTTCAACACGAGGAACGCCTGCCGCTCGGTCAACTCGCTCGCGCCGCTCATGAGTGGCAACCCCCGCCGCAATCTGTCGGATGGCATCCGCTAACTCCGCCACATGCGCGCAACGTTTCAGGTAAAAAATCGAGCACCTGCGTCGTCTGCACGGCCACCTGCCCATGCGCCCGGGCCAGTGCGTCGGCCGCCATTCCATGCCACACCACGCCCCGCGCAGCGGCCAGCAATGGCTCTGCCGCCGTTTGAGCCAGCTGCGTTCCGATCATTCCCGCGAGCAAGTCACCGCTGCCCCCCCGCGCCAGCACCGGGCCGCCAAACGGACTGTAGTAACCCTCGCGACCTCCACTCGCCGTAATGCCGGTGAGCTGGCCCTTCACGACGATCACCGCCTCCCGGCCCGCGGGCGTCCGATAAAAATCATCCCCCGCCAGCAGCCGCTTCAATTCGCCCAGGTGCGGAGTCAAAATGCGGCGCGCCGTGCCCGCTCGCACGATCATCGGTTGAAGCGCGTCCGCATCCAGCACCAGCGGCACCGGCGCGGTTTTCACGAGATCCTCCACGAGGACGAGCGTTTCCCCTTCGCGGCCGATTCCCGGGCCGATCAGCAGCGCCGTGGCACGCTCGATCCGCTCGCGCAGCAGCGCCTGCCCCTCCAGCGCGAGGTTGCCCGCCGGCGTTTCCGGCCAGCCCACCCACATGGCCTCCGGCGCGCGCGCGGCAAAGGCCGCCGCCAGCGACTCCGGCACAAAGGCGGTCACGAGACCGGCACCACTCCGCAACGCCGCGAGCACCGACATCAGCACCGCGCCCGGGTAGCTCCGCGATCCGCCGACCACGAAAAGATGCCCGTAGTCGCGTTTGTCCGTGGCCGGCGCACGCAAACCCGCCAACGGACCGAGCAACTCCGGCATCAGCACGCGCAGCCGCGCCTCGACTTTTTCGTCTGCGAAGAACCCCAGATCGAGATACCGCAGCCGGCCCACAAATCCGGCATTCAGCCCGTTGATCACCGGAGTTTTCACGCTCCCGGTCGCATAGGTGAAATCGGCGGGCAGCACCGGATCGGAGCGCTTCGTCGTGTCGCTCAAGCCGCTCGGCAGATCGATCGCCGCGCGCAGCCGGACGGGCAGTGCTTTCACCGTGTCGAACACCGCGGCGATCCGAGGCTCCACCGGGGCCCGGAACTGGAACCCAAATATGCCGTCGAGACTGAGCGCATAGCCGGCTGCACGACGGACCCGGTTTCCATCCGCTGCCGGCTGCCATCGTGCGACCCGTGAACCGCCGGCGTGCACGAGTTCCTGCCACGCCCGGGCGGCGAGTGGCCGCAAGGCACGCTCGCCGAAGACAAATCCCACCTCCGCGCGCGCCGAAGGATATCGTTTCAAAATGGATTGGGCGGCGATGATGGCGTCGCCGCCGTTGTGCCCCTTGCCCGCGAGCACGAGAATTCCTCCGTCGGCGGGAAATCCACCGATCTCCTCGAAATCGTGGAGCACGGCGTCGCCCACGGCCCGACCGGCCCGCTGCATCGCGGCCCACTCCTTCATTTCGTCGCCCCCGAAATACCGTGACTCGAAATCGCGGGCCTCGACGCAGGACAAAATCGGATGGGACGGCAGGCTCATGATTTTCCAGAACGTTCGACCGCCTGCTCCCGCCACTCGCGATATTGCTCCGGGGTTTCCGTGAACTGGAGCGGACACTCCGGCGGCAGGGGTTTCCCGTGGCGGATCACGAGGCGGGTGAGTTTCGGGATGCTGCGAAAATACAGCGCGTCGGCGATGCGGCGCACTTCATAAAATTCGGTGAACCCCTCCGTGCCGGGGTTCCAATATGCCATCTGCGTCGTGTCGCTGTCCCAAACCGCGTTCGAACCCCATTCGGCGAACACCGCCTCGACCGTAGTGAGCTTGGTCGCCTGCGGTTCGCGCGGCGGGGCGACGGCCCGCGCCGGAG
The DNA here is from genome assembly GCA_947442255.1 of Opitutia bacterium. Next base: position 17,471 of record CANEVO010000036.1, read on the forward strand.
CGGGCGGCGGCGCCTTCGGTTCCGGCTTCGGCACGGCCCAGACGACGAGCGCACCCAGCACAAATCCCAGCGACACCCACGACGGCACCTTGGACATCGTCGCCGGCGACGGCGGATGGGATCGGATCTCGGGATCTTCGTGGTCCATGGTGGAGTGCCGCCGTCAGGCCCGGACTAAGGCCGCCACCGCCATGGCCACGGTTTCGGTGTGAGAAAGGCTGACATGAACATGCGTGGCGCCCACCCGCTGCAGCAGGGCTGCGCCCTTTTCATCCAGCCGCACCAGCGGTTGATGCCGCTCGCCGTGGTAAATCGAAACCGACCGCCAGCCGAGTTCCGCACCGATGCCGGTCGAGAAACATTTCGACACGGCCTCCTTCGCCGCAAAACGGGCCGCGTAGTGCTTGTGGGGATGGGTCATGCGCGAGCAATAGGCGCGCTCCTCGTCGGTGAAGACCCGGTGCAGAAACCGCTCGCCCTGCCGCTCCAAAATGCCCCGCACCCGCTCGACCTCGATGATGTCTGCGCCCAACCCGATCAGCACACCGCCCGGTGGGAGTTGGATGTTCATGCGAAGGTGCGGATTGTTGAATAGCTGCTCGCGGAAAGTAATCCAACCATGCGCTAGTCACTGCTCGATCTGCCGTTCATCCGCGCCTTCATTTCCCGGACGGCCTCCTCGACTCCAGTAAACAACGCGCGACTTACAATGCTGTGGCCGATGTTCAACTCGTGCAGGTGCGGCAGCGTGCGCACTTCGGCGATATTGACGTAATTGATGCCGTGCCCGGCATTGACCACCAATCCGAGCGCATGCGCCAGTTCCGCCCCGCGTCGCAACCGGGAAAATTCCGTGGCGCGGTCCGGCGAATAGTAAGCCTCGGCGTACGCGCCGGTGTGCAACTCGATCCACGGCGCTCCCAGTTGCGCGCTGAGTTCGATCTGCGCCTCATCCGGATCGATGAAGAGGCTCGTCTTGATCCCTGCGGCGTTCATCGCGGCGACGCAGGCGGCCACCCGATCACGGTTGGCGAGCACATCCAGTCCCCCCTCGGTGGTGACCTCGGTACGATTTTCCGGCACGAGACAGACGGAGTGAGGCTTTAACTCAAGGGCCAGCGCCGTCATCACCGGCGTACAGACCATCTCGAGATTCAGCCGGGTGCCGATGCTCCCGCGCAGCCGCCAAACGTCCCGATCCTGGATGTGCCGACGGTCCTCCCGCAAGTGAACGGTGATGCCGTCGCCGCCGGCGCGTTCCGCGGCGAGTGAAAACGCCACCGGATCGGGCTCGACGGCTCCGCCATCCGCCGTCGCCGCGCGATAGCGCGCCTGCCGCAGAGTCGCACAGTGGTCGATGTTGACGCCGAGAAGAATCATGGGGAGGGAGCAATGACAGAAATTTGGAGACCGGAAACCAGTAAAATGGAGTTTCGGCACCTTTCCGCTTCCGCGGGTCTGCCGTTTCGAATTCACTTGGGCTTGTGACTTCCGCCGCGCCCAAACGGGAAAACCTCCTGCTCAACCTGGTCTGCAATCTGATCGTGCCGACGGTCATCCTGATGAAGTTCAGCGGCGACCGTACGCTCGGGCCGCTGTGGGGGCTGGTGGTCGCCCTGGCTTTTCCCGTGGGCTACGGACTCTACGACTTCACCGTTCGCAAAAAGACCAACCTTCTTTCCATCATCGGCTTTGTCAGCGTGTTGCTCTCGGGCGGACTCGGTCTGCTGAAAGCGGACGGCTTTTGGTTCGCGGTGAAGGAGGCGGCCGTTCCCGCCGTGATCGGCGTCGTCGTTCTGCTTTCGTTGCGTTCCAAAAAGCCGCTAGTCCGCGAATTGATCTTCAACGACCAGATCATCGACGTGCCGAAGGTCGAATCGGCCCTCGCCGCCCGCGAGTCCCGCGGCGCATTCGAAACCCTACTCCGACGCTCCAGCATGTGGCTTGCCCTGGCGTTCCTCGGCAGCGCCATCTTAAACTACGGACTTGCGCGTTACGTACTGCGCAGCCCGCCCGGCACGCCCGAATTCAACGCCGAACTCGGCCGCATGCACCTCCTGGCGTGGCCGGTCATCGTCATCCCGAGCATGGTCGTGATGATGGTCGTATTTTGGAAACTCATCTCGGGGCTCACCTACCTGACCGGACTCACGCAGGACGAGATTTTCCACAGCCCAAAAGACAAAAAGTAGCAGGCGCGCCGTCAGTCTCCGCACCTATTGCCGCAGGACGGGGCACTCGACGCCCCAACCCGCCCGCGAAAAGGGCCGCTCGACTCCGTCCGCGAAGCGCCCGGCCCGTCCGCCTCGCGTCATTTCAACCATTCCGTCAAAATCCCATGGGGCTTTTCGTTGGGTGCGAGTGCTTCGATCTTCAATTGCCCTTCCGCCCGCTGGGATCGATAGGCGGCCCGGACGATCGCAATCTCGTCGTTGATCCTGCCATCGGCGGAGTTGCCGGCGGCATCGGTCATCCCTGCGATCGTCAGCTTTCTTGGGGCCAGGCTGGCCGCCAGATCGGGCAGATCGTAGGCTCCCAAGGCACCCGGAACGATGCTGTAAACAAACGCGGTGTTATAAAAACGGTTCGTCACCATGGACTGGTAGGATGAAAGCGGCTCGAGCAGAGCCAGCCTGGTCAGGCCCGGATCGAAGGCAGCCGCATGCAACAAGACCGGCGTCATTTCCCGCCTCGCCACACCGTAGACTTCGCCGCTGCCACCACGTTGCCGCAAAAGCCGCGTGAGCCTGACCACATCGCCGGCCCGAATGCCCACGATGCTTCGGCCGATCAGGGTGGCCGTGTACACCATGTTGTAGGAGATGCCTTCAATTTCCGCATCCCCCCGGAAACTGCCGGGGCCCATTTCACCGGTTCCGAGCAGATCAGGCGCGAGCACCGTAAAGCCATTCCGGACCAACCACTCCAACTCCCCTCCGGCGGCGGACTCGGCCGCCTTGCCCGCCGGATGAAGGTAAATCAGCGATTTCCGACTTGGGCCTTCCGGGATGAATAAAAGGTAGGGGATGACATAGTCGCCCTCCCCTTTCACAAAATATTTCTCGATCACATAGCCTTCCCGCTGAATCCGCCCGGTAAATATCGGTTCATTCCCGGCCCCGGGCTCGCGATAACCCGCCAGCCGCTTGGCAGAACTCAACACCGCGGGGAGATGCCCGGCCAGATCGGTGCGCGAGGTTTGCAACCGGCCGACGACTTTTTCCGCATCCTTGCGGTTCAAACTGAAAACCGTTTCGCCCCCCAGCGAAGTGGCCAACTGTCCGGTGGAGGTCTTCTGGAGCTCACCCGCCGTCGGAAAATCGACCTCCTCCTCCGCCGGCGAACCCGGCAACTGCAGGTGCTTTTGGAAAAAAGCATACATGGCTTCACGGTTTTTGCGGGTGTAGCCGTGACCAAAATCATCCTCGGTTATCGCAAGGTTCTCCGGGTGCCCGGTTAGCGCATAGATCCGCTTCGCCTCGGTGTAGGACTCGCGGGCGCCCTGAATGCTAAAAAAATCCCTGGTCGTGGCCATGATGAGCGTGGGGCGCGGAGCCCGGATCTCCAAGAAATCCGGATGATCGATGCCCCGCACAATGCCATGCAAAAAATTCTGCTCCCCATCCTGCACCCCGACCGACTCCATGAGCCGCCGATAGCTGGTGATGTAGCCGGCCGGGGCGGATGCCGCCACCCGCTCATCGAGGGCGGAAATATAGGCAGTTTGAGTACCGCCACCCGAGAGCCCGTGCACGCCCACCCGCTGCGGATCCACTTCGCTTCGACTCACGAGATAATCGATGCCCCGGATGCCATCCCAAGCATAATACCGCGCAACAGACTTCCCAATGAGAAAGGCCTGCGGCGACGGATAGGAGTGTTCCTTGGTGGAACTGCCAATGACCGATTCGCCCTTGCCCGGATCAAGATACTGCAACCGTTCTCCTTGGCCGATGGGATCGATCGCGAGAACGATGAAGCCCTTTTTGACCAGGTTGAGCAGGGGCATCTGGTAGGACGGCAAACGGTAAACCCCGTGGCTATGCCCGCTGCAGAATAGAATCGCCGGCGTGGGCGGCCGGACATTGTCGGGGATAAAAAGCGAGGCGGTGACGTAGAATCCAGGCAGGGATTCATAGATGACGTTCTCCACCCGGTAGCCGCTTTTCTTAACTGTGCCGGTAATCTTGGGATTCAACGGAGTCTTCTCCGGAAATGATCCCACCACATCCCACATAGTCTGCCTGAGCTCCAACTGGCGTTGCTCCAAATCGCCCTTCGTCCGGATTCGCGCGACTTGTCCCGCTCTGGCATCGAGCAATTTGAAGGCTTCGCCCGCAAGGAAATGATACAGGGCGTTGCCCGCATCGCTGTGCTGCAGCCAGTTGTTCCGGATCACATCGAGTTCGTTCCGCGCCCGGTCGCCACCGGCTTTACCCGCGCGGGCGGGATTGGCTCCCGCCGCCTGCGACCAACCGGCTGCCGGCGTGGCCAGGGTTAAGATCGACGCGAGTAACAAAAATGCGGAGCGACCGCGCGGGAGGTCTGGTCGATGAGTCATGGGAGTGGCTGGGTTGGGGGTTCGGGGGCAGTGATCAGGGATAAAATCCAAACTGGCGGCTCCGTCTAAGACCGTCGTTTCGCAGACTCATCACCGAGTCCGCGCGGAGTCGCCTAAGGCCGCAAACCAGCCGGAGCCGCGTCCAAGAAGATGCCGCCATTCCCGCGCTCGGGCCGGTGAACAATCTTCGATGGGGTCCCGCCGTTCACGACCCGCGGAGGCAAACCTTCGGCCGGGTCGCGGTCAACGGCCAAGTAGGGATCCGCTCCGGGCCCGCCGACCGACCGGAAGGCCGAAACTACGCCGGACAGCTGAATCAACCGTCCCTCTCCTCCGACGTCCCCCGCGGCGTTTTAGCCGCGCTGATCGATCGGCACGTAATCGCGCTTCACCGCGCCCACGTAGATCTGCCGGGGACGGTAGATGCGGCCCTTGGGATTCGACGCCACTTCACGCCAGTTTGCGATGTAGCCAGGGGTCCGGCCGATCGCGAACAGAGTCGTGAACATGTTCATCGGAATGCCGATCGCACGCATGATGATGCCGGAGTAGAAATCGACGTTCGGATAGAGTTTGCGGGAAACGAAATAATCGTCCTTTAGCGCCGCCTGCTCGAGGTTCTTCGCAATATTGAGCAGCGGATCGTCGATGCCCAATCGCTGGAGCACCGTGTCGCACGCCGCCCCGATGATTTTCGCGCGCGGGTCGAAGTTGCGGTAGACCGCATGCCCGAAGCCCATCAGCCGGTTGCTCTTGCTGCCGGATTTCGCGGCGGCGATGAAACGCGTGCCGTCGTCGCCCTCGTCGTGGATCGACTGCAGCATCTGCATGACGGCGACGTTGGCCCCGCCGTGCAGCGGGCCGGAGAGGGCGCAGATGCCGGCGGAGATCGACGTGAAAAGATTCGCCGCACTGGACCCGACCATGCGCACCGTCGAGGTCGAGCAGTTTTGCTCGTGGTCGGCGTGGAGCAGGAGCACGAGGTTCAAGGCCTTGGCGACCTCAGGCATCGCCTCGTAATCCTTGTAGGGCTCCGAAAACATCATGTGCAGGAAATTTTCGCAGAACGGCAGTTCCTGCTTCGGGAAAATGAACGGCAGACCGCGCTGATAGCGGTAGATCATCGCCACCATGGTGCGGATCTTCGAAATCCCGATGGCTGCGGCCAAATCGAAATTCTGCAGGTCTTTCTCGAAATTGTTCGTCGCGAGATCGGGGTGGTAGGCGGGCAGAGCGCTCACCATGGCGGAGAGCATGGCCATTGGCGACGCACTTGTCGGAAAGCCTTCGAGCACCTTCTGCATCTGGGTTTCCGCCGCCGCGTTCTTGCGCAGGCGCAGTCCAAATTCCTTGCGCTGAACCGGCGTGGGCAGCTCGCCGTAGATCACGAGATACGCCGTCTCGACATAGTCGCTCTGGTTCGCGAGCTGGTCGATCGGGTAGCCGCGATGGCGCAGGATTCCGTTGTCGCCGTCGAGATACGTGATCTGGCTCTCGCATGAGCCGGTGTTGCCGTAGCCCTGGTCGTAGGCGATGTGGCCGGTCGTCGCGCGCAGGGTGCGCGTATCGATCGCTTTCTCCCCTTCGCTGCCCTCGATGATGGGCAGGGGAAATTCTTTGTCGTCCAACTTTAACAACGCAGTCTTGGCCATGGTGAACGAGCGAAACTAATTCCCCGCCGCTGGCAAAGGAAAGTTTCCGTTCGAGGCCCCGAAAGACGCGGAATAAGCAGCCGGACACGCGGCCGTAAGTCCGCCTCAAGCGAATCCGCCCTGCGACCGGCGATCACCCCTTCAGGCGCTCGCCGCCACCGCGGCAAAATTCCGATAGATTTGCAGCCCCTTCTGCTGGCTTTTTTCCGGGTGAAACTGCGTCGCGAACACCCGGCCGCGGCCGATTGCCGCGCAAAACGGCCCGCCATAGTCGCACTCGGCCAGCACCAGCGTTGGATCCACCGGCACACAGTGATAGCTGTGGACAAAATAAAATTCCTCACCAACCGGAGCGAGATTGGCCGCCAGCGGCGAGCCCGGCTGCACGAAACGCACGCCATTCCACCCCATGTGGGGAATCTTGAATTCCGGCGGCCGCCGAAAGCGCTCCACCCTGCCGGGAAATATTCCCAGGCCCGTGATGTTTCCCTCCTCCGAGTGGTCGAACAAGGCCTGCATGCCAAGGCACACGGCCAGAAAGGGGCGGTCCGCGGCGATCCAATCGCGGACCGTCGCGTCAAGCCGGGTGTCGCGCAGGGCACCGACGCAGTCGCGCAGGGCACCGACTCCCGGCAGGACCAGGCCCGTGGCCGACATGACCGCGACTTCTCCCGGCGTATGGACGACCCGAATGGACGCGCCCACGGCCTCAAGCGCCTTGGTCACGCTGTGCAGGTTACAGATTCCGGTATCGATGACGGCAATCATGCTGGCTGAGACGAGACGTCGAACGGTCGCGAAGTCGAATCGCCGGACATCCCGATGCCCGCCTCCCCGTTCTTCCCGGTTCCCGACTAAATTTTCCCCTTTGTGCTCGGCAGCAAATCCGCCGCGCGGGAGTCGATTTGGGTCGCGACATCCAGCGCCCGGGCAAGGCATTTGAAAATCGCCTCCGCCACGTGATGCGGTTCCTCGCCGTAGACGAGTTGCACGTGCAGGTTGGCGCCCAGCGCGTTGCTGAACGCGCGGCAAAATTCCTTCACCAGCACGAGATTGAAGTCACGGATGAACATGGTCGGCGCCTCCGCCTCGAAGACGAGGTGCGGGCGGCCGCCCACGTCGACCACCACCCGGGCGAGCGACTCATCCATGGGCAGAATGAAAAAACCGTAGCGTTTGATGCCGAGCTTGTCGCCTAGCGCCTCCTTGAACGCCTGGCCGAGCACCAAACCGACGTCTTCGACGGTGTGGTGATAATCGACGTCCGTGTCGCCCTTCGCCTTCACGGTGAGGTCAAACAACCCGTGTTTCGCGAACAGGGTCAGCATGTGATCGAAAAACGGCACGCCGGTGTCGATCTTCCCCACCCCGCGGCCGTCGATGGCCAGGGTCAGGGCAATGTCCGTTTCCGCCGTCTGGCGTTTGACGGTTGCTACGCGTTGGGAGTTTTTAGCCATGCGTCGAGAGTTTCGCTGAAGACAGCCATTTCGCCATCCGTGCCGACGCTGATGCGCAGGAATGAAGCGGTCAAGGCATGGCTCGGGAAGTGCCGGACGAGGACTTTCCGCGCATAAAGAAAATTGCAGGCCGACTGCGCCACCGCCGGACCGCTTTCGCCCCGGGCGTTTTTCGGCTCGGTAAAGATGAAGTTCGACTGCGAATCGTAGGTGCGCCAGCCGCGCTGGTGGAGAAACCCGGCGATGACGCGATCCCGCGTCGCCCGGATCTTCGCGATCACCCCATCGTAGTAGGGCGCATCGGCGAGGGCGGCCACGGCCGCGGCTTGGGAAAGCCGGTTGACGTTGTAGCTTTCGCGCACGCGATCGAGCAGGTCGATGACCGCGGGCGCCGCTAGCGCATAGCCCACGCGGATGCCCGCCAATGCGTAGGCTTTCGAAAGCGTGCGGACCACGACGAGGTTCGGATAGCGGGCCAGCAGCGGAATGGCATTCTCGCGGGCAAACGGCGCATAGGCTTCGTCGACCACCAGCAGTCCGCGGTAGGAGGCCAGCACGCGCTCGAAGTCGGCGTTGGCAAACCCGACGCCGGTCGGCGCATTCGGTGACGTGAGAAAAAACACGCGGGCCGTCGATCCCGCGATCCGTTCCACCGGGAGCCGCATCGCAGGGTCGAACTCGATGATCTCACTGCGCCCGTCCTGAATCTCGACCAGCACGGGATACAGCGAATAACTCGGCAGCAGGAAACCGGCGGCGGCCTCCCGGCTGCAAAACGTGCGGATGAGCAGGTTGAGGATGTCGTCGGAACCATTCCCGATGCAGACTTGGTCGACGCTCAACCCGTGCAGCTTCGCCACCGCTGCTCGCAGTGGGGCGCTGGTCGGATTCGGATAAAGGCGCAACGAGGCGCCGTCGGGGCCGACCTCCTGCAAAACCGCTTCCGCGACCCGCGGACTCGGGGGATAGGGGCACTCGTTGGTATTGAGCTTCACCCAGCCGGACCCGGTCGGCTGCAAGCCAGGCGCATAGGCATGGAGCTTCGCGACGTGGGGGAGAGCGAGGGAGGTCGGGTCAGACATGAGTGGCCACCAGAAGGCGCGGGAGGACGTAAAAATCAGGCACGCTTTTCGAACATTGCGCCCGGAGACTACTCCGTCCGGATGCGCACCGATCGCCCATGGGCGTCAAGTCGTTCCATGGCGGCGAACGCCGCCACGACGGGTTCGCCCTTTTTCACGCTGGCCCGGTCGTAACGCACCACGCTGGTGCGACGCAGGAAATCCGCCACGCGCAGCCCGCTAAAAAAACGCCCGGCGCGACCCGTCGGCAGCACGTGACTGGGCCCGGCGGTGAAATCGCCCAGCGCCGTCGGCGTGTGGTTGCCGATCATGATCGCACCCGCTGTGGTGATCGCGGTGGTGAGTTTTTTCACCATCGGCTCGGCCACGATCAATTCGAGATGTTCGGGCGCGACGTAGTTCGCGATGCCCACCGCCTGGCTCAGCGTGTCCACTTCGATGGCCAAAAACCCTTCGTTGAGCACCCGCTGCATTTTTTCTGAGCGGCTGAGAATCTGCAGCTGCGTCCTTAACTCCGAACCGATCGCCGCGATGATTTCGGCCGACGTCGCCACCAGATAAATTTTCTCCCGGCCGGAACCGTGCTCGGCCTGCGCGAGCAGGTCGGCGGCGACGAACGAAACGTTGGCCGTTTGATCCACAATCACCATGACCTCGCTGGGGCCCGGCAGGGAATCGACGCCGACGACTCCGAAAACCTGGCGCTTGGCCTCGCACACGTACGCGTTGCCCGGGCCGAAAACCTTGTCGACCGGCTGCAAGGTCGTCGTGCCGAAGGCCATCGCCCCGACCGCCTGCACGCCACCGATGCGATAAACTTCCTCGATGCCAAGCAGGTGCAGGGCCGCGAGCAGCCCGTCGGCAATCTTGCCCGCGGAGTTCGACGGGGTGAAAACCGCGATCTCGGGACAGCGCGCGATCTTTGCCAGGGTCGTCGTCATCAACACAGTCGAAACCAGCGGCACTTCGCCCCCGGGCACGTAGATTCCCACCCGCCGGATCGGATCGAATTTTTCCCCGACCGACGCGCCGTGATTGTTCCGCGTGTTCCAGGCCTTGGGCAGCCCGCGGCTGTTGAACGCGACGATATTCTCCCGCGCCGCCGACAACGCGCGGGTGTCCGCGGCGGACAATCGTTTCGCGGCGGCGGCGAGCTCGGCGGCCGGCACGCGGAAATCCCGGGCGCGGAGTTTCGCGCCGTCGAACTTCGCGGCATAGTAAGCCACGGCTTCGTCGCCGCGCTGCCGAACGTCGGCTAGGATGGCGGCGACGGAATCCGAGATTTCCTTCGACACGACGGCGCCGCGGCAGAACGCAGCCAGCTCATCGGCAAAGATTTTGGAGGCGTGGTGAAGAGTGCGCATGCGGCCGGCAGTAGCGGCGGTCTATGAGCGGCGAAACAAACCGCGAGGCAATTCCGTGGCAGCCAGAAAACTCGGTTCCTGCCCGCGAGCCCCCACCGGGCGCCTCCACCCCGGCCCGGTTCGCCGGGCGATCATGAACGGCGGGCTCACTTCCGCGAGAGCGCCGGCACGGCGAAAAAGTTTACGGGAAAGGTCTCGTTTACCGTCACCTTTTCATTGTTCAGCGTGACCGTCTGGGTGCGATCGTCATTGTTGGCCATCGTCACCAGCGCCTTGGGAAATCGAACGCCGCCCGCGACGATCTCGCCTTGCTCGCGGTGGGTGCCGCCCGACTCCGTTTCGGTGAGGACAAGGCGTCCGCTGGCGACGTCGAAGTAACGGTAGAAAACGATGTTCGCCTCGTGGATAAAGGCGATTTTCTGGCAGGCCACGCAGTCGACGCTCACCGGACCCTTGTCTTCGACGCGGCCGCCGATCCGGCCAATGCCCCGGAAGTAAGCAAGGCTTTCCCAGGTGTTGGCGCGGAGCCGCTTGATTTGTCCGGGATCGAGCAGGGTCAGTCGCCAATTGGCCGGGTCGCTGCTGTCCTGCACGCGGGTCCAGCCTTCGTAGGCATCCAGCGCCGTGGTCTCGACAAACTTTTCGTAGGTTGCCGTGATCAGCTGCCGGTCGGGTTTCTGGAAGGACAGCTCCACCTTCGCCTGCAACTGCTTGGTGGGATCCTTGGGGTCCGCCGTCGTCAGCGTGCCGACGTAGTGGATCGTTTTGAGCCCCTCGAGCGCGGCCTCGGAGCCCAGTCGGGCACGCGCCTTGGCCAGAATGGCCGGCTCGGTCTCGGCCGCCCGGGCGACGATCGTCACGACCAGCATGAGCAGAATCCGCGCAAGGGAGCGTGGAGAGATCGGGATCATGGGCGGAACGTTGACCGAGAATAGCCGGCGAGGAAAGCCCGCGCAAGGGGCTGGCGACTATTCCCACTCGATGGTCGCCGGCGGCTTCGAACTGATGTCGAACACCACCCGCCCCACCCCGCGTACTTCGTTGGTGATACGGCTGGAGACCTTGCGCAGCAGTTCGTGCGGCAGCTTGGCCCAATCGGCGGTCATGGCATCGGTACTCTCCACCACGCGGATCGCGATGACATAGTCGTAGGTGCGCTCGTCGCCGAAAACGCCGACCGTCCTCACCGGCAGGAACACACAGAACGACTGCCAGACTTTGTAATAATAGCCCGACGTCATCATCTCGTCCTGCAACACCGCATCGGCATTCCGCAGAATTTCGAGCTTGGCCGCCGTGATGTCGCCCATCATGCGCACGCCGAGACCGGGACCGGGAAACGGCTGGCGCCAGACGACCTCGCGCGGCAGACCGAGCGCCTCACCCACCCGGCGCACCTCGTCCTTGAAGAGCGCGCGCAGCGGCTCGACGAGCTTGAGCTTCATCCGCGCCGGGAGCCCGCCGACATTGTGGTGCGTCTTGATCAGGGAGGCCGGGTTGTTGCCGATCGAAACGCTCTCGATCACGTCGGGATAAAGCGTGCCCTGCCCGAGGAATTCGGTGCGGCCCTTGATCGACTTCAGCGACTTCTCGAAGACCTCGACGAACGTACGGCCGATGATCTTGCGCTTCTGTTCGGGCTCAGTAACGCCCCGCAGCCGCTTGAGGAAAAGTTTCGAAGCGTCGACCACGCGCAGGTCGATGTGGAAATGTTTGCCGTAGAGTTTCTCGACGTAGTCGCGCTCGCCCTTGCGGAGCAGGCCGTTGTCGACGAACACGCACGTGAGTTGCCGGCCGATCGCCTTGTGCAGGAGCGCCGCCGCCACCGACGAATCCACGCCGCCCGACAGCCCGAGAATCACCCGGCCCTTGCCGACCTGGGCCCGCAGCCGATCGACCGCCTGGCCGATGAAATCGCGGGTGGTCCAGTCCTGCCGTGCCCCGCAGACACCCAGCAGAAAATTGCGGATCATGTCCACGCCGCGCTCCGTGTGGAAAACCTCCGGGTGAAACTGGATGCCGTAAAAATTCCGCCGCGTGTCCTCGATCGCCGCGAACGGCGAGTTGTCGGTCGTGCCGATGGCGCGGAACCCGGGGGGCAGTTTCGTGAGTTTGTCGCCGTGCGAGTTCCACACCCGGAGCTTTCTGGGCAGCCCCGCGAAGAGCTTGCCCGGACGCTGAATGGCGAGTTCACCATGCCCGTATTCGCGGGCCTTGCTGTGCTCGACGTCACCGTCGAGGAAATGCCCCATCAGCTGCACGCCGTAGCAGATGCCCAGGATGGGCACGCCCAGCTCGAAGATCGCCGGGTCGGGATGCGGCGCCTTCTTCGCATACACGCTCTGCGGACCGCCGGAGAGGATGATGCCGATGACGTTTTCCTCGCGCAATTTGGCCGCCGGCGTCGAATAGTGGAAAATCTTCGAGTAAACCTGACACTCGCGAATCCGGCGCGCGATGACCTGTGTGAGCTGCGAACCGAAGTCCAGGACGGCGATGGTTTGTGGCATGTGCGACGTGGGAAAAAGGAAAGGACACGCAAACCGCGGAGCCGGGGCAAGTGCGATTGTTGCCCGGCTGAACCGCGTCCCGATTCCGGGGCTGGCGGCGTTGAACGACCCACGGCCGGTTTTGCCCTCGTGCCTAGCCGTAAAGGAGGATGCCGACCGGCAGCACAATCAAAACGGTGATGACCGTCGCGACCACGTGGCCCCACCAGACATGCTGGTAGGCCGTCCGGTGCGTCAGTTGCGAGACAGCCAGCGTGGTGATGATGACACCGTTGTGCGGCAGGGCGTCAAAGGTTCCGGCCGCCATGACGGAAATCCGGTGCACGAGGTCGGGATTCAGGCCGAGCGCGAGATACTTGGGCGCCAATGTCTCCAGCACGATACCCAGTCCGCCGGAGGCGGATCCGCTGATGCCCGCCATCAAACCCGTGGCTGCGGCGAGTGAAACGACGGGATTTCCCGGCATCGCGAGCAACCACTCGCTGACCGCCTTGAACCCGCTCGTCGCCGAGATGGCCACGCCGTAGCCGACATCCGCACAGGTGTTGACGATGGGCAGCACGGTGTTGGTCGCGCCCCGATTGAGGGTCTGGAGGAGATTTTCGTAACGGCGCCAGAACAGCGCCACACATGCGACTCCTCCCCCGGCCAGCGCCACCACCGGGTCCAGTTTCACCACGTTGAGGAGGGCAAGCAGAACCACCGGTGGCACGAGGCTCAGCCCAAGCGCTGGCGGCACCTTCGCCGTCGGGCTTCCCGGCTTTCCCTCCGGCTCCGCTAGGACCACCGCGTCATAACCTTCGCCCGCATCGACCGCTCGCCTCAGCGCAAACCTCATGTACCACAGGTTCAAGCCCGCCATCACCACCGCCCCCAACAGTCCGACGATCGGGGCCGAGGCCGGCGTCGACGCCATGTATTTCGTCGGCATAATGTTGATGATCGAGGGTGTTCCCGGAATCATCGTCATCGTGATCGAGCCGATGCCGAAGAGGAACGCGGCCATGAAGAGATGCCAGGGGACATTCAGTTCCCGGAACAGCGGTCGCGCGATCGGGATGACCGCAAAAATAACCACGAACAGACTGACCCCACCGAGGGTCAGCGCCATCGTGATGGCCGACACCGCCAGCAAAACCTTATACTGGCTGCTGTCGCCGATGAGCCGCAGAACGCTGCGGGCGATCGCGGCGGCGGCCGCGGAATCCTCCATGAGTTTACCAAAAACGGATGCCGTCAGGAATATCAGGTAAAACTTAACTGCATAATTGACGAAACCCTTCATGTAAGGGCCCGTGAGCATGGGCAGAATTTCCATGCCGGAAAACAGCGCCGCGACGATCACGGCCAACGGGGCGATCAGCAGGATGTGCCATCCCCGCAGGGCGAGGACGACGATCAGGAGCAGGGAAACGACAATACCCAAAAGACTCAGGTTCATGGGGTCGCGTGGGAACGCACCTCCAGTCGTGAAAGCGAACGTGGCGCCGGGCAAGGCTGATCACCCCGCGGGGGCACGCGACGCGTTCGCCGTAATTGCCTTGGCTCGCCGGACAAGCCGGCCTGACGCTCTCGCCACCCATGAAACCCGCGCTGTTGCGCCCTCTCCCGACCGCTCGCGAGGCCACCACCCGGGTCGTCGGCGCAAGTATCCGCTGCGTCCGCCAATGCCTCGGCGGCGCGATATTCGCCCTCGTTGCCGCCGAACGTTCGGACGGATTCGTTTAGCTTTTCGACGGCGGACTTGGAGTGGCTGGGACCAGCCGACGCACCTCGAGGGTGTCTGGGAAATCGCCGACGGCACGGTCCGCCTCCGCCCGGATCAACCCAAGCGCGAACGCGGCAAAATCTACGACCTTTCGACGACCCGGCGCTTCCGCAATTTTGTGCTGACGGTCGAGTGGCGTCTGCCCGGCCCCGCGAAAATGAAGCCGCTGCAACTGCTCACCGACGACGGGCTGGAGCATCACAACGCACAGGGAAAGCTCATCATGAAGGAGTATTTGAGCTGGGGTGACAGCTGCGTGTTCCTCCGCGGCACCCGGGCGGCCCAGGTGAACATTTGGTGCTAGCCCTGCGGGAGCGGCGAGATTGCGATCAAGTTCAAGGATCTCGCGGCAACCAAGGAGGAGCGCCTGAAGACGATGCCCCGCGTGCGGGCCGAACGCGGTCGCGGAGAATGGAATCGATTTGTCATCACCCTGCGTGGCGACCGGGTCAGCGTCGTGCTCAACAATGTGCCCGTGATCGAGGAGGCGCGGGTGAAGGACGTGCCCGCCGAAGGTCCGATCACGCTGCAGAACCACGACGACGCGGTGGAGTAGCGAAATTTCCTCATCAAGCCACTGGCGAATTGAGGCCCAGCCCACGCACGTCCCGGCTGCGCCGGACGGCGTTTTCGCGCTAACCATTTCAGCTTTCTCTATGAAATTTACCCTGTTCTTTTTCTCCTCGGTGCGATCTTCCGCGTGTCCGGCGCGGAGCTTCCGCCGCTCGATCTTGGCGGTGTGCGCGAGGAGCACCTCATGGTCCCGATGCGGGACGGCACGCGTCTTTCCGCGTATGTCTATTCGCCGTTAGGCAGAGGACCGTGGCCGGTTATTTTAGAGCAACGCTATGCTCCGATCACGGGCAACGCCTCCCGCAAGGAACTCGCCGCGCTCGCGGCACACGGCTACGTGGCCGCCCGCGTCAACTTCCGCGGATCGCAATTGTCCGCGGGAGTCTGGCGCGGCTACCGGGCGCTGGCTTGGGGCGAGCAGAAGGACGGCTACGACCTCGTCGAGTGGTTCTCCCGCCAGCCATGGAGTAACGGCAAAGTCGGCACGTTCGGTGGATCGCAGGGTGGTTTCGCCCAGAACTTCCTCGCCGTCACCCAGCCACCGCACCTCGTCTGCCAGTTCATGACCGACACCGGTCTCAGCCTCTTCCACGAGGGCTACCGCATCGGTGGCGCCACCCGGCCCGAACGCTTCAAAAAAATGGATCCGACCGCGCGAAATCCCGCCGACAATCGCGCGCTGCTGGCGGAATGGCTGCAGCACCCGGACTACGACGACTATTGGCGCGCCGAGGATTGCACCCTACACATCGGCAAGATGAACGTGCCGTGTTTCACCGTCGGAAGCTGGTTTGATTTCATGTCGGTCGGCTCGATCGACAGTTTTGTCGGCCGGCAGCATCGGGGCGGACCGCATTCGCGGAACCGCCAGCAGCTCCTGCTCGGCCCATGGCTCCATGGGTGCAGTCCGAAGCCGAACAAGATCGGTGAACTTGAGTTCCCCGAAAATGCCCGCTTCGACACCTCCGCATAGATAATCCGGTGGTTCGACCACTTCCTCAAAGGCGTCGACAACGGCGTCGAACGTGACCCGACCGTGCGCTATTAAGTGATGGGCGCGGTGGGAGAACCGGGCGCGCCCGGCAACGAATGGCGGATCGCGAAGGACTGGCCCGTGGCCTCCCGGGAAACCTCCCCCTACCTTCACGCGGACGGCAAACTGGACGCCACCACACCGGTCGCGACCGCATCGTCCACCGCCTATGCAAGCGACCCACGGCAACCGATGCAGATTCCGTTCGTGGCATTTCCGGGCGCACGCGATGCCCGCGCATTCGAAGGGCAAAAGGACGTGTGCACGTTTACGACCGACCCGCTCACCGCGCTAGTGGAATGGACGGGCAAGGTGCGGGCCGAGCTCTACGTCGTGTCGACTGCGCGGGACACCGACTTCATTGTGCGGGTGACGGACGTGTATCCCGAAGGCCGCAGCATCCTCATCATGGATTACGTCCGCCGCGCGCGCTACCGCGACGGTTGGAAGAATCAGGTCCTCATGCAGCCGGGTCGGATCTACAAGGTCGCGTTCGACGTGGGTTCGCTCAGCCAGATCTTCAATCGCGGCCATCGCATCCGGATCACGGTGGCAAGCACCGGCGATCCGTTCTACGAACCAAATCCACAGACCGGCGAACCGTTCACCAACGATTTCCCCGCGAACGCCGTCGCCGCGACCAACACGATTTTCCATGAACGCGCCCACGCGTCACGGGTGATCGCTCCGGTGGTTCCCTAAAAGCCGGCCACCGTCAGTCCTTCGGATAAAACTCCGGGCGGTAGCGCTTCGCGTAGAACCCCGTGGCCTTGTTGAGATCCAGGTCGGCGACGAGCAGGCCCTCCTCGCCATAGGGCACCCACTGCAGCAGATTGCCGTCGGGATCGATCAGCGACGTGGCGGAATTTTGCCGGCGCATCGCCTCGTTGACGCTCGCGAAGTAAATCGAGTTTTCCTTGGCCCGCAGGATCATCGCCATCTCGTAGTAGGACTTCCCCCACTCCCGTCCGGCGGGCACCGCAGTGCCCGTGTCGCTCCCGGTGACCTGCGGCTGAAAAACGATCTTGGCCCCACGCACGGCCGCCCAGCGCACCGTCTCGGGAAACCGCCAGCCTTCGTGGCAGACGACCACACCAAAGGGGACGCCTTTGACCTGAAACATGCGGCGGGTTCCCTCGGGCACATAATTCCGCTCCTCCCCACCCGGCGTGATCTGATCCTTCGTCTGGTGGCCGAGGACTTCGCCGCTGGCATCGATCACGAACGCCCGGTTTTGCAGGCCACGGGGCGTCACCCACTCCATCCCGACAATGGCGCTGACGCGATACTGCCGGCAGGCCGCCTGCAGGTCGCTCAGGGCACGCTCGAGCACCGGCTGGTCGGGCAAAGGCATGGGGGCGGAACCGCCGCGCAGCCCGGGCAGATAGGTCTCCGAGAAACAAACGATGTCGACCTGCTTC
>CANEVO010000037.1 GCA_947442255.1 Opitutia bacterium
AAGGGATTGGAACGCCGGGCGGGAATGACGACGCTCACTTGACGGGCAGCAGCTTTGTCCGGCCGAACTGACGTTAATTGCCGCACGAACCCACGACTCGGCTCCCTCCGCAGGCATCATTGCGGACCGTCACCCTGCAAGTAGGCGAAGAGATCGCGGATTTCCTGCGGTTGCATGGCTTCCAGCAGGCCCGGCGGCATCAGGGAGGTCGAGGACGGCTCCAGGCTCTTGAGGTCGCTGCGGGGCACGAGCGTCCGCTGGCCGGACATATCGCGAATCGTGACCGCATCCGCCCGGTCGTCGGCCAAGTAGCCGCTGAGGATCCGGCCGTCCTTGAGCGCGGCGGTGTGGCTGATGAACTCCGGGCGGATGGTCAGGCTGGGATAAAGGATGTTCTCGACCATGAATTTGGTGTCGCGCCGGTTGGCCGTGGTGAGATCGGGACCGAAATTTGCCCCCTCGCCGAAAAACGAATGGCACACGGCGCAAGCATTCTGGAAAACCTTGCGCCCGCGGGCCGGGTCGCCGGCGAATTTTAGCCCGAGCCGTTTTCCATCGGTGAGCACGAGTTCATAGGTATGCACCAGGGCACGATCCTCCCCCAACGGTTGCGCCGAGACCTTGCCCCAGTGTTTGCCCACCAGTTCCGCGATCGCGCGGTCGGGATACCGGGAGATCTTCTGCACTTCACCGAGCGGGATTTCCTTGAGGGCGATTTGCTTCGCGTCCACCGCCCGCAGCAGGAGCAGGGCCGAGGGGCCCCGGGCCTCCAGCAGGGTGCGGGCATGGACCCGCACGCGGTCGCCAAGACTCGAATACGCCGCGAGCACGCGCCGGGCGACTTGCGGGTCGGCATAGGCCTGCAACGCGGCGAGCGCCGCCGTTTGGAGGCTCTCCGGGAATTCCCGGCCCAGTAATTTCAACAGCGGCTCGACGCTCGCGGCGTCGGCCGCCTGCCCCAGCAACTTGATCGCCGCCACCCGATCCGCTTCGCCGGCCCCGGAATCGACAATCATCGTGCGGAGTCGCGTCATGGCCTCGCCATTGCCGAACCGCGCGGCAAAACGGGTCAGCAACGGCGTCGGGTTGCCCCGACTCCACAAGTCGGCCAGCGCCGCCTGCAACGGCCCGGGCGGCTCGGCCAGGATCCGGCCTTCAAATGCCTTCTCGAGGCCCTGGATTACCAAGTCCCTTTCCCCGGCGGCGGGCGCCATCGCCAGCAACCGGCGGCACAAGGCAAAGTTCGCTTCGCTCCCGTCGGCCGCATAACGCCGGGCCAGCCGCTCGACGATATACTGGCGGATGAGCGGCGACTGCCAGTCGGCGGAGGCCCCAAGGAGGGCGAGCACTCCCTCCACATCCGAGGTCGCCTTGCTCTCGACCGCCCACCAGAGCAGCAGAGGGATCTGCGGATCGCGGATGTCCTCATCCCGATGCAACAAGCCCCGCACCACGGGCAGCGCTGCGCTCCCGGGCAGGCGCTTGGCGGTGCAGGCCATTTGATTGCGCACAACCGGGCTGGGTTCGGACTGGGCGAGTCGCGCGAGACGCTGCGCGACGGCGGCCGAAACGCCGTTCGCGTCACCCAAGAGACGGACCGTCCACGCGCGCACATCCTCATTGGGATGATCCAGCGCCTTCAGTGCCACCGCCTCGTCGAATCCGCCACTGCCATAAAGTGCCCACAGCGATTCCAGCGCCTTTCGACCCGAATGGTCGACGATGCCGTCGCGGAGCGCGGCAAACACGCTGGAGTCCCGACGCTCCGCCAGAAGTTGCCGGGCCATCTGGCTGAACCATTCGTTCTTGTCGCCCAGCAGCGCCACCAGTTCGGCCGAGGATTTGCGGCCCAGGTCGAAGGGTGCGATCGGCTTCGCCCCCGCCGACTGCACTTTGTAGATGCGGCCGTTGGTCTTGTCCCAGTTGTCGCGTGGATCGACGTCGACGATCCGCTTGTCGTACCAATCGAGCACGTACACCGCGCCGTCGGGTCCGGTCAGGCAGTCGATCGGTCGAAACCACGTGTCGTTACCGGTGAGAAATTCCCCGCCGTACTTCAGCTTGAAGCTCGAACGATCGCGCTCGAACGCGTGCCAAAATAGCGTGTTGGTGAGAGGATTGCCGGCGATGTAGGCGCCGTTGAATCGCTCCGGCAGCGCCCCGCCCTGATAAACGATTCCGCCGGTGGTAAGGTGCCCGCCCATGAACTTGTCGACCGGGATGTGATTGAAATAACCGAAGGCGTAAGGGTTGTGCAGCTCGCCGTGCTTGCCGAAAATTTTGACGTAGTAGGCGCCCTGCACCTGATGCAGCGCGACCTCGAGGTAATTGGTCCCCGCGATCGCGTTGCCATGCGCATCGAAATCGAGCCCCCACGTGTTGCCCCCGCCCTCGGCGAAAAGCTCAAATGCCTTTGATCGGACATTGTAGCGCCAGATGCCCTGCTCGAACGCCACGCCCTTGACGTTCGATTTCACCGTGCTCCCCTGTGCCCCGTAGAGCCAGCCATCCGGCCCGAACTGCAGCGAGTTCGCCAGCGCGTGCGCATCCTCAATGCCGAAGCCCGACAAGAGCACCTCCGGCGGACCATCCGGCACATCGTCGTGATTCTTGTCCGCGTAGTAGAGCAGGTAGGGCGGCTGCATCACGAACACGCCGTCGTAGCCCAGGGCCATGCCCGCCGCGAGGTTGAGGCCGCCGACAAATTTTTTGACCTCCTGCATGCGGCCATTCGCGTCCGGCCGGTCAAAAATCAGGATATTGTCCGCGCCCTTCGGTCCGCGCGGCGGCGGTTCCGGCACCCGGTCGTACGTGAGGCGCAGATACTCGTCGGCCTTTACTACGTTCAGCCCCGCCGGCTTGGGATACTGCAGGTATTCGATCACCCACATGCGGCCGCGCTCGTCGAAACTCACCGTGATCGGCTGCCGCACGTTGGGCTCGGCGGCGACCAGCTGGACCTCGAGCCCCTCGGCCACGGTCAGGCGTTGCAACGACTCCTCGGGCGTAAATCCACCGGGCGGTTGGGCGCAAAGCGATGCCGCCACCGACAGCCCGGTCAATGCTGCCAGCACCCCTGCGGCTCGCCGCCAACCCGGGAGCGTTCGCCCGTCGGCAGCGCGACCCGTGGACAAAATAGGCGGTGACTTCGATTGTGATGTCATGGATATCGACTCAACAGCCTTCGGCCAGCTGGCGTAAACCGCCACTCTCCATCCGGGGTTCAGCCCTCATCACCGGAGACTCTTGATATACAGCACGAGCGATTCGAGCTGCGACTCGTTCACGACACCGGCGTAGCTCGGCATCGCATACTCGCCGCGTTCGAAACCCGAGACCACCTTCGCCGACGGCTCGAGAATCGACTCGCGCAGATACGCCTCGTCGACGCGGTGCTTCCTCGTCTGCTTGGGCCCCGTCACGATGGGGCGCTCCGAGCCGAACAAGCCCTTCCAGGTCGGTCCCACATGGAAAATATCCATCCCCTCGGGGGAATGGCATGCGACACACCCGAGCACTTGCGACAGCCGGCGACCTTCCTCGACGCTGACCGGGCCGCGGGCCTGAGCCACGGCGGCTCGCGGGGTCAAGTCCACCTTGAATTCGTCGAACCCCTCGGCCCGCGGATCGAATTTCGTCAACTCGTAGGGCGTGAGGTAGGCGTTCTCCGAAAACTTCACGCCCTCCGCCGTCGCGAGAGCCCAGCCAAAGCGCATCTGCATCACGGTCTTCATGCCGGGCACGCCAACAAAGACGCTCCGCCGGTCGCGCGAAAGATAAGCGCTGCTCGGCATCAGCCAATCCTGCCCTGGCGTGCCGTCGGCCTTGAGTTGGGGCGAACCATAGCGATACGTGCGCCGGTAGTTCCACATCGCGAGCGAGTAATTGGCCGGGTCCGTCACCGTGGCGGGATCCAGCGCAACGTCGAACCGCAGCAGGAAGCCCTGGTCCATTGCCGCGACTTCGCGGGGCAGTGTCACGGGCGCACCCGTGTAGCGCACGCGCCCGAGACCGGCGAGCGTGTCGATGGAGTTCCCCCACCCGATCACCTGGAAACCCGCGAGATAGAATTGTCCGTCGGCCGGATTCACCGAGCCGTTGAGCGGCGTAAAATCGAAGGCGCTTGTGACACTGACCACCGCCGCCTGCAGCCGGGTGCCACGTTCGTTGAGCAGCACGCGAAAAACTTCGGGCTTGTTGAATCCGATGTGGATCAACGCATCGTTCAGCGGACCCATCTTTGCGTCGAACAGCCAGACCTGCGATTCCGCCGAGGAATTGACGGCGTGGGGCAGCCAGGTGAGCGGCTCGGCGATGGGGGCCGGGTATTGTTCGCGCGGCCGCAGATCGCTCAGGAAACCGTAGAACTGCCCGTCGCGCAGGATGTGCAGCGGCGTGCTGGGAATATACTGCCCCTCCTGGTCGCTGCCGGTCACGAGGCCGGTGCGGATGTTGACGCCGATATTCGGCTGCCGAAATCCGTAGCCCAGCAGCGTGGCCCGCCGGCCGTCGGCCGAAATGCGGAGCACGCTGCCATTGTGCTTGCCGAGCGTGGTCGCCTCCTGCCCGCCCTTGGCGATCACGAACTCGCCCCCCGGGGCGAGCCGGATGAGTGTCGGAAATTCCCGCATGTCCGCGGTCTGGGCAAAGGCGTTGGAAAACAGTTCGTGCACATCGGCCTCGCCGTCCCCGTTGGTGTCCCGGAGGCGCCAGATGCCGTTGCGGTCGAAAGCGAAAATCTCGTCATCGCGAATCGCGACGCTCATCGGTTCGTGGAGACCCGAGGCGAACCGGTTCCAGCGGACCGTACCACCCGGCTCATGCAGACCGCGGATGAGCCACACATCGCCATCGACTGTCACACCCACACCGGTGCCGTCCTTGAGAAACTGAATATCGGCGATGCGGACCGCCCGGCGCCACGGGTTGTCCGCGGGCAGCGCGACGTGATCGACGACGTAGGCCCCCTTCTCGGTGGAAAGCACGACCTTGCTGACAGCCTGCTGCGGCCAGTGGCGGGCCGGCGCAGCTGTCGACAGGGCGCGGACCGTGACGGCCGGCACCGTCGCGCCAACGGTGAAGGCAACGGAGAATTCGACGGGCGCCGTATGCGCGGGCACGCGAACCGCAGATACCGCCTGGGCTTCGAAAAGCTCCGCCGCCCCCGGAGCGCTCAAACCTCCGAGGGAAATCTTCGTCTCGCCCGTCTTGAAGCCGAGCGCGAGCAGCAGCGGAGTCCTCGCGGGTTCGACGCGAAAATGCCGTTCGATGACAGCCTGTCCGGATTGCTCCGCCACGCTGACCCACTCGCGCACCCTGGAGCCTCCGGCGGTGTATTCGAGGACCACGCCGTCGCGCACCAGCCGGACCGCTTCGAATCGTCCCATCGTCTCAGGAATCGGACCACGCCCCACTTCCTCGGGGCTGGGGGCCGGTTCACGGGGATCGTCGAGCGAAAGTTGCGCGCCGGTCTGCCAGCCGGGATAAATGCCGTTGGCGAGCCAGACCTTGCCGTCCGGCTCCGGCGCGGGGAACTGCCCGCCGGGGGTCTTGCGGAAGGGATCATGGTAGGAACCGGCCGCAAGTTCCATCGCCGTCACGCCCTTGCCGCGCCAGATGGCGGCGACGCGCAGGAGATCGGTGTCGAAACAGACCCAGCAATCGCGCCCGAGATTGAGGACCAAACCGCGCGGGGTGAGATTGTTCGT
Source organism: Opitutia bacterium (assembly GCA_947442255.1). The sequence continues at coordinate 5,709 of CANEVO010000037.1, forward strand.
CGGGAGGCCGGGACCGGCTTTGCGCGCATCGAGAATCGAGGAGAAGAAAGGAAAGTCCGGCTCGACCCAGGCGGCCCATGGCGACGGATCCGTACGCTTGGGCGCCGGTGTGGGTGCGCCCCGGCCGGCGCAGAGGACGAATCCACCCGCGAGCAGGACTAGGGCAAGGCGCCGGACGAAACCGGCACGAATGCGTGGAAAAAGCACGGTGGTGGTCATGATGGGTGGCGTGGACAAAATTCGTGGCAAGTTAAGTGAAGGTCTTCGCCGGATGCGATCATAGGCGGTCGAGCGAGCGCCCGCGTTTCGTGAAAAGCGGTTTGAGCATGCGGCGGAAATTCTCGCCGAAAACAAGATAACGCTCCTGTTCCGTCAGCTTCGCGCCGAGGACCTTTCCAAATTCGGTGCCGATGCTCCGCGACGGCAGGTGCCCGCCATAAATGACCCGCTCCGCCCCAAGTTCCCGCACCGCCATGTCCACAAATCCGGACGTGGGATCGAAGCCCGAGGTCTCGGCCACAATATTGGCATGGCGGTAAATAGCGCGGATACCCTTTTCCCATTCTCCGCCCGCGTGGCTGCAGACAAAGGTGATTTCAGGATGTCGTTGCGCCAACTCGGCAAGATCCGCCGGGGTCGACTCCGAGGCATTTCTTTTTCCCCCGGTGTAATACCAGGTGTAATGCATGATGACCGCGCCCAACTCATGCGCCCGCCGGACAATGGCGTCGTGATTGGGATGCGAACTGACGAGGCCGGCCGGCGGGGCGTCCTGAAAAACGATTCCGGCCATCGGGCCATCCTTGATCCAACGATCCATGGCTTCGAGGCACGCCCGGGGGTTGTGAGGATTCAAAAAAACAAATCCCACCAACCGGTCCGGCCAGCGTTCGAAGCAACGCCGGATCTTCCCTGCCTCCTCCACATCGGGCGCCTCCCGGCCCGGCGCGAGCGTCCCCATGCCGATGTGCAGATAGGGGCTGATCCGTTCGATCCCGAACCGGTCGGCCTTCTGGAGCAGGGCTTCGATCGCCACCTCCAGGGTTCCGTTGGGCCGCGCCGAACTGGGCAGGGAAAAGCAGTCCCAGATGCGATAGCTCATAAAATCGGGCAACGCCGGAAAAGTCGCACTCTGGAACCTCCTAGTCACTGCCATCGGATGTTTCCCCCGGTCACGACGTTTTTTGTTTTAACGATTTTCCCGCAGGCGGTGAGCACTCCCCTGGCTTCCGAATCGGGTGCTCAAAAACAAGCCCGCCGGGACCCTTCCCTGCGGGCTCGATAAAAGCGGTCATTTTCCGCCGCGAAGCCCGCGCTTAGAAGCGGGCGTTGACGCCCGCGCTATACATCGGGCCGGTATCGTAGCCCAGCTGGCGGCGTTCCCCCTCAAATTCGTAGGCACGGTCCTGTTCCCCGAAGATATTGGTGATATCGAGGAAGAGGGAGAACATCCTGTTGATTTCATAGCCGGCCTTGACGTCGAGCGAGTCGCGGTCCCGGTCATACCGGAGGCGTGCGGCGCTGGCGTTGTAGGTCAGGAGACGCCGCCCCGCGTGACTGAATTGGAACCGCAGGCTGTAGGGGGAGCGGATATAGGAGATGCCCAGGTTCGCCGTCTCCGGGATGAACCCGGCCAGCTGCTTGGTCACGAAGGTCCCGCCGTAATCGCCCTCGGTTTCGTTGCGGGCGTAGTTCGCATAGAGTCCAAACCCCTTCCAGAAGCCCGGCAGGAAGGTGAACTGCTGCTGATAGGCGACCTCGAAGCCCCGGACCTTGCCGTAGCCGCCGTTCTGCTGGGAACTCAGGTTATAACCGACATAGTCGCCATTGAAGCCGTTGTCGGCTCCGACTTGAACGATGTTTCCGCTGCGCGTGAAGATGAACTGCTTGATCTCCTTCAGGAAGACTCCGGCGGAAATCATGCCGGCGGGTTCGAAGTAGTATTCGAAGCCCAAATCGAAGTTATTGGCGAGTTGCGGCTTCAAGCTCGGATTGCTGGTTGAGATGGTCCGGGCGATGTTGTTGACGCTCGTTTGCGGAATCAGCTGACCGATGGAAGGCCGCCCGATATTCGTCGAGTAGCTTGCCCGGACGATCAGGCCATTGATCGGCTCATACTTGAAATGCAACCCCGGGAAAACCTGGCGATATTTGCCCTCCCGGTGCTGACGCCCGCTGTATTGCGCCGTGTTCCGGCGGATGATTTCGTCGTCGGTCAAAGGCCCGACAAAGGCGGCGCGCAAGGCCGCTTCGGCCGGCGTGACTTCGTTCTTGGCGCCATTGCCCTCCACTTTCGTCTCCTCCACCCGCACGCCACCCAAGATGGACAGCTTGCCGATATCCACGTTGCCCATGATGTAGGCCGCGTTGATCGTCTCCTTGAAATCCTGCTTGTTGTTCAGGGTGGTCACCACGCGTTGCGACACGACTTCCTTGAACAGATTGGGGGTTTTGCGCAGGGCCTCACCCACATCGTAGCCGGTGTAATCGAAAGGCTTAACCCAAAGGTCGTCGTTCGGATAGGTCAGCCAGGGCAGCCGGGGATAGTTCTGTAGCCCGTGCCACATGATGACATTGGGGTTACGGAACTGGCCGAGATTGTCATCGTTGATCCCCGTTGCCGCATTGGTTCCCATCACTCCATCGGGACCGACGTAGTTCCAGCGACGCTGGATGTTAAACAAATCCCGGGTTTGTTCCCGTGTGCGGACACCGGCCTTGATCCAAGCAGGGGCCACACCCTCGAAGGTTTTCTTCAAATTAAGCGCCGCCCCGCGATAGGAATCCTTACCCTTGGAATGGGTGAGATTATACTCGTTCTCCGCGTAGCTGTTTGGATTGAGGATATCGGGGCCCGCCGTTTGCGTGACCGCGGGGAAATAGGGCTTGTCCGTGTCCTGAACGCGGATGCCGATGCCGGAGGCGCGGATCCACACTGACTCCTGATGGGGATAGTGGGTCGTCGCGTCGGAAGCGAAGAGGTTGTAATCGATCCCCCAACTGCCGAATTTGTGCACTCCCCCGATGTCGCGATGCAGCGACGTGACATGCTTCCAGGTGAAGACCGAGTAGGCCTGCACGTTGGTGGCGGCGACCGGCCGCCATTCCGACAAGGTCTTGGTATATTCGGGGAGAACAGCGCCCGTTCCCGTCAGATTTCCCGCCGCGTCCCGCGTCGCAATCGTCTGGGACGTGGTATAGTAGGTGTAATGCTGGGTGGCCGGTTCGACCATCCGGTTGCGCGTGATGTTGAAATAGAAGCGCGAGGTGTCGCTGAGCTTGTAGTCCAGCTTGATGCCCCCGCCCCAGCGCGTCTGTTTGAGGTGATAATCCTCAAAGCCAAACATGTAGGTGTAGGCGGGATCGGCCAGCTTGTCTTGATAGCTGCGGGTCGTCGCCGGAATCGGCGAAAGATGCGACCGGTGGCCGTAGTTGATCGCGACCCCGAATTTTCCGCCAAAGACCTCGGCGTAGGAAACCGAATAGTTCGGGCGGAATTCATCGATGCCTTCCTGGTCGCGATAGATCGCGCCGACCTGGGCGCTGAGTTGCCGGCCCTTCCGGTCGAAGGCACTCTTCGAGACAAAGTTGATGGCTCCACCGATGGAATCGGCATCCATTTCCGGCGTCGGCGACTTGGTCACCTCGATGCGTTCGATCGTATCGGCGCTGATGGCGGTGAACTGCACTTCGCGCGTTGCACCGGCCGAAGCCGCATCCGCGAGCCGGTTGCCGTCCATGGTCGTCGTGTTCAGATTCTTGTCCATGCCGCGAATCTGGATGTAGCGGATGCCACTGCCGTCGTTGTCGCCGAAAACGCCGGGCAAGCGGGCGACCAGGTCGGCCGGGTTCACGCCGTGGCTGCCGAAGGCATCGGTCGCGATGACGCTCTTCACCCCCGCGGACTGCCGCTGCAGGGTGATGGCGAGCGCGTTGCCCTCGCGCTCACCGGCGACCACCATCTTGCCCAAGGTGTAGATATCGGAGGTCAGTTCGACGTCACCGCGGTTGGCGGCCCCAGCCGTCACCGCGACCGGGACGACCTGGGGACTCAGCCCGGTGTAGGAGATCGCCAGATTGATGTTTCCGGGTGCGACTTGGGTGAACCGATAAAGGCCTTCAAAGTCCGTATACGCCACCCGGCCCGTGCCTTGAATTTCGACGCGGGCACCTTCCAGATGCTTGCCGGTGGCGGCATTCGAAACCCGTCCCGTGACAATTTCCTGGGCAACAAGCGAAGGGGCGACCGATCCGAGGACAAGAAGGAGGGCGAGCGCCATCCAACGATGAGGGAATAAGCCGTTACCGAAAAGATAACGGGTGGGGATTTTTATTTTCATGGGGTCTGTTCTTTGTGGGTCGTCTTTATACAAATTCGTCGGGCGGCGCTTTATTTGCCCAGCGCCCAACCGATGCTGTTCACCAACAGGCGCCGGAACGCCGGATTCTTGAAATCATCCGGTCCGCCCAACGACGTATAGAATACGCGGGCCTTTTTCGGACCGTAGGTATGCGTCCAGGCCACCGGTTCCGGCGCTTTTTCCGGAATGGCACCGATCAGCAGCGGCGTGGCCGTTTTCTCCAGCGGGGCGTTGATGTATAACACCGACGTGCTGGCGAGTTGGTCGGCGGAAAAGCCCTTCAGGATGGCGTGTCCTTCCGCGCCCGGCGCGGCCGAAACCTTGGTCTCGGTCTTCACCTTCGGGTCGGAGCGATGGTGGCCGGTATAGTGCCCGCCGAGCACCTGGGGATCGAACTCCGGCCAGACCGCCAGCCTCGGGTCGGTGACCTTCTCCCTGGGTAACGCGGCAAACCCGTGCGAGGCGGTGCGAATCCCGATGACCGGTTTGCCCGCGGCCAGGTGCGCACGCACGGCGTCGAGCTGCTCCTTCCGGGGCGTGCGCCGGCGCACACTCACGAACAGCAGGTCCGCCTCGTGCAGCGCGGCGACGAGGCCGGGGAAGTTGTTCTTATCCGCCGCGTCGGCATGAACGATCGTGACCCGATAGCCGCGGACCTTGAGTTGCTTTTCCGCAAACTCGGGCAGGGTTTCCCACGTGTGATATTCGTCCTCGCCGATCATGAAGACGAGATGCGGGGGCTGGGCGGCCCACAGCGGGGCCGCGTTCACGCCGAGAATCAGCGCGGCAAACAACAGGAGACGTTTGATCATGGGGATGGGGGTTGAAATTCTCGCTCTTCAGACCGCGCCTAGTCCCGGTCCGGTGAGACAACTGGTATCCATCGCGCCATCGCGGACCTGGAAAATACCGGGGAAGCGATCCTCCCAGACGGCGTTCGCGGCGGGACAGTACTGGCGGGAATTTGACTCGATCGCCGCGACCCCTGGAACGTGCGCCGCAAGGCCGGCGGAATGGATCAAGGATGCGCCGGGACAACCGAGGTCCTGCACGCAAAGGAACATGCCGAGCTTCTGGGCCGCCGCCGCCATCAAAATGGACTGGCTCTGGCCCTTGCAGGCCTTGAGAGCGGCGCCGGTGTAGCCCAGCTCGCGCGCCAGCAACAGGCTCTCAAGGTCGGTGAGCGATTCGTCGATCACCACGGGCTTGAGCTTCGCCGCCTCGTGCATGGTGATGCGCGGCTCGGCCGTGAGATCGCGCGCCGTGGGCTGCTCAACATATTGTACGCGATCGAAACCGACGGGGCTGCGCTCCCGAAGTTTGCGCAGCAACTCGATCAGGTAGTCCTCGTTCTCGCAGCGCTCGTTGAAATCGAGGGAGTAGCGCCAGCCGATGGTCCGCTGCTGGCGCCGGGTTTCTCCCTCGGCCACGGCATCTACCGCCAACACCCGCTCCAGATCCCACGCCGCATCGTCGCCGTTCAGCTTGATTTTGAGATGCGTGAGACCGTTGTGCACGATCCATTGCGGCAGGGTCTCGGGCAAGCCATCGCCCACGGGCCGGACGACATCGGCGGCCGTCAACGGGTCGAGCGCGCCAACGAGGTGATAAAGCGGCATGCGCGGTTCGGGGGTTTTTCGCAGATACTGGTCCGGCCACTCGCCCGCATAGTCCGCGCCAAGATGCGCCCCGAGGTCGCAATTCACGAGATCACGGCCGTACGTCTGATAGCAGTTCAAGCCGAGCGCCTTGCCGAACGCATCGTGCAACGCCGCGTCGAACGGACTGCCGGTCACGAGCGTCGCCAGCTTGGGCAGCGGTTGGGCGAGGGCCAGCTCGCCGCTGACCTCGGCCGCGGCCGCGAGAAACTGTTCCTCCAGGGCGAGGCCCAGTTCGATGGGATGCCCGAACTCCCGATGGCCCGTGCAAATCCGCGCACACTGTTCGGCCAGCGCGGTCATCGCCGCCAGCGTCTGGTCGTAGTTGAGCACTCGGGAAGGAAACGCCCACATGTTCGACAGCGGCATCGAACCGAAACCACGGGCCACCCGGCCGCGGCGCGTCTCCACTTCGCAGTCGATATTCAGCAGCGTCACCTTGTTAAGGACGATGCCGCCGAATTTCACCGGCGCGCGAAAGGTGTAATTCGTATAGGACGTGCTCGCCGAGCGCACCCGGATGTCCGTCGGCTTGACCGTCACGGGTTTCGAAAGAAGGGGATGCGAGGAGGGCACGTGGAATCAGGCGAGGCGGATGGGAAGCTCCGGTCGGTTCACTCCGCCAGCTGGCGGGCCCGCAGCCATTGCAGGTAAGTGGTGGCGCAATGGTCGAGATTTTCAATTTTGCCGCCACCCCGCAGGGGCGAGCACATTTCATAGACCGCCAGGCCGTTGAAACCGCCATCGCGCAGGCCCTTGAAAAAGGCGCCGTAATCAATGAAGCCCGTGCCAAAGGGCACCGCCCGCACCCAGTCGGGTGACAACCGTTCGTAGTTCACCAGCTCCGGCCGGTAGTGAAAGCGCGGAACGCGGATATAGTCGGCATTCGTGGTAATTGCGACATGGGGCGCTGCCTTTTGGGCGGCGGCGTAAAGATCCTCGCCGCGCAGGGCCGGTGACCAGGCATCGAAGCCCAGCTTGCAATTCGGCCGGTCGATGTCCGCGAGCAGGTCGAGCAGCGAATCGGTATGCAGCCCCACGTCATGGTGATTCTGGATGGCGATGGTCACGCCATGCGCCGCCGCCCGATCGCACATTTCCCGCACCGTGCCGGCCACCCGCTGCCACTGCGCCTGCAAATCCACGCCCTCGACTTCATAGGCGGTGAAGATCCGTACCACCGACGCACCGATGCCCGCGGCAATGCGGGCGAGCGCTTCGACGTAGGCGATCTGAAATTCCACGAGGGGGACCTCGCAGCCCACCCCGGGTGCGTTCGCGAGATTGGTGTAGCCCGCCACGATATCGCAGCGCACACCGGCGTTCCTGAGCGCGGTCTTGACGACCTCGATCGCCTCGGGCGTCGCATCCAGCGGCGAAACGTGCGGCCGCTTGCCAGCGATCATCACGGAGCGGTAGCCGAGCTTACCAGCCCGGGCGATAAAGTCGGGCAAACTCAAGGCCGCCTGGCCCCAGAAGCCGGCGTAACTGATGGAAAAAAGCGAGGGAGTCATCGGACGTGCGTGGTGGGTTGTTTATTTATCAATCGCGGAAAATCGGATCGGGCGCCCGCGCGGACTTAGCCCGGGTCGAGGGCTATCGTCAGGTTGCCCATCTGCCATGCGCCGATCGCAACCAAGATGCCGCCGCGACCGTTTTCCAGTCCTGTGCGGTTCGTCCGCACTCTGATTCTTGATCTCATCACTCATGGGGTTTCCAAGTTGTCCGCACGGGTATCGAACTCCCGGCCGGCGCCCGCAATCCGGGATTTGTCCAAACAAATTCTGTTTTTTGGTCAGGGCTGTTTTTCGCCATCGCGCGCGCCGGCAGACCCGCCGCCACGCGCCGTCTCAGCCCCAAACGGGACGGCCCATCCTCGTTCTCCTTCGAACACCGCTCCCTCAGGTCTTGATGCCCTTGGCCGTGAGGATGGGCAGGAGCAGGCGGCGCAGGTTGTCCCGGAAGATCATCTGCTTTTGCTCCTCAGTGATCGCCGCGTCCATGACCTTGCTGAGCTGGGACGAAAAACTGCGGCCATACGAGTCGCCGCCGTAGATGATCCGGTCCGCCCCCAATTCCCGCACCGCCATCTCGACGTAACCGTTCACGGGTTCGGATCCCGACAGCTCCGCGTAGACGTCCCTGCTGCCCCGGATCATGCGGATCCCGAGTTCCCAATTTGCCCCGGTGTGCGCACAGATCAACGGCACGCCGGGATGCCGGGCGGAAAGCTCCACCACGTCTGTCGGGTAGGACGAGGTCGGCACCGGCCGGGGATAGCTGTAGATAAACGTGTCCTGCAGCACGACGGCCTTGAGTTCCACCGCCCGGCGGATGATCGGATCCAGTTCGGGCGCACTGGCCCGGACCGCCGTCCACAATTTCACTCCGACCATCGGACCATTCGCGACGCAGCGCTCCAGTTCGCTGAGGCTTTTCTCCAAGTGCTGCGGATTCAGATAGACGAACCCGAACACCCGGTCGCCGTGGGCGCGGACCATTTCGAGAATGGCGGTGTTGGTGCTTTCGAGCAGCTCCGGTGTCGGATGGGCGCTCCACGGGTAGCCCATGAAGATGCACAGCCGCTCGATGCCCATGCGGTCGGCATACTTCAGCACGTTGCTCATCCGCTGCGCGGGCGCGGTGCCCGGCGCGTTGGGGTGACAGTGCACGTCCCAGATTTTCATGGCGTGGATCGGGCGGCGGGGTTCAAGCCGGGGAAAGCAATCTCATGGCATGACCGTGCCGAATCGCCGCGAGCTGCCCCGGCGTCAGGATCGATTCGCCCAACTTCCGCCACGACGAACCGAAGTTGTAGAACGGCGCATACGAGCCGAAGAGCAGCCGCAGCGACGGGGTCGTGTGCAGCAACTCCTCCAGCCCGGCGACCACCTCAACGGTGGCCAGGTCAAAGGCAACCTGCGGCAACTGGACGAGCCGCGCCTGCAGGACGCGACTGGCCCGAAACGAGCGCCAAAAATTCAGGAGCTCGACGCGGGCCGCGGGGTATTTCGGCAGCAAATCGACCAAGGGCTCCGGGTCGGCGGGCGGCACCTGCCCCAAGGGACCCTGCAGCCGGGTGTCCTCCATCCCGAGGCCGATCTGCACCACCAAACGCCGCTGCGTGGCCAGGTCGAGCAGGCGCTCGAACCGCGGGTCCTTGAGCGTGTAGGCATGGAAATCGGGATGCAGCCGGATGCCGGGCATGCGATGAACCTCGTGGCACCTTCGCAGGTCCTCCTCCCAGTCGGGCAGCGTCGGGTTGACCGCGCCAAATGGAATCAGGTGGACGTCGCGCTGCCCGGCACATTCCGCGACGAGCCGCGCGTTCACCGCTGCGATATCCCGGTGCAGCAGGGCGTCGAAGCTGCCCACCCACGCGCTCGTCACCCCGTACTCCTTCAGTTTTTTCACCAACTGCGGGGTCTCGTCCCCCGGGACCCGCCGAAAGGGCCAGCGCGAAATATAAACGTGCGTGTCGACAAGCTCCCCTTCCCCGGCCCCGCGGCCGGGCCCCGTCGTTGCCGGCAGCGCCGCCCGCGCCGCGTCGTCCCCGACGCCACCGGCCAGCGTGCCGAAAGTCAGGGCGGTGTTCGTGATAAAGCGACGACGATTCATTGGGGCGGCGGGATCGTGGCCGGAATGTGAGTTCCGCTGTTTCGCAGCGCAACCGGGGAATCATCCAAAAAAATACTGTTTTTCGGTCAGGGGCCTGCTTGAATATCCGGCATGTTCCAGCCCCGGATCGCCCTGCTCGTTGAAACCTCGCGCGAATACGGGCGGGGGATTCTGCGCGGCGTGATCCGCTACCAGCAGGAGCACGGCCCGTGGTCCCTTTATTTCAAACCGCACGGCTTGGGCGCTCCCCCGCCGCCCTGGCTCGCCTCCTGGCGGGGGCACGGAATCCTGGCCCGCATCAACGACCGGCGCATGGCCGACGCGGTGTTGCGCGCCAAGGTGCCAGCCGTCGACCTCCGCGGTGCGCTGGACGATATCGCCGTGCCGCTCGTGGGCATTTCGAACCGCGCGGTCGTGCGGCTGGCCGTCGACGATTTTCTTGCGCGGGGCTTCCGTCACTTTGCCTTCTACGGGACGCCGCGCAGCGAGAATCGCAATCAGAACGAACGCTCGGACCGTTTCGAGCATCTCGTGGCCGAACACGGTTTTCGCTGTCACGTCTATGCCCATCCCAAGTCGCCCGCCAAGTCCTGGGACCAGGAGCAACGGCAGATCGCCCGCTGGCTCAAGACCCTGCCGACGCCGGTGGCGATCATGACCTGCCACGACGATTGCGGGCGCCAGGTTCTGGACGCGTGCATGGGCGCGGGGCTCTCCGTCCCGGACGAGGTGGCCATCCTCGGCGTGGATAACGATCCCTTCCTCTGCAATCTCTGCTCCCCGCAGCTCTCGAGCATCGACGTCAATCCGGAGCGCATCGGCTACGAGGCCGCCGCCCTGCTGGACCGGCTGATGAAAGGCGGGCGGCCGCCGAAGGAGCCGCTCTTTTTCGAACCGCGGGGGCTCGTGATCCGGCAGTCGACGGATGTCACCGCCGTAAGCGATCCGCACGTCCAGCAGGCCGCACGATTGATCCGGGACCACCGGAGCGCGGCGATCGGGATCGAGCAACTGCTCGCCCAGGTGCCGGTTTCCCGCAGCGCCTTGTTTCGCCGTTTCAAGGAGAAACTGGGCCGCTCGCCGAAACAGGAGTTGACCCGCGTGCGACTCGAACGGGCCAAGGAGTTGTTGCGCAATTCCAACCTTTCCGTGGCCGCCGTCGCCGAACGCGTTTTCTACACGGAGGCCAAGCACTTCATCGTGATGTTCCGCCGCGCCACGGGTGTAACTCCGCTGCGCTATCGTAAGCAAAGTGCCATCTCGGCCGCGACCGACCGGAGCTGAACGACAGGCGCAGCTCCTTTGGGAAAACCTCCGGTCCGGACTCCCTCAAAAAAGGGCTTTCGGTCGGCGCCCGGATCAGGCGATCAGACCGTCGATCACCTTCGCCGGCGTCGTGCCGGTCAGTTTCTGCTCCAGCCCTTGGAATTTGAACGTGAGCCGCTCGTGCTCCAGGCCGAGCTGGTGCAGGATCGTCGCATGCAGATCGCGCACGTGCACGGGATCGCGGGCGACCTTGTAGGAAAAATCATCCGTTTCTCCGTAGGCGAAACCGGCCTTCAGGCCGCCGCCGGCGGCCCACATCGTGAAGCAATGGGGATGATGGTCGCGCCCGTAGTCCGTCGGCGTCAGCGCGCCCTGACAATAGACGGTCCGGCCGAATTCGCCGCCCCATACGACGAGAGTGTCGTCGAGCAGCCCCCGTCGTTTCAGATCGGTGATCAGCGCATAGCACGGTTGGTCGATGTCCGCACACAGTCGCGAATCCTTCGAGGGCAGCTTGTCGTGCGAATCCCACCCGCGATGGAAGATCTGGGTAAAACGGACCCCGCGCTCCGCCATGCGCCGCGCGAGCAGGCAGTTGTGCGCGAATGTTCCCGGAATTCGCGATTTCGGCCCGTAGAGTTCGAAGGTCTCCGCCGACTCCGAACTCAAGTCGGTCAGCTCGGGCACCGAGGCCTGCATCCGAAACGCCATCTCGTACTGCTCGATGCGCGCGTGAATCTCCGGATCGCCGATCTCGGCAAAGGTGGACTGGTTGAGTTTCTGAATCCCATCGAGCATCAGCCGGCGGCGGGTTGAATTGATCGACGGCGGATCCTTGATATACAGCACGGGATCGCCGCCGTCCGAGCGCAGCGCCACGCCGGCCGTGGACGGCGGCAGGAAGCCGCTGCCCCATAACCTCGAAAACAGCGCCTGCGGAGCGAAGTCGTCGCCCGGCAGTCGCGAGGTCAGCACCACGAAGGTCGGTAGGTTTTCATTGGCACTGCCCAGCCCGTAGGAAATCCACGCCCCCATCGACGGCTTTCCCGCGATGGTGTTGCCGGTGAGAAAATGGGTGATGGCCGGATCGTGGTTCACCGAGTCGGTGTGCATCGACCGGATGACCGCGAGTTCGTCGACGATCTTCGACGTCCACGGGAGCAGTTCGCTGGCCCAGATGCCCGACCGGCCATGCTGCCGGAACTTGAAGATCGACGGCGCCACCGGATACCGCGCCTGCTGCGAGCCCATGCCCAGGTTGGCGTCGCCACCCCCAAGCAGCGATTTCGGCAGGTCCACGTTATATTGCAGGGCCGGCTTGTAGTCCCACGTGTCCAACTGGGACGGGCCGCCCGCCATCACGAGGTAGATCGCCCGTTTGGCCTTGGGCGCGATGTGCGGCAGCCGCCGGACACCCGTGGGCAGCAAGCCCTGGCCCTCGGCCTTCGCCATCGCCCCGAGCAGGGAGTCGCCGAGCAAGGTCGACAGCGCCGCGCCCCCCAGGCCCCGGGCCACCTTGCCGAAAAACTGCCGCCGGGTCTCGTGCCGGAGATACTCCCGGCGCAGCCCGGCCGATACGACGGGATCGAATCGCACGGGGATTTCGTCCGGATGCTTCGGGTCGCAGAAAAAGCAGCTCATGGCTCCTATTTGTTGAAAGCTTGGTCGGTGTTGAGCAGCTGGCTCGCGACCACGGTCCACGCCGCCTGCTCCGTGACCGGCAGCGCCCCATCCACCGGACTGTCGCCCACCGCCAGAAATTCGCGCGCTTCCTTTTCCGAGAAATCCCGCCGGAAGGCTCCGAGCGTCTCGAGCAACACGTTGCGGTCGGCGGCGGCAAGCGGCCTGGTCAGGACGGCCGCGGCCATGAAGGCGATCTTTTGTTCCTCGCTGCTGTCCGCCTGGCGCAGGGCGCGGGTGGCGAGATGCCGCGCCGCCTCGAGAAAATCGGGCGCGTTCAGCGTGATGAGCGCCTGCAACGGCGTGTTGGTGCGTTCGCGTTGCACGATGCAGACATCGCGTTGCGGCGCATCGAAGGTCGTCAGCACCGGCGGCGGACCGAAGCGTTTCCAAAAGGTATAGAGGCTGCGCCGGTACAATCCGTCGCCGATGTCGCGTTGGTGGGTTCGCGTGTTGCTGCGATCCATCGACAGCACCTCCCAGAGGCCCGGCGGCTGATAGGTGTTCATGCTGGGCCCGCCAATCCGCTCGACCAGCAATCCGCCAGCGGCGAGGGCGCTGTCCCGGATCGCCTCCGCATCGAGGCGGAACCGCGGACCACGCGCGAGCAGACGGTTGGCCGGATCCTTTTCGAGGAGCGCGGGTGTGACCGCCGCCGATTGCCGGTAGGTGGCGGACATGACCAGTTGTTTGTAGAAGCGCTTCACCTCCCAGCCGTTCTCTTGAAAATCCACGGCCAGCCAGTCGAGCAGGCGGAAGTGGCTGGGCCGGGCGCCGACGATGCCAAAATCGCCGAGGGTGGAAACGATGCCCGTGCCAAAAATCTCCTGCCACATGCGATTGACCGTCACCCGGGCCACCAGCGGATTTTCCGGGCTGACCAGCCACTGCGCCAGCCCAAGGCGGTTGCGCGGTGCGCCGGGCGGCAGCGGCGGCAAAAAATGGGGCACGTCGGCCGTCACCCGTTCCTTCAGCCGGTTGTACACCCCGCGGTCGAGCACATGGCTCATGGGCAGGGCTTTCTTTTCCTGCATCACGAGCGTCTTCACTCCACCGGCCGAGAGACTCGCCAGCTTCTCGTCCAGGACCGCTTTTTCGGCCCGCCATGCGATGCTCGGTGCATCGACGTACTTGAGGAAAAAGTCCGTCACCAGCTTTCGCCCGTCCTCCGTCCACTCCGCCATCGGCCGGCTGACGATTTCGCTGACGACGTCGTCATACATGGTCCCCCGGATCTCCCGATCGTCCAGCCGGCGGGCATACACGCGGATATCCTGATACGAGGTCTCCGGCAACGCCTGCGGCTCGACCTTGATCACCTTGTCGTCCGGCAACGCCCCGGCGGCATTTTCGCGGCGACCCAATTGCAACGGAGCGGAAGTCCGGATGCTGCCGGACAGCGCGTCCTTGACGACTTCGACCGGCTGCCGCTCGCCATTGAGGTAAAGGCGCAGGCCCGACGCCTTGCCCGATCCGTCATAGCTGAACGCCAGGTGTGCCCACTCCAGCCGGCTGATCCGGGGCAACGCCCGCACGGTGATCGCGTTGTCCTTTCCCCCGTGGATGAGATTCACCACGAGGCGGCCCTCGGGGTAGCGCTGCAGTTTCGGAATCTCCGGCGTCGTGCCATCGTCCCAATAAATATCCCACCCGCGATTTTTGTCCGCCTCAGACATCTTGGACAGCAGCGCGCCCTGCTTCTTGCTCCGGCCGACGCGCGGCTGAAACCAGCCGGACACCGTAAAGGCGTCGGTGGACTCGAAATCGCCGAGTTGCCCGAACTTCAGCTGCGTGGTGGTCGCCAGCCGCAGCACCGGCCAGAACTTGAACTGCTCGCCCCAAAACGGTGCCTGATTTTCGGTGGTGAACTCCTGGGTGGCCGCACCCGGGGCACGGTTATGCACCTTGTCGCCCCGCCCCTCGTCGAGCCGAAAGCGGGCCAACAGTTTCTCCGTTGCCACCGGCTGCACCGCTTTTCGGCCATCCGCGGAGGCGAGCCAGCGCTCGATCAACTTATCGGCTTCGGCCGCCCGGGCGAAGAGCTTCCGCTCCACCGTCGCCCGCTGCGCGAGAATCGCCCCGGCCTCCTCCCGCTTGTCCGCCGGCGGCAGGGTCAGGGTCGGAAAGAAACTCGCCTCCTCGTCATCGAACGGCGGATCCATGGAATTGTTGAAGAAGGCGCTGAGCTGATAGAATTCCTTCTGCGAAAGCGGATCGAATTTGTGGTCGTGGCAGGTCGCACACGCGGAGGTCAGGCCAAGGAATACGGTGGAAACCGTGCTTACCCGATCGGACACGTTGTGGAATTGGAGCTCTTCCGTGATCTCGCCCGACTCACTGGTGGTTTGGTGCGCGCGGTTGAATCCGGTCGCCACCACTTGATCGAAACTCTCCACCGGCAGCAGGTCGCCCGCGATCTGCTCCACCGCGAATTGATTGAACCGTTTGTTCTCGTTGAACGCCTTGATCACGTAGTCACGATACGGCCACTGCAGGCGAAAATTATCGATGTGCAGCCCGTGCGTGTCGCTGTAGCGCGCCGCATCGAGCCAGTACCGCGCCCGGTGCTCGCCGTAGCGGGGGCTCGCCAGCAGCCGGTCCACCACGCGCTCGTAAGCCCCGGGCGAAGGGTCGGCCAGAAACGCCGCGGTCTCCTCCGGCGTGGGCGGCAGGCCGGTGAGATCGAACGTCGTCCGCCGGATGAGCGCATACCTGTCCGCCTCGGGCGACGGGGTCAGCCCCTCGTGCTCCAAACGCGCCAGAACAAAACGATCGATGGCGTTTTTCGCCCAGTCCTTTTGGCGCGGCTCCGGCGGCGCGGAGCGCTCCGGTTTGATAAAGGCCCAGTGCTCCTGATACTCGGCCCCCTCCGCAATCCATCGCTTGAGCAGCGTCACCTGTTCGGGCTTGAGGCTCTTGTGCGACTCCGGCGGCGGCATGACCTCGCTTGCCTTCGTCGATTCGATGCGTCGCACCAGCAAACTCTCCTGCGGCTGGCCCTGCACAATCGCCGCTCCGCCCTTGCGCGGCAAAAAAGCGAATTCCGCGCGATCGAGCCGGAGTTCCCCTTTGCGCGAGGCGGCGTCCGGCCCGTGACATTGATAGCAATTCTCCGAAAGAATCGGCTGGATCGATTCATTGAACCCAAGCTTTTGCGGTTGAGCCGAGGCCGGCGCCGGTGCTTTCGCGCCCTCATTCGGCCGCCGGACAAAAACCGCCCCCACCGCCACGAGCGCGATCGTGATCGCCCAGACTAAGGATCGATGGTGATGCGCCATTATAAGCCGTGAGGGAAAATGAACCAAAGGGAGCGATGGGCCCTGAAACCGGGTGCAGGCAAATTACTCAGATGAAGTGGAGCGCGGGAAGAAAGCGATCGGCGGCGATGCGGTGGCACCACGGGCGACGATCCATGAAAAATTCCGTCGAATCAAGAGGCTCACGATGTGGTCGGGATTGGGAGCGATGCCCCAAATTCATGATCTCGGGTAGCATCCGCAACTCGAGATTTGTCCAAAAGAATGCCGCTTTTCGGTCACGACATTTCCAGCCGGTCACACGCGAGAATCGGCCGGCGAGATCGCGCCGGCATCAGGTCGCCCCAAGGCGCGGAAGGCCCACCAGCGGCCAGAAGCTGAGGCGCCGAACGCCCAACCCGTTCGACGCGATTCCGCCCCGGCAGCGCGAGGCCAGGCCGACGATGGCCGGGAGGCACGCCCTGGCCCGCTTCGGCCTGTTCGTAACCGATCTCCCGGGGTCAGCCCACTCCCCCGCATCGGGCCGGCTGCTCACTCCCTCCCCGCCATTCCATTTGCCGTGATCCCGTTCGGGCGGTCGGGCAAATTCCGATTTCTATTCCGCACGCGGAATGCTCCGGCGCTGACCGGAAAACAGTATTTTTTGGCCAACTCCCGGATTGCAGCGCCGGGGCCGGCCCAAAACCTTTTCGCCCATCGCCGGGCTTCCACCGTGACGCCCTTCCGTTTCGAAAACGCGAAAGTGGCCTGGACGACCACCTACGAGGTGAAATCGAACTGGAAAATTTCCATGGAGAACTACCGGGAGTGTTACCACTGCCTGACCAACCACCCGGAGTTTTGCGCCACCGTTCCCGTGGGCCGCGGCGCCGCCCTCCACCAAAACACCGCGAACATCCGGATCATTCACGCGCCGAATCTCACGTTTTCCAATTACCCGCTGCGCCCGGGCGCCGGGACCCAAAGTATCGACGGCGAACTGGTCTCGATTCCCTTTGGGGATTTGAAGCTGACCGATGAACTCATCGCCAGTCTGCCGAACTACTACCTCAACTTTTATTCGGCGCACGGCTTCGTGTTCAATCTCGACTACGCGATGACCTTCAGCGTCCACCCGCGCGACGCCCGGGGAGGCGAGGACCGACGGCGACGGGCGGACGAAGGTGTCCGGCCAAGCCCCGGGAACACACGGGCGCCGGAAATTGATTTCCCTCCGTGAAAGCAGACGCCACAGTGGCGGCTTCCATGAAAAAAGACGCCGTCCTCTCAAAGATCAAAGCGGAGAAGGTGATCGCGCTGATTCGCGCCGACTCGCCCGACGGACTGCTCGATTGCGCCCGGGCGCTCGCCGCCGGCGGTCTCACCAGCATCGAACTCACCATGACCACGCCCGGGGCCATCCGCATGCTGGAGAAGGCGACCGCCGAACTGCCCGATTTCCTGTTCGGCCTCGGCACCGTGCTCGATGCGGAGACCGCCCGCGCCGGCATCCTCGCGGGCGCAAAGTTCATCGTCACCCCCGGCGCCCGGCTCGACGTCGTCACAATGTGCCAGCGCTACAGCGTGCCGATTTTCTGTGGCGCCTTCACGCCGACCGAAGTCATCGCCGTGTGGGAAGCCGGCGCCGACGCCGCGAAAATTTTTCCCGCCGAATTTTTCGGCCCCAACTACATCAAGTCGCTCAAGGGCCCCCTGCCCCACGTCGAGATGGTGCCGACCGGCGGCGTCAACGAAACCAATGTCGGCGAATTCCTGAAAGCCGGCGCCTTTGCGACTGCGGCCGGCAGTTCCCTGGTGGACGGCAAGGCGTTCAAGGAAAAGAATTGGGCCGCGATCACGGCCAAGGCGAAGGCGTTTGTCGCTGCGGTCGCCGCCGTCAAATAAGACCGGTGCGGCTTCGATCCCGTCGCGCTTATCCCGGCCGCATTTTCTCCATGGTTCCCCCAGGCCGACGGCCGCCGGACTGTGTCGCGTGGGTGGCCCGTACGCACTGGCTCGTTGGTGGCACCATCCTGGTCTCCGTCCTCCTGGTCTACGCGATCGTGAGCCGGCTGCCGGTCGAACTCGGTCCCCGTCTGTTCATCGCGAGCGCCGGCATCGCGGCCACCTATGGGCTCACCGGCACGCTGGTATGGTTCGGCCACCCGCTGGGCCGCATCCTGAGCTATCCGTGCAGCCTGCTCTATCTGCCGCGCCAGCAACTCGGGCTGCACATTTTTCGCGTGATGGGCTCCGCGGAATTCCGGGCGCACTTCACGCGCCGTCCCTGACCCTCAGAGGAATTTCGCGATGTCGGGCACCTTTTTCAGCCGCCGGCCCGCGGCATCCCGCACAAAGTAGGGTTCCTCCTCCAATGAGGCTACGACCTCCTCCTCTCCCTCGCTTTCCTCCTGCTCGTCGATCTGCTCGCCGCTGCTGTCGGTAAAGATCCATTCCTGCTCCTCGTCGAACACATGGGTCATCCGACGGGCCTGCGGCTCCAGCACCAGCGCGGGATTCCGCAACCGGCCCGCCTTCACCATTTCGAAAAGACAGGGGTAATGCAGCTTTTCGAAATGCCCGAGAAACCCGCTGACCCATTTGTTTTCCACGCCCTCGCGGCGGTTGAGCAGCACCACATCTGCAAAATGCACGCACGCTTCGAACCACGGGAGCAGCTCCGGGTGCTTGGAGGCCAGCCGGCAGTCGACCACACAGAGAACGCGGGCGAGTTCGCCCCCCTGCGCCTCCAGCCAGGCCTTGAAGACTTCGATTTGCTCGACCGGGTTGCGCCGGCCGCTCGTCACGAAAAACACCCGCGTGGCTTCGTGTGGCAATTCGGCGGCGATCGTGTCGTCGCGCCATGACCAGCGGGTGATTGCCGGCAGCCGCGCATCGGCCTCGTGCGCCGCCTCGTCGTCGGCCAGCAGCACCACCGTGCGCTCACTCCCATCGAACGCGCCTTCGATCAAATCCGCCATGACCTCGCGCCGCCCCGCGCCGCTGGTGCCAAGAATGAGATAAACGAGTGGTTTTTGCGCAGCCATGTTAACCGGATGAAGAACGGGACCGAATGCCGGCCGGGAACGACCGCATTCCAGCCCCGCGGTTCATTCCTTTTGGAATTTGAAAGTCCCGCACTGCGCGTGCTGCCGCAGCCAGTGGTCGACCAGCACGAGCGCGACCATAGCTTCCACGATGGGCACCGCCCGCGGCACCACGCACGGATCGTGCCGTCCGCGACCGGTCAACTCCGTCTCCCGTCCCTGCAGGTCGACCGTTTTCTGCGGCTGCAGGATCGTCGCCGTCGGCTTGAAGGCCACGCGGAACATGATCTCCTCGCCGTTGCTGATGCCGCCCTGTGTGCCGCCCGAGCGATTCGTCACGGTGCGGATCCGGCCGTCGCGGGATTCGAACGCATCGTTGTGCTCGCTCCCGCGCCGGCTCGCTCCGGCGAAACCACTGCCGATTTCAAAACCCTTGGTCGCCGGCAGCGACAGCATCGCTTTCGCCAGATCGGCTTCGAGCCGGTCGAACACCGGCTCGCCCAACCCCGGCGGCACGCCACGCACGCGGCACTCGATCACGCCGCCCACCGAGTCGCCCTCGGCGCGCACGGCCTTGATGCGCTCGATCATTTTTTCCGCCGTCGCCGCATGCGGACAGCGGACCGGCGTCGCCTCCACCTCGGCCAGAGTGGGAAAGTTATTCGTGGCGGCGGCCGGCATCACGATATCGTGCACCTGCGTCAGCCAGGCCCGGATCTCCACCGGAGCCGCAAACTGCGCCTGGCCGCCCAGTGCCAGGATCTTCCGGGCGATCGCGCCCGCGGCGACCCGCCCAACCGTTTCGCGCGCCGAACTCCGGCCGCCACCCCGGTGGTCCCGCAGGCCAAACTTCGCCTGATAGGTGTAATCGGCGTGCGAGGGGCGGAATTTTTCCCGCATCTCGTCGTAGGCGCCCGGCCGCTGATCGGCATTGCGCACCAACAGCGAAATCGGCGTGCCCGTCGTCCGGCCTTCGAAAACGCCGGACAAGATTTCTACTCGGTCCTCTTCTTTACGCGGGGTGACAATGTCGCTTTGCCCCGGCCGGCGGCGATCGAGTTCGCCCTGGATATCCTCCACCGCCAGCGGCAATCCCGGCGGACACCCGTCGATGACAACGCCCACGGCCGGGCCGTGGCTCTCGCCCCAAGTAGTGACGGTAAAAATTTTTCCCAAGCTGTTCGGCATCGCGGCGCGGGAGCGTTGGCCCCGCAGCCGGATCGGGCAAGGGCAAATCCCGCCACTCTCCCGGCTCCAAACCCATTCTGGCAGGCAACTTTTTGCCAAAAATGCCGTCTCATCAGGCCACACAACACCGTTTACAAGCTTCCAGCTTTGGCTTCTCTTCTCCGTCCCCGGCCCCTGCCGCAACTTTTCCGAATTTCCTGCATGACTCTGCGTTTTGTCCGCCTGCGCCTGGCCGCCGTTTTGTCCCTCGTCGCCTTGGATCTCGTTGCCCAGCAGCCGGGCGCCGCCGTTCCCAACCCCGCGGCTCCGGCGGCCGGCGCGGCGGATGACGATCAGCTCGTCCAAATCAAGCTGCCGGACGCCGACCTCGATACAATCCTGACGGCCCTCAAGATGTACACGGGGCGAACCGTCCTGCGCCCCGCCCAACTCCCGACCACCACCTACAACATCGATATCGACAAGCCCGTGCCGAAGTCGCAGGCGATCTTGGCCATCGAGACCGTGCTCGCACTGAACAACCTGGGGGTCACCAAGCTGGGCGAACGCTTTCTCGTCATCACCCAACTGCCGATGACGGCCCGCACGGCTCCGGAAATGATCGCGGGGTCGGCGTTCGATCAACCGGCCAGCGGCAAGATCGCCACCAAGATTTTCCAGCTCGAGTTCCTGCGCGTCGCGGAAATCCAGCAACTCATCAGTCAAATTCTCAACCCCAGCGTCAACTCGCCCATCATTCCGTTGCAAAACGCGAACGCGATGATGGTCACCGACAGCGTCGCCAACCTGCAGCGCATCGAACTGCTGCTCCAAAAGCTCGATCGCCCGATGACGGCGGGGATGAAGCCGAAGTTCTACCAGCTGCGGAACGGCGCCAAGGCGAGCGACCTCGTGCAAAAAATCCGCACGATCCTCCAGGGCACCCTCCAGACCCAGCTCGGCACGGCGACGAGCTACCAGGCCGACGACCGCACCAACCAGATCGTGCTCGTCACCGATCCGCGCCAATACCCGATCTTCGACGAGCTCATCGAGAAGCTCGACGTCCGCGCCGACCCCAACACGCGTAACGACGTCATCTACCTCAATCACGCCAAGGCCGCCGATCTCGTGAGTGTGCTCACCCGCGTCATCACCGGCCAGACGCAGGCGGCCCAGCGACAAAATGCACAATCGGTTCGCCCCGGCGCGGGCGCCGCCCAACCTGTCCAGCTTCCCGGCGCCCCGCCCGCTGCCGCGGTCAACAACGCGGCCGTCAGCGCCGCGCTGGAGGGCTTCGGCAGCGGCTCGAACGAATTTAGCCCGCTTATGACCGTGGCCCCGGACGAACGCTCCAACTCCGTCGTAGTCTCCGGCACCACCGACGATCTTCGCCTCATCACCGCACTCATCCAGAAACTCGACATCGTGCTCGCCCAGGTGCGCATCGAGGTGGTCATCGCGGAGGTCACCCTCGACGACAACCACGACTCCGGCATCAGCCAGCTCGGTCTGCAGATCGCCGGCGACAAGTTGATTGGGTTCTCGGGGGCCGCCTCCGGCCTTTCCGTGGCCGGCTCCGCCGGTTCCGGTTTTGCGGCGATCACCCGCCCCGGACTTTCCGGGTCGTGGGATCTGGCCGGCACCATCGCGCTCGGCACCACGAAGCGGAAGAACAACACCACCATTCTCACCGTGCCCGCCGTGACCACGAGCCACGGCAAGAAGGCGATCATCAACGACGGCGAAACCCGGCCCATCATCACCGGCACCACGACCATCCCGGGCGCCGCGACCGGCGCCACCACCAGTTCGCAAATCCAGCAGCAGCAGATCGGCACGACTCTGACCGTCACGCCGTTCATCGGCAACGACGGGTCGGTGCAGCTCGACCTGCTTCAGGAGCTCACCGACGTCATCGACACCGTCACGGTCGACAACAACACGCAATACGTCATCGGCACGCGGAAGACCGAAAATTACATCACCGCCCGGGACGGCGAAATCATCGTGCTCGCCGGCTTCCGCAAGAAAATCGACTCCAAGCAAAGCAACCGGCTTGGGCCGATCCCGTTCATCGGCGACCTGCTCGGCACCCGCAAGAAGGACCGGTATCATCAGGAGCTTATCTTTTTCCTGCGACCGCAGATTCTGACCAACAATCCGGCGAAGGATAACGCCGAAACCATGCGCAAGGTCGACCAACTGCCGACGCGCGACGAAATCAAGCTGCAGCTCGACCCGAACTATCAGCCGGCGCCACCGTCGATCCTCGACCGGATTCTACCGAAGTGAGCGCCTTCGTCCTGGACACGCGCCCGTCAGACCGCGCCGCCGCGATTGCTGCGCCTGGAACCACCTCCGATTTTTCCGACTGCGACGCGTCCGCGCCATGACCACGCTTGATCAGGAAACCTTGCCCGCGTCGCTCACGGCGCTTCTCACCGACGAGCAGCGTCAGGCTATTCTCGAAGCCCCGCGCGAAAAACGGCTGGAGACGCTCGCCGGGGCACTCGCCCACCCCGAGCCGGAAGTGCTCGCGAAGCTGGCCCTGGCCGCGGGACTGGATGTCGCCAGCAATCTCGAAACGGATCCCGACGCGCGCGGGCTGCTGCCGGCGCGCATCGTCCACGAATACCAGATCATCCCGATCCGCTATGTTACGGAAGACGGAGGACAGAAGACGGAGGATGGCTCCGAAGATTCGTCCTCGGTCGCCCGTCCTCTGTCTTCCGTGCCATTGCACCTGGCCACCGCCTGGTTGCCGGACGATACCATGACGGACTGGTTGCGGACGTTCAGCCCCCGGCCGCTAGTCTGGCACCTGGCCGTGCCCGAAAGAGTGCACCAGCTCATCATTGAAAATTTCGGCGTCGGCTCGGGTTCCCTAGAGGACGGCGACGACAGCTACGTCGCCCCCGAGGCGCAGAAGGAAGCCGAGGAAGTCGTCGACGAGGATGCGGCGGTGGTGCGCTTCGTCACGGACGTCATTTCGCAGGCGATCGAGGACCAGGCGACCGATATTCATTTCGAGCCGCAGGAAGGCCAGCTGCGCATCCGGTACCGCGTCGACGGCCTGCTCGTGCCCGTGCCGGTGCCGGAAAATCTCCTGCGCTTTCAGGACGCCATCATCTCCCGGTTGAAAATCATGGCGCGGATGAACATCTCCGAGAAGCGCCTGCCGCAGGACGGCCGCATCAATTTCAAGGCCAACGGCATCGTGCTCGACATCCGCGTATCGACGGTGCCGACGATCTACGCCGAGTCGATTTCGCTTCGTCTGCTCAACCAGAAGAAGGAAGCCTACACGATGGACCGGCTGGGCATGAGCGCCGAGGAGCAGTCACAGATCACCAGCATCCTCGATTACCCGCACGGCATCATCCTCGTCACCGGCCCCACGGGTTCCGGCAAGTCGACCTCGCTCAACGCCTTTCTCCGCAAAATCAATTCGACCGATCTCCGCATCATCACGATCGAGGATCCGATCGAATACGAGGTGCCCGGGGTGAACCAGATGCAGGTGCGTCCCGAGATCGGCCTGACGTTTGCCGACGCGCTGCGCCACGTGCTGCGCCAGGATCCCGACGTGATCATGGTCGGCGAAATCCGCGACAAGGACACGGCGGAGATCGCCATCCGGGCTTCGCTCACTGGCCATCTGGTGTTCTCCACCCTGCATACCAACGATGCACCCGGTGCGATCACCCGGCTGGTCGACATGGGCATCGAGCCGTTTCTCGTCGCGTCCGCGATCGAGCTCGTCATCGCCCAGCGGCTCGTCCGCCGGCTGTGCCCGGAGTGCTCCAAACCGGCGCCGATCGCCCGGGTCAAGCTGCAGGAAACCCTCGCGATTCTCGGGTGCCACGCCGAGGAGGCCGAGGGCATCGAGCTGCTGAAATCGCCCGTCGGCTGCGACCGGTGCCGCGGCACCGGCTATCGCGGCCGCATCGGCATCTTCGAAATTTTCCGACTCAACGACGAGATGCACGAACTCGTACTCAAGCGCGAGAGCACCCGCACCCTGGCCGACTGCGCGCGCAAACACGGGATGCGCACCCTCGGCCAGAGCGGCTGGGAAAAAGTGAAGGCCGGCTACACGAGCTTCGACGAGGTGTTGCGTGTCATCACGGTGACCGAAAAATAGCGCATGGCCCGTTTTGCCTACACCGCGCGCGACCGCGCCGGCCAAACGCTGACGGCCGAGCTCGACGCCCCGAGCCGCCGGGACGCGCTGCGGCTCCTCTCGGCGCGGGGCCTGCAGGTTGCCGCCGTGAGCGAGATCGTCGCCGCCGGCAAACCGGGCCGCAAACCACCGGAGGCGAAGGGGGCACCCGCCGCGGTTTCCACCCGCGGCCCAGCCGCCGCGGCGCCCCGTCGCGAAGAATGCCTCTCCTTTCTCGAGTCGCTCCACGATCTGCTGACGAGCGGTTTGTCCGCGGGCGAAGCGGTCCGCCTGCTCTCCGTGCGTATCAAGGAACCCCGCCTGCGCACCCTCTGTGCCGGTCTCTGGGAGCAAATCAGCGAAGGCGTGCCGCTCTCCCGCGCGATGGCGAATTTTCCCCAGGTGTTCGATCCCTCGATCACCAACCTTGTCCAGGCCGGCGAGGCGACAGGTTCCCTCAACGACACCATCGCCCGGCTGATCGCACATCTCACGGAACAGCGGGAACTGCGCCGCCAGCTCCTCCTCGCCCTGGCCTATCCCGTCTTCATGGTATTCGTCGCCGGCGGCGTGATTATCTTCTTCCTCACCTTCCTACTGCCGCGCCTCCAAAGCCTGCTCGGGTCGCTCGGTGGCAAGATGCCGGTGTCGACCAAGATCCTGATCGCGATGTCCGAGTTTGCGATCCACTATGGGCTCTTCGTTGTAATTGGTCTTGTCTTCGCCGCGATTTCGTTCTGGCGCTGGCGAGCGACCGACGCGGGCCGCACCGCGACCGACGCCTGGATGCTCCGGCTTCCGTTGCTCGGCCCGTTCGCGGTCGCCCGCACCGTGCTGGCGTTCAGCCAGACGCTCTCGGTTCTGCTGGAAAACGGGATCACCGCGGCCGAGGCGCTGCGGATGACCGAGAAGCAAATCGACAACCGCGTACACCGCGCCGCCTTCAACACCGCGACGGCTCGCGTGCTCGAGGGCGAGGCCCTGTCGGTCGCGCTCACCCGCACGGCCTGCTTCCCCGACCTCGTGCTCGACCGCCTCGCCGTGGGCGAAAACACCGGCAACGTGGTGCCGAGCCTGAAGCAGATCGCCGCCGCTTACCAAAAGCTGATTTCCAGCCAGCTCAACATGTTCACCAAGGTGATCGCGAGCGGCGTGCTGATGACCGTGTTCTTTTTCGTCGGCTTCATCGCCTTTGCGATTGTGAACGCTGTCTTCGAGGTCAGCGCCAGTTTCAACATGGCGCGGTGAACGCAGGCACCGGTACGGTGCCTCAGCTTGAGGGGTTTGTCCGTCCGATTCGGTCGCCCGATTTCTTCCGGCTTGGCACGCGGACCCACGGCATCCCCGCAGCCTCGGCGGCGCGCATCCCCGGCTCCGCATCCTCGAACACCAGGCACCGCCCGGGGGGTACGCCCATCCGCTCCGCCGCCAGTAAGAACATGTCCGGGGCCGGCTTACCGTGGATCACATCCTCCGGGGTGACCACACGCTCGAAGGGAAAGATCCGCACCAAGCCGGTCAGCTCCAGCATCCCGCGCACGATCACCCGCGGTCCGCCCGACGCCACCGATACGGGATGGGTCAGCGCCACCCGGTGGGCAAACTCCACCACCGGCTCGATCAGCTTCGCATCCTTCTGCAATTCGACGAACAACGCCTCCTTGTGATCGAACACCGCGTGCGCATCGATGGTGAGCCCATAGTGCCGCGCGATCAAATCCGCGACCCGCAGCGTCGGCACTCCTCCCAGCGAATAGAACAACTCCTCGTCCAGCGCGCAGTGCAGACCGACTTTGCGCATCGCCTCGTCCCACGCGCGATAGTGCAGCGGCATCGTGTCGACGAGCGTGCCATCGAGGTCAAAAATGTAGCCGGCGAAGTCGCCCGGCGGAATCTCCAGTTTCATGGGAAGGGAAGAACGCAACGATTCCTCCCCTGCACCGCAACGGAAAATTCCCTTGGGCGCAGGCTCAACGGGTCACTCGTTCCACCCGGGCGCGCCAGCGCAGCGCCACCGTCACCAGCCCGATCAGCGCCGGCACCTCCACCAGCGGCCCGATCACCGCCGCGAAAGCCGCGCCCGACGCGAGGCCGAACACCCCGACCGCCACCGCGATCGCCAGTTCGAAATTGTTGCCCGACGCCGTGAACGCCAGGGTGGCCGCCCGCGCATAGTCGGTTCCGGCCCGGACGCTCATCCAGAACGTCGCACCAAACATGATCGCAAAATAGACCACCAACGGCAGCGCCACCCGCAGCACGTCGAGCGGAATTCGCAGCACCGTATCGCCCTTCAAGCTGAACATCACCACGATCGTAAACAGCAGTGCCACGAGCGTGATCGGGCTGATCAGCGGCAGGAATTTATTATCATACCAATCCACCCGCCCGCCCCGTCGCAGTCCAAACCGCGACACCAGCCCGCCGAGGAAGGGGATTCCCAGGTAAATGAAAACACTCTTCGCTACCGCCCCGATTGTCACACCTGACAGGTCGAGCTGGCCGAGGTCGACGCCGACGAGCGGCGGCAGCACCTTCAAAAACAGCCACGCCAGCGGGGCGAAAAACAAGACCTGGAAAAGCGCGTTGGCCGCCACGAGCCCCGCGCAATATTCGCGGCTGCCGCCCGCGAGATCGTTCCACACGATCACCATCGCGATGCACCGCGCGAGGCCGATGAGCACAAGTCCCGCAAAATACTCCGGCTGGTCGCGGAGAAAGATCACCGCGAGCGCAAACATCAGCACCGGTCCCACGAGCCAGTTTTGCACGAGGGACAGCCCGAGCACTTTCTTGTCGCGGAACACATCGGGCAGCTCCTCGTAGCGCACCTTCGCGAGCGGTGGGTACATCATCAGGATCAGTCCCGCGGCGATCGGGACCGAGGTCGTGCCGACGCTCCAGGCCGTCAGCAACTTGGGCAGCGCCGGCAGAAACCGACCGGCCAGCACGCCCGCCGCCATCGCAAGAAAAATCCAGCCGGTGAGATAACGGTCAAGGAACGAGAGCCGGTCGAGTACCGAGGGCTTGTCCGCGTTCATCGCGCGGCCTTGGCCTTCAACGCATCGCGCCGCCCGTCGGCATAGGCCGTGAACGTCCGCCGGATCTCATTCCGCACGCGGCGAAACACCGCCAGTTTTTCCTCCTCCGTGCCGGTCGCATGCGCCGGATCGTCAAAGGGCCAGTGGTGGCGGTTCACCTGTCCGGGGAAAATCGGACACACTTGGTCCGCATTCCCACACACCGTGATCACCGTCTCCACGTTCTGATCGAGAAACTCGCTCAAGTGCTTCGAGCGGTGGCCCGAGATATCGATACCGATCTCCTTCATCACGTCGATCGCCAGCGGATGGACGTAGCCCGCGGGCTTGGAGCCCGCGCTCGCCACCTCGAACAGATCGCCCGCGGCGGCGCGCAGCAGGCCCTCGGCGAGGTGGCTGCGACACGAGTTGCCCGTGCAAAGCACGAGTATGGTGGGTTTGTTGGCGGCAATGGTGCTCATGCGATGGGCGAAGAAATTAACAGCAACTCGCGCCCGCGGCGCCCGCCCGCGCCGCCGGCACGCAAACGTCCCGCGCCAGACAATCGGTGTGCTTGCCGGCCAGCCGCACCACGAAACGGTCCGCCTCGCGCTCGACCGCGACCACCTTGAACTGGATCACGTTGCACGCCTCATACTCGAGTTCCACCGGCAGATCGTCCGTGCCGAGCACCGCCGCGCCGTGGTCAAACGCCTTCAACAACTTACCGGCCGTGATCCGGTGATCCACGTCGTCGCCAACCCACGTCTGCAAGAGGCAGGTCACGGTGCGTCGCACCGTCCCGCCACAATCCACAAAATGCTTCTGCACGCGCCCAACCTCCGTCACGTGGAAGTGCGCCTCGATCGGATCGCCGTCCGGCCAGAGCACCGTGAGCGGCAAAGCCGGCGCCGCCGCCAGGGCGGTCCGCAGGGCCGCGACGGTCATCGCCGGCAATTCTGGCGCCGGCGTCGCGCACCCGCAAGTGCCGCCGGAGGTTTCACAGGTGGAATCGGTTTCTTCGTTCATAAATTTTCGGCCGCCTTAGCAACCGCAACGGTATTGCCCCGGCGCCTTCTCCGGCTCGCCCGCGCGCACCCACGCGCACGCCGGCTCGATCTTCTTCAGCCGAGCGAGATCGCGCTTGAACGCCGGATGTTCCTGCACGCAGTCCTGCAGGCATGCTAGGTTCGCCTTCAGCTCCCGCGAGGGCTTCGACGGCAGTGCGTAGACCACCCAGTTTCCCTGCCGCTCGCATTCCACCAGCCCGCGCGCGCGCAGATACGCGAGATGCTTGGAGATCTTCACCTGCGGTTCGCCCAGCACTTCCTGAAAATGGCACACGCACACCGGTCCCTGCGCCAGCACATGGAGCAGGCGCAACCGCGTCCGGTCGCACAGGCATTTGTAGATCTCCACCAAATCCATTTCGTATTCATATTCCTTTAAAAGAATATGAATCAAGCCAAATTTGAGTCGGTTCCTTTTTGACCGACTGGAGCCCGAACTTCGGGCCGTGTTCGGCCCCGCCCCGCTTACGCCAGGTCGAAGCGATCCAGGTTCATCACCTTGTTCCAGGCTGCGACAAAGTCGTGGATAAATTTTTTCTGCGCGTCCGAGCTTGCATAGACTTCCACCAGGGCCCGCAGCCGCGCGTCGGAACCGAAGACCAGGTCGGCCCGCGTGCCGGTCCATTTGACCTGCCCCGTCCTGCGATCGCGGCCTTCGAACGTACTGGAGTCGGGCGCAGCCGGTTTCCACTCCGTCCCCATGTCGAGCAGGTTCACGAAGAAGTCATGCGTCAGCGCCTCCGGCCGCGCCGTGAGGACGCCGTGCGCCGTGCCGCCGAAGTTGGTCTTCAGGACGCGCAGGCCGCCGACGAGCACCGTCATCTCGGGCGCGGTCAGGGTCAGCAGTTGCGCCTTGTCGACCAACAGCGCCTCGGCCGG
>CANEVO010000038.1 GCA_947442255.1 Opitutia bacterium
CGGCACGCGGGCTGACGCCCGCACCGCGATCTTCGATTACATCGAGTCCTTCTACAACCGTTCCCGCCGCCACTCCTCGCTCGGCTATCAAAGCCCGCTCGACTACGAATCCTCCCTCAGCTAACTAAATAACAACACGCCCAACGCGTGTCCGAAATATCCGGGGAAGCACACCGGCGCCTCCGCGGTCTTTCCATTCGGCGTCGAATTTCTGAAGCGTGTCCGCGCGGTGATCCCCCGAAATCCGGGCCACTTGTAATGTTAGTCTGCGGCCCTAAAAGAGCCCAGACCATGAAAGGCAAGAGACACACGACGGAACAGAAGATCCGCATTTTGCGGGCGGCCGATTAGGGCAAACGTATCACATCAACCCGAACCAAATACTAATATAAAATACAAAACTATGCAAAACGTCTTGTATAAAACCTTCAAAATAGATAACCCGCGGGCCGTTGCCCACAGCCCCCCACGGCCGGAAAAAACAAACCAAGCTCGACTATGAAATATCTCTCCCCCCGGATTCGGGACCGACCTGCCACCAGCACGGGACTTGGATCTTGGAGAATCGTGCTCCCGCTCCTCGCTATCATCACCCTGGCTCCAGCCCAGGAAGCGCCGCGCCGGGAGGATGTTCTCCAGGCCTTGCGCAAGGCGACCGGTTTCTACCTCGACAAGGTGGCGACCCATGGCGCGTACCATTTTGCGTATGCGGAAGACCTGAGCTACGGGCGTTCCGAGGCCAAGGAGGGTCCGCATACCGTTGAGGTACAGCGCGAGGGCACGCCGGTGGTGGGCATGGCGTATCTGGAGGCCTATGCGGCCACCGGCGATCGCTACTACCTAGAAGCCGCGCGTGCGACGGCCCTGGCGATCGTTTCGGGGCAGCATTGTTCCGGCGGGTGGGATTATTTCATCGAGTTCGATCCGGCCGAGCGCAAAAAATTTCCCTATCGCGCCGACGGTCCCTGCCAGGACATTGCCACATATCCGGGCAATCCGATGACCAGCCTCGATGACAACGAAACCCAGGCGGTGATGCGGTTCCTGGCGCGCGTGGACAAGGCCCTCGAATTCAAGGATGCCCGGATCCACGAGGCGAGCCGCTATGCGTTCGACAGTCTCATCAAGGCGCAGTATCCGAACGGCGCCTGGCCGCAACGATTCAACCGCTATCCGGACCCGGCGAAACATCCGGTGAAGCAGGCTTCTTTTCCCACGTCATGGAGCTGGAAGTGGCCGGGGAGCAACTATCAGTCGCACTATACCTTCAACGACAACTCGATCTCGGACATGATCGACGCGTATCTCGAGGCAGCCAGAATCTACAACGAGCCGCGGTACCTGGCGGCGGCGGAAAAGGGGGGCACGTTCATGCTCCTGGCGCAGTTGCCGGATCCGCAGCCGGCCTGGGCGCAGCAGTACGATGCCGACATGCACCCGGCGTGGGCGCGAAACTTCGAGCCGCCGTCAGTGACCGGAGGTGAGTCACAAGGCGTCATGCGAACCCTGCTGGTGCTCTACCGGGAGACCGGAAATCGAAAGTACCTGGATCCCCTGCCCCGCGCGATTGCCTACCTCAAACGATCGGCGCTGCCACCGGTCGCAAATCCGTCCGAGATCCGGCAGCGGGCGCTGGGCGGGCGACCCGACCGGACGGTCCTGGCGCGGTTCTATGAGCTGCAGACGAATCGGCCCTTGTATGTGACCAAGGGAACGCGCGTCAACGTGAAGCGCGGGTCATCGACCCTCTTGGATGGATATGAGCTCACCCATGACGACAGTTCGGTGATCACGCACTATGGCGTGCTGGTGAATGGCGATGAGCTGCCGGCGATTGAGGCCGAGTACCAGCGCCTGGCAAAAGCGGAGCCGGCGTCGGTGCGGCGGCCGGACGACCTGCACGGGCTGTCGCCGTGGAGCGAGCGGCCGCGCGCCGCGCCGTCGGCGAAGGCCCTTTCGCCGCGGGTCAGGGAGGCGATTGCATCGATGGATGCGCGCGGTGCCTGGACGGAGGACGGAAACATCGGGAAGAGCGACCGGATTGTACAGGTATTCGCCGCGCGCGAGATGGTGCTGCAGATCGGCAAGCAGGCGATACCCGTGAAAGAGAATGACATGATTGAGCTGTTTCAGGGCAAGGACCCGCCCCTGCAGCGCGTGATCCGATCGCAGACCTTTGCCCGGAATGTGGATCTGCTGTGCGACTATCTGCGGGCGTTGAAATGAAAATCTCCGGAGCTCGCTCCGGCGCATTTGACGAAACCCATGCAACGCGCAAAATCACTTTGGCTCGGGGAGCGCACCTAGCCTGCCCGCCGTAGCCGTGGGCGAAGGCTGGGTCTCGGGTGCTGGCGTCGGCGCTTGCCCGTCCTCCGGCGCGGTCCCGCCGACGCCTCCGAAGTCCTCGGCGGGACGCCGAGGACAGCCTGCGGGACGCAGGCGCTCCCCGAAAAACTCAAGACGCTTCCAACACACGCAACCTGAAGCAAATTTCGGCTTATTGAACCCACCACGATTGAAGCATAGTCGGAGCTGTGTCCTCGGACCGATTGTCCCATATCCACAAACATCCGTCCCCCCCATGAACTCAACCAACCGCAGTCTTCCATCCCGTGATGCGACCCCGCATCGCTGTTTCTGCCTCCTGCTGCTGCTCGCGACCGTCTCCACCGCCCAGACGCCGGCGACCGACGCGCTGACGCTGGCGAAGTACGACACAAACAAGAATGGGCGGCTGGATCCCGGCGAACTCGCCGCGATGGAGGCGGCGCAGCGGCGGCCGCCGCGGATCGAGACGGCGCCGGTCAACGAGAGCCTCGTCCGGCTCTCCCCGTTCGAGGTCCGCTCCGAGGATCGCGGTTATTATGCCTCGAATACGACGTCCGGCACGCGGCTCAATACCAAGGTCGAGGATCTCGCCTCCTCCATCACCGTCGTCACGAAGGAGCAGATGACCGACTTCGCGATGCTGGATATCAACGATGTCTTCCTCTATGAGGCGAGCACGGAAGGCACCGGCACTTACACGGATTTCTCGGTGGATCGCAACGCGAGCCCGGTCGACAACACCCAGATGAATCCGAACGGCGCGAATCGCGTCCGTGGCGTCGGATCGGCCAACCTTTCGTTTGGCAACTTCGAGACCAGCGGCCGCGTGCCGCTGGATCCGCTCAACATCGATGCCGTCGAAATCAGCCGTGGACCCAATTCCACGGTGTTCGGGATCGGCAGTTCGGCGGGCACGGTGAACATGCAGCCTTCCTCGGCCAACCTGAGCCGCGACCGCTCGCAAGCCAGCCTGCGCGCGGACAGCTACGACGGATATCGCGCCACCCTGGACCTAAACCGCGTGCTCAAGAAGGGCCGGCTGGCCATCCGCGGGAGCTACGCGGTGCAGCGCGATGGCTTCAACCTCAAGCCGTCCGGCCTCGATACCACCCGGCTCAACGGCATGGTCAAGTTCCAGCCGTTCAAATACACCAGCCTGAGCGCGTCGTATTCCTATTACGACATCGCGGGCAATCGCCCCAATACCACGATGCCGCGCGATGCCGTGACAGGGTGGAGAAAAGTGGGCTCGCCCACTTGGGATCCGGTGACCGCCACGGTCACCCTAAACGGCGCGAAGCTGGGACCGTATGCCAACAACGCCATCCCCTCCTACTTCTCCAACTCCAACTTCTCCACCCTTTCCACCTTGTTCATCGATCAGAACGGGCTCGGCTTCTGGTCGCCCAGCCGGACTACGAGCACGACCAACCCGGGCACGCCCAATCAGAATGTGTTCCTCGTGAATACGACGCCCGAGCCGATCCGCGCGACCCAGCCGTTGTTTTCCAGCGACCCCTCGGTCAGCAGCCGTGAGCTGTATGATTGGAAGTCGGTCAATCTCGCGGCCGTCAATCGCATCAAGGAAACCACGCAGACGACCCACCTCCAGTTGGAGCAGATCTTCTTTGACACCCCGCGGCAGATGCTCGCGCTGCAAGCCGGGTATTTCCGCGAGGATTCCCGGCGCTTCACCCGCAACATCATGGGCGTGGCGGGCAGCAGCGGCGTGACGGGCCTGCTCCACGTCGATGTAAACGAGCGGATGATCGACGGGAGCCGCAATCCGTATTTCCTGCGTCCCTTCATCGGAATTTTCGCGGTCAAGGGTTTTGTCGACAACCCTCTCCTGCGCGAAACGTCCCGGGTGCAGATCGCCTACAAGCTCGATTTGCGCCAAGAGAAAAATGTGCTGCGGTGGCTCGGCCTGCACCAGTTTTCCGGCTATGGTGAGTACAAGGACTTTGTCTCGAGCCGCATTGCGTATCGCGACGTGCTCCAGTCCATCCATTCGTGGCTCCCGACCACCGGGGTGGTCGATGCCCCTGGCTTCCCGACTACGCCCGCCATCACGCGCGGCTACTTCCGCTATTATGTGGGCGACAATGTCGGCCAGAATGCCGACATGGCGCCGCATAATTTTGTTTCGAACCAGACGTATGATTACCGCTGGGGCAATGGCGTCACCGGCAATTTCGTGACGGAGCGTGCCACGCTGGGCACGTCGATTGTGGGTAACGACTTCGCGCGCTCGCGCACGGTGCTGAAAACCCGGGGTGCGGTTTTGCAGAGCCATTTGCTCCAGGGACGCGTCATCACCACGTTTGGCATCCGCGAGGACCGCAGCTTCAACCAGGACGGCGCCGCCCCGAAGTTCATCTCCACGCCCAGCGTGATCGACGTGGATCGCGCGTCGCTCAAGCAGTGGTCCACCGCCGACTGGAGGAGTCGCGAGGGCCTTACCAAGACGGTCGGGGTCGTGCTGCGGCCGCGGTCGTGGTTCAATATATACGCGAATGTCTCCGACAGTTTCCAACCGGCCGGGCCCGCGATGGATTTGTTCCGCCGGCCGCTGCCCGACCCCACGGGCAAGGGCAAGGACTACGGATTTGGGCTCAATCTGATGGGCGGCAAACTCGTCGCCCGCGTCAACAAGTATGAAACGAAGCAGATCAATTCGCGCAATGGCAGCAGCACCATCATCGCGCAGCGGCTGCGGGCGATCGATTTTCTGACGCAAGGGTCCGGCTCGGGGAATGTCCTGCTTTACGATCGCGCCTCCGGCTGGGTGATCAACGCCGCGACCGCCCGCGGCGCCTCGCTGACCCAGGATGAAATCGACACGCAGGTCGCGAAGGTCATGGGCCTCGACAAGGCGTACACCATCCCGCAGGAATATCTGATCGGTGAAACGGGCGATGTGGTCGCGAAAGGCACTGAATTCGAACTCAACTTCAGTCCGACCAGTTCCTGGACCATGAAGCTGAACGCGACCCAGACGGAGTCGATCGACTCCCGCCTCTCGCCGGGCATGACGAAGTACCTGGCGGAACGGCTGCCGGTCTGGCAGAGCATCATCGATCCCGAGTTGGGGCGGCCGTGGTTCACGGAGCGCTATGCCGGCAGCAATTCGGCGTCCCAGTTCCTGGCCGCGAGCGTGGTGGCTCCGCTCCGGGTGGCCATCGCGACCGAAGGCAAGAGCCGGCCCCAGATCCGCCGATACCGATCAAATCTGAGCACGAGCTACCGGCTTGCCGGGCTCACGGAGCAGAAGCACCTCAAGCGGCTGACGGTTGGCGGGGCCTTGCGCTGGGAAGACAAGGGGGCGATCGGCTACTACGGAGTCGAGCAGTTGCCCGCCGTGATCACGACGCTCGATACCAACCGCCCGATCTATGCCAAGGCGAATCTGTATGCCGATGCGTTTGTGGCCTACCGCGCCCGGCTTTTTTCCAACAAGATTGGCGCCACCTTCCAGTTGAACGTGCGCAACCTGCAGGAGAACGGGCGGCTTCAGCCCATCAGCGCCTTCCCCGACGGCACGCCGAACGGCTATCGCATCATCGATCCGCGCATCTTCATCCTCACCGCCACATTCGATCTGTAGACGAATAGGTCATTTGCCGGCGCGTCACGCGGCCTCCGCTGGCGTGCGCAATCTTCCGCAATCTGTCCAAATCGTCGCGCTCCGCGACGAATCTCAAACCGCAACGTGCGGGTGATTCATTCGTGCTCGTAATCGTGCTCGTGCTCTCGCTTGGCCGGAGCGATTACGAGCAAGAGCACGAGGGATCCCTTTGGGTCCGGCACCTCTGCGTCAGGGTGGCAGCGGTCGGGACCGTTCAGGTTTGCGACGATTTCATCCTCTTTCTCCTTCCTCTTTATCTTTCTCTTTCGTCAGGAGTCGGTGGATTGAAGGAGAAAGCTTGCCCGCCGCCAGTCGCCGCCAAAGGCGACCAGGGATTAAGAGAAAGAGGAAAGAGAAAGATTCGCAGCGCTGATTCTTCTCTTATTGATAGGAAACTCGATTTTCTTACGTGTTCGGCTCGGCTGCGAGGAGGATCTGCCGGGCACCCACCGCTGGCGGCACTTCAGTGAGGGCGTTAACGCGCCTTCGCCTGAATGCCGCCTGCGTCCTGTTTCGGATCACCCTCGCAGAGGTGAGCCGAAAGTGGGGTGTCCAGCGGTTGCCTCGCGAAGACCTCCAAAACGACGGGGATCATAGTTCCACGGCTGTCTTTGAAATAGGCGGGGAGCAACCCGCGCGCCATTCCATAGGTCAGTCGTGCGACCGGTCCAGCGCCTCGGTTTCAAACGTAGCGAGGTTCGCGTTCACTACTTCGCGAATTTCATCCACAATCAGGGCGCCTTCAACGCACACCTCGGCTGCGTTCTTGCCCATCATGCGCGGGCCTAGCTCCACTTCGAGTTTCAGCCGCAGCAGCAAGTCCAGCTTCTGACCCAGCGTCACAAGCATCGCCTCGACCACGTCTCGGTCTATCACGTCGCCGGCTTCGCGCTGGTTCTTGGCTCGGGCGTGCCGAATTTGCTCTCGCAGCAAGTCAGCCTTGAGCGCGTTCAGCTCACCCGTAGCCCGAACGCGGCCCAAGCCTCGTTCAGCCTTGAAGGCGTGCCACGCCGCAAGATCGGCGTTCTCGGGCGCGCCTTCGAGCTGCCGCCATAGGTGCAGGCCTTGGTGGCTGACACCTAGTTCCTTGGCCAAGGTTTTCCATGCGAGCGGCTCCATGCCTCTATCAAGTGCGTTAAAAAAACCAGCCGGGTTTTGTTGCACGAGGTCGCTTAACCCAATCGTCCTTTTTCACCCGAAAGCTTCCTTACCCCCCGTGGGGGGGCATGCGGTCTTTACTTCAGTCATCCGCGCGCGTAGCAATTCATGAAGGCTTCACCGAAGCCTGCTGCTCGGAGCCGGCCAAGGCTTCTAAAGCGCCTTTGTCTCTCATAACTTAAACTCCTCGATCCGCTGTCCAACGGATGGGGTCCACCTCAGTCGGAATCGACGACGACAGCCCAAGACGCGCGCCGGTTCGCCGGCCATTTTCCAGTGGGTTTTGTTCGCGTGCCAGCGACGATTTACGGCAGCGTTGCCACCGGGGCCCATTCCGCACCGACCGGAGGGCTTGATCCTCTTTTCCCCATGAATACCTCCTTGCGCCATTTGCTTTTCGTCGCGGCGTCGCTGCTCGGCGCGGCCGCGTTGACCGCCCAGATGGGTGATTCGCGCGATCCGGCCGGAGTCGTGCAAAAGCCGCCATCCGCCGAATGGAAAATTCCGCCGGCTCCGGTGCTCTCGCCCCAGGAAGCGCTCAAGACCTTCAGCCTGCCGCCCGGCTTTCGCATCGAACTCGTAGCCAGCGAGCCCTTGGTTCACGAGCCGGTCGCCCTCGACTTCGATGCCGACGGGCGGCTCTGGGTCGTCGAGATGCGAAGTTACATGCCCAATGCCGACGGCACCGGCGAAGCCGAACCCATCAACCGAATCGTCATCCTGGAGGACACCGACCACGACGGCCGGATGGACAAGTCGACGGTTTACCTGGATGGCCTCGGTCTTGTGCGCGCCATCAAGGTGCTGCAACACGGCGTGTTGGTCGGCGAGCCACCGAACCTGTGGTACACCCGCGACATCGACGGCGACGGCCGGGCCGATGAGAAAACGTCGATCGCGACGGATTTTTCCCAGCGCGACGCGAATCCCGAGGTAGGTGCCAACGGTCTCATTTGGGGCCTCGACAACTGGATTGTCGGCTCATCCTACGGCCGCCGCCTGCGACTGCTGGGGGGGAAGTGGATCAGTGCGCCGGTGGCCCTGCGCGGCCAGTGGGGACAGTCGATGGACGACTACGGCCGGTTCTTTACCAACGCGAGTGAGGTCTACCTCCGGGCCGACCTGATCCCCAACCACTATCCGGCGCGAAACCCCAATCTCATTCCGTCGAACAGCCGTCGGGAGCAGACGCCCAATGGCGTCAACTATCAGGTCGACGCCGAACAATCCGTCTGGTCGATCCGACCCAATCCCGGCGTCAACCGTGGCTACTGGGAGGGGCACCTCCGCAAGGATGGCACGCTCCAGGCATTCACGGCGAATTGCGGACCAGCCATCTACCGAGGCGACAATTTCCCCGCGGAGTTTCAGGGTAACTATTTCTCCGCCGAACCGGCGGCCCACATCGTGCGACGGGCGATCGTCACCGAGCAGGACGGCATCCTCAGCGCGCACAACGCCTACGATAAATCCGAGTTTCTCCGCTCCACCGATGAACGCTTCCGGCCGGTCAATCTCTATACGGCACCCGACGGCACCTTGTATGTGCTCGATCTCTATCGTGGCATCCTGCAACACCGCCAATTCATGACGAGCTACCTGCGCCGTCAGGTCATGGAGCGCGGACTGGACAAGGGCCTCGGTTACGGCCGCATCTACCGGATCGTCCACGAAGCGAAAAAGCCGGGCCCACCGCCCGCTCTGTCGCAGCGCACCCCGGCCGAACTCGTCGGCACCCTCTCACACCCCAACGGCTGGTGGCGCGACACCGCCCAGCGGCTGCTGGTCGAGCGCGGCGACCTGGCCGTGGTGCCGGGCTTGCGCGCCCTCGCGAGCGCAGAGGGCACGAGTGTGCCCGTGCGGTTGAAGGCGTTGTGGACGATGGAGGGACTCGGCGCTCTCGATCCGGCCGTAATCGCCCGGGCGATGGACGATCCTTCGCCCAAGGTGCGGGCGACCGCGATCCGGCTCAGCGAGCCCTTTCTCGCGGCGAACGATCTGGGCCTGTTGAACGCGGTATCGAAACACAGCCGCGATGCGTCGCGCGAAGTCCGGTTGCAGGTCGCGCTTTCTCTCGGCGAAGCGAAGTCACCGGACCGCGAAGCCGTTCTCGCCGAACTTCTCCACCGTGAAGCGACCGCCCCGTTTCTCACCGCGGCCGTGGTCAGCGGACTCGCGGGCAGTGAACTCGGGTTCCTAGAGCGGCTCGTCGCGACCCCGGATTGGCGCGAATCAAAACCGGGGCTCGCACCGGTCTTCGAAACGCTGGCGGCGACTCTTGTCCGCACGAGCGAAACGACAAAACTCAACCGGCTTTTCCAACTGATCGGGTCCGACGCCGGACCTGCCTGGCAGCGTCGCGCCCTCCTCGGTGGCATCAGGGCTTCGGGCGTCCGTAACCTCGCGGCTCTGCCGTCCGAACTCGAAGCGACCGTCAAAAGCTCCGATCCGGAAATCGCGCGGGGCGCGCACGAATTGCTGACCCGATTGGTCTGGCCCGGAAAATTCGGGGCCGGACCCGTTCCGCTCACCGAGGCCGAACAGCGGATCTTCGAGAAAGGCCGCACCGCCTATGCGACCATCTGCGCGGCCTGTCACCAGCCCGATGGACGCGGGTTGCCAGGAGTCGCGGCCTCGCTCGTCGATTCCACGCTGGTCGACGGGCCCGATGAGATCCTGGCCCGCATCGTACTGAAGGGGAAAGTCGGCAAGAATCCGGCCGCGATGCCGGCGTTGGAAATGCTGAGCAACGAGACGATCGCCGCCGCGCTGACCTACGTCCGCCGCAGCTGGGGTCACACCGCCGCGCCCGTGAGCACCGGCACCGTCGGCGCCATGCGCTTCGCCATCATCGTCCGCAGCCAGCCTTACACGGACGAGGAACTGCAAACCCTGAAACCCTGAATTCGATTGCTCCCGGTTCCGCGCGTCCCGAACACGACCGTCGGGCCGGGTGACTTCCCGACCGTCGAAGCATCATTTTTTTTCGCCCGAGGAATGAAACCGGCAGGAGCGGACAACCCGCCTTTGCCTCGACCAGATAATAAGCTTCCGCGCAGGAGACGCCGCTCTCCGCTCCACGCCGGCGATGCATCGCCTCATGCACGGGCCAGAAAGCGGCGGGCCCCTGGCTGGCATGGCAGTGGCAGGCCTCCCGCTTCACCGCCCGAACGCTCTCGATATTGAGGTAGAGGGTCGGCGGAAATCCGAGCGTTTGTTGATCGGTCATCACCTCGAAGAAATAAAGATTCCAGCCGCCGCGGGCACGATAGCTGCGCCATACAAGCGAACTGGCGACCTGATGATTGGGATGCGTGTCGAGCGGCCAGTGCGTCACGACGATGTCCGGCTTGATTTCCTCCAGCCAAACCGTGACCACGTTGAGTGTCTCCGCGTCGGCTTCCAGTTTTTCGTGGGCAAAGGGAAAAAACATTGGGATTGCTCCCATCACCG
The DNA here is from genome assembly GCA_947442255.1 of Opitutia bacterium. The sequence continues at coordinate 10,568 of CANEVO010000038.1, forward strand.
TGATGGGCCGCCCTTGCCTCCCGCTGCCGGACAACGGCTTCCGGCTCGCCGCCCAACCGCCGATCTCCGCGAAACGAAGTCGCGTATCCCACAATTACTTCGTGTCCGGCCTGGGTAAGCGTCGTGATCAAACCGCAGGCCTCCGTCTCCGGATCGTCTGGATGCCCGCCGAAAACGACGACGCGAAGTTTTTGCGTTGGAGTATCCGCGGCGTGCACCACCGTTCCCGCCGAAAACCAACTGATGAGCAGAACGCCCAACAACAGCCAGCGCCCCACGGGGTGCCGGTGCCCGCACGAGCGGCCACCGGAGCCCGGCATCAGCCGGAGGAACGGAACCAACAGGACGCGCGCGGCTTTTTTCATAAAAGGAGAGTGCCGGAGAACCGCCGGGATCGGGTAATCCCCCCGGACGCATCCCACGACCGATTCCCCTGCGGGGCAAGGGCGCGTCGGACCCGAAGCGAAAAATGAACCCGACCGTGCCTTCGCACGCACCGTCGTCTTTTGACAACCACCGGTTTGAACTACAGTGACCTCCGATGAAAACACTCCTCGCCCTTGTCGCATATGCAGGATTTCTCATCGCCGGCATGAACGCCGCTTCGCTCTACGACCTCAGCGCCAAAACCATCGACGGTGAGCCGGTGAAGCTGGACCGCTACCGGGGAAAGGTATTGCTGATCGTCAACGTGGCGTCGGAGTGCGGCTACACGCCGCAATACCAGGGGCTCCAGGAGGTATTCGAGAAATACCGGGCCAAGGGATTGGTCGTACTGGGTTTTCCCTGCAACCAGTTCGGCGGGCAGGAGCCGGGCACCAACGCCGAGATCAAAAAATTCTGCACCACCAACTTCCACGTTACGTTTCCCTTGTTCGACAAGGTGGACGTCAACGGCACCGGACGGCATCCCGTGTACGCCTTCTTGGCCGGCGCGGAGTCACCCTTCCCCGGCAACATCAAATGGAACTTCAACAAGTTCCTAGTCGGCCGGGATGGAAAGATGGTGCAGCGCTTCGACTCCCGCACCGAACCGGACGCTGCGGAACTCACGCGAGCGTTGGACACCGCACTGGCGGCGCCGGGCGGATCTTAAACGCCATGACGCCGCTCCGGAGGGAGAGCGCATCTCATCCGAGCCAACCTGCGGAGTTAGCCGCTCGGGAGTTACGATAACTCCGCCGCCGCGCGCGGCGGAGCCGTGAACGACCGTCGTTTACGCCTTCTTCTTGATCGTGAAAGGCACGGAATACTGCGTGGTTTCCCAAGTCGCCTTGAGCACCCCTCCGCCCGCCGGATTGCGCTCCAACGCCATGGTAAATTGGTCAACCGAAGTTCCGACGGTTTCCTTCTTCAGTGCGATCCGCGCCACTTCCGTATCGGGACTATAGGGGACACCCCAGTGGCCAAGCCGCTTGCCCACGATCAGCTTGGCCGAACCATCGGACTCCGGCTGCAAATCGAGCGTGTAGGCTCCGGCCGGAAGTGAAGTTCCCCCGAGATCGATGTCCTGTTGCGTCAGTAGCAAGGTGGCTTCGTCGGATCCCATGCGCCAGACCTTGCCAAACGGAACCAATTCGCCCCAGACCTTCCGCATCGCGCCGGTCTTGGGATTCTTGGAATAGGGGCGCCCATAGACGACGACCACACGGGTGTCGCGGCGGCCATCGAAGGTCTGGCTGACCGTGTCGTGGGGACTGACGCGCGCAGGTGGAGTGGGCGCGGGTTGCTGAGCGGTGGCAAAGGTTGCGGCGGTCAACGCCGCGACCACGAGGAGGAGTGAGGAGCTAAGTTTTTGCATGGGGATTGAGATTGGATTCTGCCGGGCCGCCGGCTCTGCCGAGTTCGACGGGCCGGTCGGAGAGGACAACGATCAGTCTTTTCTTCGCGTGCGGGGGCGGCGAGCAAAAAGCAAGGCGCCCGGTGGCTGGCCGGCGCGGAGCGAACGCCGCAGGGCTCTCGCCGTCGCCTTACGCCCTTGCAGCCTTCCGTTCGACTTGACGCGGGCGGGACAGATGCCACTTTGCCCGTTTCTCAGCTGGTCTGTCGCAGCTGGATCAGGGCGCGGTAGCCAAGTGGTAAGGCCGAGGTCTGCAAAACCTCTATGCGTCGGTTCAATTCCGACCCGCGCCTCCAGTTTCATAAGTCGATAATCAGCAATGCTTAGAAAGTGGAGACGACTGCGCCAAGAGACGAAAACTGTAGCAAACTGTAACAAGGGTCACCGACTTACCCCTACTTCCCCAAACTGCTATCTAAGCACTCTTGTCCATGATTCATGGCCTCCCCAGCCACCAATGGGCGGGGGGGAGGCCCTCAAGCGCCAGCGGCAACGGAGGCGGACGAGTCACCCCGCGGAGATTTTTTGAGGAAAAGCGATGTCACCGCTGCCGTGCGTGCCGTTCAGCGAATCTCGCCGAAGCGATCCGCCTGAGCGGGTCCCGAAAACTGGGCCAGGTGAAGTGTTAGTCTTTGGCTTCGGTTGATGCGATGCTCTTGCCGCCATCGGCCTCCCGCAAAATGCGGAACTTCAGTTCCGTCGTGTGTCTTTTGCCATTCATGGTCTGGCCCTTTTTAGAGCCGCAGACTAACATGGCAAGTGGCCCGGATTTCGGGGGATCACCGCAACCGTCGCCCCCGGTTGCGCTCGGCTGATCTTGATCGCGAGGGTGCCGGTGCCACATCCAACATCGAGCACACGATCGCCGGGTCGAACTCCCGATTGGGCCACCAATCTTGCGCGGAACAACTCCTCACGCGTCGTCCATCGCACTATCGGGTCATACCAGGAAGTCAGCCCGGTGAAGGAGAGCGCAGGGATGTAGCGCGACTTCGATTCGCGCCTGCGCTGGTCGAAAGACACGGAAGGTTAGAGGCGTTCCACGACGATGCCGGGCTGTTTCTCTTTCGCGGGACCCTGTTCATACGCGAGCACGGTCCCACGATTTCCGGGCAAACTGACCACGACGGCGAAACGCGCGTCCGCGGCCCGCTTGGTGGGTTCTCCCTTGCCCACCCCAGTGGCCGACACGAGGTCGTTACCTTGCTGCCAGAGCACTAACATCTCAGGTCCGCGCGCGACAGCGACGGGTTGCTTGCCTTTGCCGAGAAGGATCTCCGCGCCAATGGCCGGAGCGAAAAACACTTCGCCGTCGCGCTGCCACACGGCTCCGAATTTCCCGCCCCCGAGCGCGACGATCTTCCCGCCGTCCATCGGGCAGGCGTTCAACGTCCACGTGCCTTCACCGAGCTTCTTGGCGGGCGCAAACTGCATCGCGCCGCTTGTCCGTGTCGTTATCCACATATCCCGCGACCCCTCGATGGAATTCCGCCACATGATCGCAAGGTTACCTTGCGCATCGAACAGCGCGGTCGGGTGGCAGCACTCACAAATCGATTTGTCGGGCGACTTGTAGACTTGCTCGTTCTTCGCCCATGTCCGGCCGCTGTCTTTCGACGACGCGCCCCAGAGTTCCATCTTGCCGTTGCGCAGGTCCAGCCACGTGACGAACAACTGACCATCAACCGATCCGGCCAGGTCGTGCAGTCCTTCGCGGGCGCTTGTCGGCACTTCGTTGATCGTAACCGGTTCGCTCCATGTCTTGCCGCCGTCGCTCGACGTGAACGCGAGCAGTTCGTGCGCGATCACGGTCACAGTGAGTCGATCTCCCTGCGCCGCTATCCGCGGTCCGCGCCGCATGCCAAGCATGAGTTTGGGGACGCCCGCTACTTTCACCGCGGGTGCGAACGTGGCGCCACCATCGTCGAAGCGCGCGACGAACACGTCGCCTGAACGCCCTTGCGGTTGGTGATGGCCCTTCGGATTCTGACCGCCGGCGGGAGCACCGTGCGCCGAGTGATCGACCGGAGGGGTCGCGGATGCCTCGCCGGCTTGGCCATACACCAACCAAACCCGGCCATCCGAACCGACCGCGAGCTGCGGCTGCGCGGCGTTCGGGAACTCCGTCCGCGCGGCGGGCGCCTGCGCAAACATTATCGTGGTGAATACGACCGCGGAGGCGGCGAGGAGCGAAGGAAACGATTTCATGAGGTGGGAAAGCGACGAAAACTATGCCGGTGAGCGTGAACGGGTCCCGAAAACAGACAGGCCTATGTGAGCGGGTCCCGAAAACTGGGCCAGGTGAAGTGTTAGTCTTTGGCTCGGATTGATGTGATGACTTCGGTGGTGGTTGGCAATCCTAGGCGGAGGGGCGGCTTCGCTGAGAGCGTCAGAGGACCGACAACGCTGCTTTGGCCAAAGAGCACGAAGCCGCCTTCAATCGCAAAAAGGAGTGACTCGGGCGTTCGATGGAAATCCACCCTTTTATAGGGGCTCGCGTCGCCTTCGACCGCATGGAACTGGCCGGGCAGCGTCAAATCGAGGATCTGCTCCTTCAAGTGCAGTGAGCCGTTCCTCGGCAGTCCGTCGTGTGTCTTTTGCCATTCATGGTCTGGCCCTTTTTAGAGCCGCAGACTAACATGGCAAGTGGCCCGGATTTCGGGGGATCACCGCAGCCGACTGCCGATCGATCATGATGAAAACGACGTTGGGCTCGGCCGCCCGCGCACCGACCGAAGCCAGCCCGAGCACGGCGACTGACAATCTCAGACCAGTCCAATGAAACCGCTTCATGGCGTTCGGGTCACGGGCGGCAATGCTCCGGCCGGACCCTTGCGCCACTGCGCCATGAGCTTCTCCACGAGTTCACCGTTCTTGGGATCCTTCGCGATGTTAGTGTTCTCCTGAGGATCGTAGAGTTCATCGTAGAGTTCGACCGCTTCCACCTTCGTGTGGTCATCGCGCGCGACCCAGACCGTGAAGCGATAGCGCTCGGTGCGCATCGAGTAGCCCATGAGCTGGCCCGCGCCGGTCCGGCCGGCGTTTCGCGGATACTGGCTGAATGCCGCCTGCTTCCACGGTTGCGAGGGATTGGCGAGCAGCGGCTTGAAGCTCACGCCCTCGAGATGCTTCGGCAGCGGCAGCCCGGCGAGATCGGCGAGCGTCGGATAGATGTCGACGAACTCGACGAAGGAATTGGAACGCGCGCCTGCGGTTTTCAGGCCGGGCACGGAGAGGAGCAGCGGGGCGTTGGTGTCGTTCTCGGAGTTGCTGTGTTTGCACCAGGCATCGTGCTCGCCGAGTTTCCAGCCGTGGTCGCCCCACAGGACCACGATCGTGTTCTTGCGGAGATCAAGGCGGTCGAGTTCGTCGAGCACCTTGCCGACCTGGGCGTCCATGTAACTGATCGCGGCATAATAGCCGTGCTTCAATTGCCGCGCGAGATCGTCGGGGATCGAGGTCGTCGGGATGCCATAGTAGTTCCTCAGCTCGCCACCGGGGAGAATCGCGTAATCAGGCGCGTCCTTCGGCCGGAACTTGTTCGGCGCGAGTTCGATCTTCGCCGGATCGTAGAGGTCCCAATACCTCTTCGGGGAAATGAACGGCAGGTGCGGCTTGGAAAAGCCGACCGCGAGAAAGAACGGTTCCGTCTTCTTGCTGATGTTCTGCAGGGTGGTGACCGCGAGTTCGGCGGTCTTGCCATCGGTGTAGAAATTATCCGGCACGTCCGCGCTTTCGAAGGCGGGACCGCGGGAGTTGACGCCACCGGCCGTGGTTTCATCAAACGAACCCGGGGCGGATTTCTTCGCCGCCTTGGCGGTGGCTTTCTTTTTGCCCTTGGCCTTCGGGTTGGGCGACTTGTCGTCGTCGGGATCGACGATGAAGCGGTTGTCGAGGGCGACGTTTTCCGGCAGCGCGTATTTGGGTGCCTTCGGCGTGCCCCACGGCACCGACCAGCTCGGCGCGTCGTCAAAGTTGCCGTGAAAAATCTTCCCCATGCCCTGCACAAAGTAGCCGTTGTTCTTGAAGTGCTGGCCGAGCGTGACGACGTCGGGCAACGCCGTGCGGAAGTGCGTGACGAGATCCCACACCTTGGTCGTGTCGGGCCGCGCGCCGGTCATGATGCTCGTGCGGGTCGGCGAGCAGACGGCCTGCTGGCAATACGCGCGGTTAAACGTAATGCCCGACTTCGCGAGCCGATCGAGATTCGGGCTCTTGATGTAGTCCTTGCCGTAGGCGCCGAATTCGGGCCGCAGGTCGTCGACGGCGATGAAAACAATATTGGGCCGCTGCGGCGCGGGCTCGGCCGCGCGCGCGAAGGTCACGGCGGACAGACCGAGGAGTAAACGGAGGGAGAATTTCATGCGGAGTGGTGGACGGATTTTGGCGTTAAAGTTTCTTTATCACGTTGGCCGGCGGAGTGCGCGGGGCGGCAGCTTGGATGACCGACCAAGGCTGCACGCCGACGCGTTTGGCCCACGCCCCCCACTGCGCGCCTAGCTGCTTCGCGCGATTGGGCTGCGCGGCGGCGAGGTCGTGCTGCTCGGTGCGGTCGGCCTCGAGGTCGTAGAGTCTCCAGTCACCGGGATGTTTGCTCACGAGCTTCCACTGACCGTCGCGCACGGCGCGGTTGCCCTCGTGCTCCCAAAAGATCGGCTGCGCGCGCACGAGGGAATTTCCGGCAAACGTCGGACGCAGGCTGACGCCTTCCAACGGATGGATCGTCTCGCCGTTGAACTGGCTCGGATAGTTCGCGCCCGCGAGATCGACACAGGTGGCCATGAGATCGATCAGGTGGCTGGGCTGCGACTCAAGCTGGCCGTGGCGCGGCGCGGCGATGCCCTTCGGCCAGTGCACGATAAGAGGCGTGGAGATGCCGCCCTCCTCGTTCCAGTGTTTGAATTCGCGGAAGGGCGTGTTGCTGACGTTGGCCCAGCCGCGGCCATACGCGATAAACGTGTCGGCGGCCCCCGGCATGACACCGTAGCCAAACCGCACCGGCCAGCCGTCGCGCGTTTGCGTCGGCTGGTTGCCGTAGTGCGCCACATCCTTGTCGAGGGCAGGCAGCGTGGGACGATCGGCGCGCGGCTGGAATTCGCCCGCGCGACCGTTGAGCTCGGCGCAGCCGCCGTTATCCTGCATGAAACAGATGAGCGTGTTCTCAAGCTGCCCTTGAGCCTTCAGCTCCGCGACGATACGGCCGATGCCCTGATCCAGTTCATCGATCATTGCGGCATAAACTTCCATGCAGCGCGCCTCGAAAGCCTTGTCCTTCACCTGGGCCCAATCCTCCGCAGGCGGTGGCAGTCCCCATGAGGCCTGCACGACGCCCAGTTTCTTCTGCTTTTCCCAGCGCGCCGCGGCGATCGGGCCGTAACCGGAATCGTAGCGGCCGCGATATTTCGCGATGTCGCGCTCGCGCGCGTGCATCGGCCAGTGCGCGGCGGTAAACGCCACGTAAGCGAAGAACGGCTGCGCCGCGTGATCGCGCACGTGCTCGCGGATGAAGCGGGTCGTCTGGTCGGCAATCGCGTCCGTGTAATGGTAGTCCGCCGGATGGTATTCGGGATCGTTGGCGATCGTGATCTCGCGGTTGTCGCGAATCAGCGAATGCGGATCCCAGAAGCTCCCCGATCCGTTGATCGTGCCGTAGTAGCGATCGAAGCCGCGCTGGAGGGGCCAGTTGTGCTTGTCGGCCAGCGCCGCGACGGTCTTGCCGGCAGTGACGTGCCACTTGCCGATCGCGTAGGAGCGATAGCCGGCGGGCTTGAGCGCCTCGGCAATGGTCAGGCTGCGGCGATTGAGATCGCCGCGATAGGCATCGAAGCCGCGATCCTCGACCATGTGACCGATGCCGGTTTGATGGGCGTAGAGGCCCGTGAGCAGCGACGCACGCGACGGGCAGCAGCGGGCGTTGTTGTAGAACTGCGTGAACCGCACCCCCGAGGCCGCGAGCGCGTCGAGGTTGGGCGTGGCGATCTCGCCGCCGTAGCAGCCGAGGTCAGAGTAGCCCATGTCGTCCGAGAGGATGACGATGATGTTGGGCCGCGCCGGCGGCGTGACGGCGAAAACATTCGCCCCGGCGAACAGGAGGGCGGCGGCGAGAAGTCGGCGGAGTTTCATCGGGGCGGAAATATTTTTGTGAAGCGCAACGCGGTCGATTGATCTCACTTCTTGGCCGGCTCGGCCGGCAGATTCTTGGCGGCCTGCCACGCGAGGAAACGCCAGCGGCCGTGCTCTTCGCGCCACACGGCGAGGAAGTTCACGTCGTTCTGGGTTTTCCCTTTCGAAGCCGTAGAGTGGATGACGACGCGTCCGGTCATCAGCATCACGCCGGGGCCCGCCCGTCGAAACTCCCGCGTTTGATAATCAAATTTCTCGTATTTGGCGGTGCGCTTGATGATGCCGTCGACGTGCTCCGCCTTGTTGTCCGTCTTTCCGCTGGAGTGCGTGTAGTGGAGATCGTCGGAGTATATGGCTTCGAGGCGCGCGCGATCGCCGGCCATGGTGGCGGCGACGCGTTCGTCATCGGCTGCTCGCACCGCCGCAACGAGTGCATCGTCTGCCGCTTGGAGGCCCGGCCCGATGAGACTTAACGCCACGACCAGGGCGGAAAAGAAATATTTCACGGGTGGATGAGCGCGCAACCGCCGAGGGGAAACGCTATTTCTTTTTCTTCTTGGCCTGTTTCTCCGCGTTCTTGGCGTGGCGGCCGGAGCCGTCGCCTTGATCGAGGATGCCGCCGGCAGGGTTGAGTTGCGCGAGGGCGGCGGCGAGGCGAGTACGGGCGGCGACGGCGGCGGGATTCGTGGAGTTGGCTGGGACGAGCTTCTCTTCCCAAGGCGCACCGCTCATGTCGTAGAGTTCGCCGGCTTGGTTGAGTTTCCAGCCGGTGGAGCGGACATACCACATGCGTGCGAGCTGGATGAAGGCCCAGTCGCGCGGCTGGCCTTTTTCTCCGCGGAACTGCGCGGCCATGCTGCGGCCGTCGATGATGGTTTTTTCGGGGAGCTTGGCGCCGGCGAATTCGGCAAAGGTCGGGAAAAAGTCGGTCGAGTCCATCATGTCCGTGCAGATCTTGGCGACCGGCGTATTACCGGGCCAGTTGACAATCATCGGGACGAGGGCGCCGCCTTCGAGCATGTCGCCCTTGGCGCCGGAGAGGCGGCGGCCGTTGACGGTGGCGCGGTCGGAGAAGTTGCCACCGGTGCCGTTGTCGCCAAGGAAGACGATCAGGGTTTTCTCCCGAAGTTTTAGGCGGTCGAGCTCGGCGACGAGCTGGCCAACGAGTTTGTCCATGTAGGCCATGTTGTCGGCGTAGAGGTCCTTGCTGTCGGGCGCGCTGTCCGGCGTGGGCAGGATCTCCGCGTGGATATGCGACATCGAGTAGTAGAGGTAGAACGGCTTGTCGCGGTTGCGCGTGATGAAATCCACGGCGTGGCGGTGCATCACGTCGGGCAGATATTCCTTGTCGCGCAGCGGGACGGATTTGCCGTTCACGGTGTAGTTCTTGCCCTTGTCTTGCGTGTTCCAATAGACGCCGCTGCCTTGGAATTTCAGATGCTCATCGAAGCCGAATTCCGCGGGCCCGAGCGGGAGTTGGCCCCATTTGCCAATCATCGACGTGGCGTAGCCGGCGGGTTTGAGAATTTTGGGCAGGAAGGTCTCGACTGATGGCTTCATCTCGCCGGTGGCATCCTGGTTTGTGGCGCCAGTGCGGAAAGCGTAGCGCCCGGAGAGGATCGCGGCGCGTGAGGGACCGCACAGCGGGACGGTGTAGGCGTTGGTGTAACGCATGCCGCCGCGCGCAAGCGCATCGATGTTGGGCGTCTTGACGGTCTGGTCGGCGCCGTAGCATCCGATGTTTCCAATGCCCAGATCGTCGGCGAGGATGAAGACGATGTTGGGCTTGTCGGCCGCGAGGGCGGCAGGGGCGGCGAGCAGGCAACTCAGCGCGAGGCAGAGGAGGCGTGATTTCATAGGGGAGCGAGGAGGATGGCGAGCGGGAGGGCGGCCGACGGGCAGGTCAGAATTTCGCGCCCTTGTGGCTAAGGGTGTAGGTGAAGTAGAGCGCGCGCTTTTCACCGGGAAATCTCGAATTGGATCCGCCCGAACCAGCGCGGAGATAATCCGCGTCGAAAATGTTATTCACGTTGGCCGCGAGGCTGTGGCTGTAACTGCCGGTGCTTTTCAAGGCGTAGCGGAGGCCGAGGCTCCAGAGGGAGTAGGCGGGGGACTTGAGCTTCCATTGTCCGGTTGAGCTAACCAACGTGCGCACGCCTCTGGAACTCGTCGTGTATACGTCGCCCGCTTCCGGAGGTGCCAGCGGAGTGGAACCAACAAAGGTCACACCGAAGTTGGCGGAAAAGCCCTTCCAAGCCCCGCGGCCGGGCGCGTATTTGATGCTCGCGCTCCCGTTATAGGGCGCGACGAACTGAACGGGGCGGCCGACCACCAGGGGATTGGCGGCGCCATAGTCGGTGTAAATCGAATGAACGGAGCCGTAGCTCACGAGCGCGGAAAAGTCGTCGGTCATGTTCCAGCTCGCATCAATCTCGTAGCCGCGGACGAGCTGGTCGCCGTCCCGCCGCGATTCTTCGACGAAGGAGCCGGAGCCGGCGGGGGTTTCCACCAAGTCCCGAACCGTGACGTTGTGGCGGTTGATGTAGAAACCGCTTAGCGTGTAGGTGAGGCGGTTCCCGAGCAGCGAGCCCTTGAAGCCGTAGTCCCAGCCGTCCGAGACTTCCGGCTTGTAGGACGGATTGGCGATCTCCAGCGGCGTGTCGCCTTGGTCCATGAAGAAGCTCTCGCTGTAGTTGGCGAAGACGCGAAGTTCACTCTGAATTTTGTAGTTGGCGCCGACGTTGGGTTTGAACTGCGAAGATTTCTTTTCGATCACGTCGCCGACCTTGTAGCCCGGGATAAAAGGGGTGAAGGCCGTCGCGGCGGTGGTGCGGTCGCGGTGCTGGTGGTGGATCCAATCGTAGCGCGCGCCGGTGTAGGCGAGCAACCGCCCCTGCATCAGGGAGGTTTGCTGACGGAGGAGGCTGCCGAGCACGCGGGTTTGAAATTTGTTGTTCCGGGTGAAGGGCGCATTGGGCGCGTCCCAATACCATTTCGGGAAATAGGCGATGGGCGCCACGGGATTGTAGTTCGCGTCGAGCGTGACGCGGCGGAGGGTGGCGTTCCAGGCCGCCAGGTCGGCCGCGCCGCCGTAGGGCTGCTGCGGATTCCAATTGTAGAAATCGTTAAAGTCGAAGGTGAGCAGCGTGCGATGTTCGAGCTTGCCGCTGTGGGTGAAGTAGTGGGCCAGGAGGTCGGCTTGCAGGCCGCCACCGTCCTGGAAGATACGGCCGCGCTGGGGATTGGCGCCGCGTAATGAAGAGGGAGCGGCGGCGACGGCGGGGTTGAGGTTGATGGTGGCCCAACCGTTGTTGATGTTATAGTCCCACCGCCGGCCCCGGAAGTAGTTGCCGGACACCCGGAGATTGAACACCGGACTGAGGGTCCTGTCGTAGTAGGCGGTGAACGAGTCATTGCCCCGGTTGAGCTCGCTGTTCGGTCCGTTGGCGTTGTATTTGGCCAGATTGGTGGCGTAACCGATCGCCACATCGTCTGCGGTCGAGGCCGTGCCCTTCTGGTCTACGATCAAGGGAGCGGGAGACAGCGGAGCGTGGCGGAGTTGGAAAAAGTGTTCGGCGGACAGAAAGAGTTTTGAACCGTCGGCAAACACGTGGTTCAGGCCCAAGTAGTATTCCTGATTTCGGTTGCGGGCGTAATCCATGTCGAATTCCCGCTGAAAGTGGCTGCCCGTCAGGATGAAACTGGTCTTGCCGAGCTTGCTGGCCAGCAGCGGACCGGTGGCCTCCAGGGTCACCCGCTGCGTGCCGTAGTCGCCATAGTTGAACGCGAGCTTCTGGCTGGCTTCCGCCTTGGGCTGCTTGGAAATCATGTTGACCATGCCGCCGGGAGAGGTCCGGCCGTAGATGGCGGCACTGGAGCCCTTGATGATCTCAATGCGGTCGATGTTGCTCGAGCCGTAACGACCGAGGCGCATGAACCCGTCGCGGAGTTGATACGACGCCGCAAAGCCGCGCAGGAAGAAATTTCCACCGATATCGAGGCCGGTAAAGCCACTGACGTGGGTCAGGTTGTCATTCAGCTCCAAGAGGGCGAAGTCTTCGAGAAACTCACTCGTCATCACGTTGACTGAATAGGGGAGATCGACGATCGGGGTCTTCACTCGGCTGCCGGTTATCGTTTCCGAGGCAACGTAGCCGCGCACCGATCCTTCCGTGACCTCAAACGGCGAAAGTTCGACAGTTTCGGAAGTGACGGGACGCGGCGCGGGAGCCTGAGCGCGCAGCAGCGCGGCAAAAGCCAGCCACGCGAGGACCGCGATCGGGGAGGAGATTTGGAGCAACTTGGCTTTCATGGTTAGGTTGTGAGGTGGAATAGAGTCGCGAAGCAGTGTGACGGCGGCGCGCTCGTCGATTTCTGGCGCGCACGGCCGGATCAGAATTTGACGGTGACCGAGAGGTCATACTGCGCCGGCATCACGTAGGAGTAGCGATAGACATTGGCCGCGTTGGCCATCGTCGTGAAACCGGTTTTCCGGATCTTGGTGTTTTCGAGATCGAGCAGATTGCGGACGCCGGCGCGCACGCGCAGTTGCCGGCCCCAGACTTTTTGATCGCGCATGATGTAGCCACTCACGAGGTGCGTACTGCCGCCGATCATCTGCTGCCGGTTCGGAACGCCGAAGAGGTAGTTGTCGCGCCAACTGCCGTTGACGCCGACGCGCACGCCGCGGAGTGGCTTCCACGATTCCCGCGCGAAGCTGTAGTCGGCCACCCAACTGGCGGACCACGGCGCGGCCCGGGCGCCGGTCGCACGGTCGGCGATGTCGAGCGTGTCGAGGAGGAGCTTGGCGTCGGCGAGCAGCGCGGGACTCTCGTTGCCGCGCTTGACCGCCGCGTCGTAATAGGCGCGGAACGACTGGAGGTCGGGCCGGCTGAACACATTCGCGTAGCCGAGAGTGAACCGCAGTTGCAGGCCCTTCGCGGGCCGCATCATCAGCGTGAGATCGGCACCCTTCGAGTTCTCGGTGGCGGTGTAGTTGCGCGAGGCACTGGCGGTGCCGGGTTCGCGATACTTGTAGCGCGGATCGCCGGGCAGGACGTCATTGGGATTCATCAGATCCTCCGTCTGGCTGTCGGAGAACGTCGTGATGGGACTGTTGTAGGTGCGCACGGCATTCTGGCGGTCGATGTCGAAGAGACCAAAGGTGAACCCAATCTTGTCCGACCACAGGTTGCCTTTGAGGCCGATTTCCTTGGTGACGCCGGAGATCGGACCGATGGGAACGCGATCGAAGGTGCGGGCGTCCTGAAAGCGGAACGACTCGGAGTAAACCAAGTAGACATTGACTTCCTTGTTCAGCGCGTAAGTGAGGCCGCCCGAGTAGGTCGTCTGCGCCTGACGCAGGAAGCGGTTTTCCACGTATTCGCCGGGGAGCGCATCGGCGCGGGAGGGTGGCTTGATGTCTTCCGCCCAGCGGCCCTCTTTGCGAGTCGCCACATAGTCCCACGTGCGTCCCCAGTCGGTGCGAGCGCCGACGAGCGATTGAATCCGGCCCTTCAGGTAACGGCCACTCGCGGAAATCGAAGCTGAATAATTCTGCCGCCACGCGGTGCCGTCGGCAGCGGAGGTGCCCGAGGCGAAATAGCGCAACGGCACCATGTTCACGGCGCTCGTGACGGGCAGGCCGTCCTTTTGCATCCGGTCGAAAACCGCGCGCGAGTAGAACAGCGGATCGTCGAGGTAGAGCCGGAGCACGAGACGATCGTTGTTGGTGTTGATCGCGCTGGCGGTGCCGGCGAGCGCCGGCGCGATGTTGAAATACTGCCACCGGAGGTTGAGCGCCTGATCCTCGCGATACTCCGCGCCGGCGACGAATAGCTGCTCCATCCATTTGAACTTGTCGAATTTGTAGACCGCCGAGCCACGGAAGGCATGCACGTCGTTGCGGAACCATTTGCGATCGCCACGGCTGTCGATGTAGGGGCGGCCGGTGACGTCGACATTGACGGTCTGGTCGAACGCGTTGTCGTTCCGCTCCTCCTGCTGCGTCTGGTAATTGTAAGCGAGCTCCGTGCTGATCGGTCCGAGTTGCTGCTCGATCGTCACGGACCACGCGCGGAACGGCTGGCTGTGATTGTCAAAGGAGCCGCGGATATTGTATTCCTTGGGGAGTCCGCTGATGCGCTTCGTGCCGACCACGGCGCCGGCGGCGTTGAGCATCTTCACGTCGAAGGCACCGCCCTCAAGCAGTGACGGCGAACCACCGGACGGATTGTTGGCGGACGCGCGATCCGCCGCCGGCAGCGTGGTGGAGATGATCCACCGTTGGTCGGACGTGTAGTAGGTGCCGGCGGTGCCGAACCCGAGGCTACGGGCGGATTGCTCGCGGACCCAGATCCCGGCGAAACCGCGAATGTCCTGATAGCGACCCTGCTCGTATTCGACGCGGATCCCGGTCGGCTTGAACGGCCGCCAGGCGGCGGCGAGCGTCTCACCCTCGAAGCGATACGTGGACGCGTCCTGAAACGTCTTCTGTAGCTTGCGGACGGCATTGAAGCGGAGAGCGAGATTCGACCGCACCTTCCAATTGTAATCGATCTGGTAGCGATAGGCGCCCTCGCTGTTGTAGTTGGCGTAAACTTCGCCGAAGGTCCGCAGCAGGGGACGCTTCGTGAAGACCGCGCCCTGCCCGCCCGGTTCGACTTCGCCGAAAATCAGGGAGTTGGAGCCCTTGCCGAAATCGATGCGCTCGACGTTGTAGGTGTCGCTCGGGATATACCAGCGGAAGTAATTTCGGCTGACATTGTTCGCCTGCGCGAGGCCGCGGAACGAAAAATTTCCCTTATGGTTATCGTTTTCCATGATGGGGAGTGCGTAAACATTGGCGACGAACAGCGCCACGTCGTCGGCGGAATCGAGGCCGAGGTCCTCCATGAAATCGCGCGTGATGGCGTCGATGTTCACGGGCACATCCTTCAACGCCTGCTTGGTGCGGTTGGCAGAGAGCGTGTCGTTCGCCGACCAGCCGGTCTCGCGCTCGGTCTGGATGACGAAGGGTGAGAGTTGAACGGTTTCTTCATTCGCAGCGGCCGCGGCGGCGGGCGGCGTGGCGGGCACCACCTGGCCGCCCGCCACGAACGTGGCGCCCGTGACCAAGGTGATCAATGCGGCAGACCGCATCGATCGATGAAACGACGAGGAAATATTCCAGTGCATGGGGTTGCTTGGCTGAATCGTTGGGGGTGGCCAAGCCGGAACGCTCCAGCTCGGCTGAGTCGAGGAGTCGGATAGTATAGATTCCCGCCGCCCGGCGTTATCGGTCGTTTGTATGACGCGGGGGCGGGCACGGCCCACGGGCGAGGTTCACTACCTGCGACCGCAACTCCGATCTGCCGCTCCCGCCCCTCCCCCGTTTCGACGCCTTGGTCGCCCCGCGTTAATTCCGGTCGAGAAACTTCACGACCGCCTCAGTGCGCGACTGCACGTGCAGCTTTTCATACACCGAGTGGATGTGCGTCCGGACGGTGCTCATACTGATGCCCAGTTGCTCGGCGATTTCCTTGTAGAGAAACCCCTTGGCCAGGCAGCCGAGAATTTCATTCTCGCGCTTGGTGAGCTGGCTCATCTCGCCGGGTGCCTCCTTCAACCGGTGAAAATGTGCGACGACCTTGCGCGCGATCTGCATGGACATCGGCGCCCCGCCGGCGTGGACCTGCTGGACTGCCTCCACGAGCTCCTTCGCGGGCATTTTTTTGAGCAGGTAGCCGTTCGCCCCGGCGCGCAGCGATTCGAAGATCAAATCACTCTCCTCGTAGGTCGTCAGCATCAGCACATGCAGTGCCGGACAGCGTTCCTTGAGCCGGCGCACACATTCAATGCCGCTGATTCCGGGCAGGTTGATGTCGATCAACGCCACCTGCGGCGGGTCGTGGGGGATGCCGAGCACCGCCGCCTCCCCGGTCGCGTAGGATCGCTGGCACGCAAAGCCGTCCGCCTGACTGAACAGCTTGACCAAGCCTTCGCGGGTGCCGGCATTGTCCTCTACGATGGCGACGTTAATAATCATGAGGCGTTCGACCCGGCTACACTCGAAAGGCAATTGAGCGAAAGGGCGAGCCGGACTCCATCGGACGAAGGTATGAGCCGCGTCAGGCCGGAAAATCGATGGCGACCTTGAATTTGAGCCGCGTGCCCGGGCCAGCCTTGCGATCGACCTGAAACTCGCCACCCACCGCCGCCATGCGCTCGCGCATGTTACGCAAGCCATCGCCCGGCGGCGCATCCGGCCCGAGCGCCAGTCCACGGCCATCGTCATCGATGACGACCTGGAGCGCCCGATCCGCGAGTGTCACCTGGATGCCGACCACGTGCGCTCCGGCGTGGCGCACGACGTTGGTCAACGCCTCCTTCACGACGAGCAGCAGGTGATGCCGCACATCCGAGGTCACCACGATGTCAGGTGGATGGTCGGGCAGATCGACGAGGCACCGGATGCCCGCCGTGCGCAGAAACTCCACCGCATACTGGCCGAGGTAGCTGATTAGATTTGGCAGCGTGTCGTTGCCGGGATTGATAGCCCAGACGATCTCGTCGAGCGAGGTGAGCATTTTCTGCGCGGTGCCGGTGATTTCTCGCAAGTGCTCGTCCGCGGGACTCGCCATCGTTCGATCCTGCAGGGCGAGTTCGCTCCGGAGTTTGATGTGGGCCAGGCTGCCACCGAGGTCGTCGTGGATGTCGCGCGCGATCCGCGTCCGCTCCTCGAAGAGTGCCGATTGCTGCTGGGCCTGTTGCAGCTTCACGCGCAGCCGGCGAAACGACACCCACCGCACCAGCGCGATCACGGCCGCAGTAAAGGCGCCCAGCCCGCCGAGCCGAAACCACCAGGTCTGCCAGAAAAACGGCGCCACGGAAAAAGCCAGGGTCGCGCCCTGCTCGCTCCACACGCCGGCATCGTTGCTGGCGATGACCCGAAAGGTATAACTGCCGGCCGCCAGCCGCGAATATTGCGCCGTCCGCAGCCGGCCCGCTTCGGTCCACGCGTCATCGAAGCCCTCCAACCGAAAACGAAACTGCACGTTCTCCGGCGCCGCGTAGCTCAGCGCGGCAAATTCAAACGCCAGCCGCCGGTGTTCGGGCGGGAGTCGCAGCGCGGAACTGTTCGTGTCGAGTTCGATAACGTCGGGCGCCCCCGCGTGGCGCAGCGGAAATCGCGGCGCGCGCAACGCCATCGTCCGCTCATCGATCGTCATCCGCTCCAACACCACCGGCGGCGGCACCGGGTTGTCGCGGAGATTTTCCGGCGTCAACACGAGCAGCCCGAGACTCGTCGCGAGCAGGACGCGGCCGTCACGGCTCAGGCACGTGGCCGGGGCGTTGTCGTAGTGCGGCTGGAGATTGGGCAGCCCTTCGCCCTGTCCGTACCGCAAGGCGCGGAGTTTGTCCTTCCGCACTTCCGCCACGTCCGTCGCCGCGCTCAACATCACCCGGCTGAGGCCGCGCGCGCCCGCCAGCCAGAGCGACCCAACACGATCCGTGGCGATCTGGGCGATTGATTCGTCCGGCAGGCCGGAGGCGGCCGTCAATTGCACAAACTTGCCATCGCGGAAAACGCCGAGCCCCCGGCCGGCGTAGCCGATCCACAGGCTGCCATCGGCCGTTGCCTGGATGCACCGCACCGAAGTCGATCCGGTGTCGGCCGGCGTCAGGCCGTGCACGAGGGTGTCGCCCGCCACGCGAAGCACCTGCCCATCCGACGTGCCGATCCAAACCACGCCGCTCGCATCCTGCACGAGCGCGCGAATGTTGCGGGTCGCCTCCGGCGTCGGCCAAATCTTCATCACGCCTTGCTTGAGATTGACGAGGCACGGCGGGCCGTTGGTGCCAAACCACACGGAGTCATCCGCCGCCACCATCACCGTGCGGATCGAATTGCTCGGCAGGTCGTCGCCTTGCAGCCACGTGCGCACCTTGCCCTCCCGGGGCGAAATTTCCCGCAGGCCCTGCCCTCTCGTGCCCACCCAGATCCGGCCCGACCGATCGGCCGCCACGCACGCCGCGGCGCCGCCGCCTTCGGGCACGACGCGCCATACCTTGCCGTCGCCGCGCGCGAGCAGGCCGTTGCCCGCCGCGACCCAAAACTCGCCGTCCGCCGCCTGGCACACCGACGTCACCGACTCGAACGGCAGTCCGGCCCGCGGACCGATCAGTTCAATCGCGCGCGGCCGGAGCCGGTTCAGCCCGCCGCCAAATGTCCCCGCCCAAATGTTGCCCTCCCGATCCTCCACCAGCGAGGAGACCTGCTGGTGCGACGTGTCCACCTTTTGCACGCCGCGGCCATCGTAGCGGAACAAGCCATCCGACGCGGTGCCGATCCACACCGCTCCCGCCCGATCCTCTATCATGGCGAGTACGCGGATCCCCGTCGGCAACCCGGCGGCGACCGCCGGCGTCACGCGGTCGCCCACCCGGCAAAGCTGCGACCCCACGCACGCCCACAAACCGCCGCTGCGCGCGCCCGCGAGAAATACCTCGCGGCTCTCTAGCCGGAAACGCTCCTCAAACCGATCGGCGCGGAGCACGCCGAGCCGCCCGTTGCGCGAGCCCCAGACGTGGCCGTCGCGATCCCGGGCCACGGATGACCGGCCGCCCGTCCCGCCGCCAGCCGCCATTTTCAGTTCCTGCATCCGGTCGCCCTTCAACTGAAAAAGTTGTCCGCCGAACGCGAACCAGGCGTTGCCCTCGGCATCGTCTGCAAACCCAGTGAACTGGCCCGCCGGCATGCCGTGCGCCGTCGTGAAAACCTGCAGGGAATCGGGGCCCACGCGGATGACCTCCTCCCGGTAGCCACCCAACCAGAGGTTGCCGCGTGTATCGGAATACATCGCGCGCGCGCCATTGCCGACCACGCCCTCCACCGCGCTCAAGTCAAATTCCTGAAAGGTGGAACCGTTGAACCGCACCAATCCGCCGCGCGTGGCCACCCACAAAAAACTATCGGGCGTCTGCGTGACTCCTGTGACGCGATTGTCGGGCAGCCCATCGTCCGCCTGCCACACCCGGGCCGTCCACGTCGCAGGCGCCGTTGCAGGTTGACTGAACGCCAGTGTCACACCACCGAGCAACGCAATGACCCCACGCCAACACCGACTCATGCACCAAAGCGCGCATCCACGATCGCGCGCGTTCGGGAGTGTCTCGGGATTACGCAGGTGCATCGGAAAATTCAGTTACCGAGTTGCCAAAGCAGCGTGCTCGCGGGCCGGTGCGTCGGATCGATCGCCAAAGAGCGCCGCGCTGGAGGAGCACGGTCGCCGTCGCATACGGATAATCGGCCGACGCCGGTGCGATCGCTTCGGCGTTTGCTGCTGCTGCGCCACTGCCGTCACTACGCAGACCAGCAAGAGGAGGAACGCTTTTATGACGATATCGCGCATCACGACTGTCCGGAATAACGATTGATGAGGTTGTGTAACATAAAGTGCTTCAGCGGATTGCTCGCCGTGGAGGGTGTGACGCATTTTGCGTTTGGCCAGACCGATCGCGCTCCATTCTGCATGGATGGCTTCTCAAACTGTGTTTGCGCAAGTGGTGGGCCTGGGGCATCGCGAGACCTTTCGCCGCTGCGTTCAGCGCTATCACGGCGATGCGGCAACCAAAGGATTTGGCTGTCACGATCAGTGGCTCGCGATGGCGTTTGCTCAGCTCACGTTTCGCGAGAGCCTGCGCGACTTGGAGTCCTCGCTGCATTCGCGGACCGAACTGCTTTATCAGATGGGGTTTCGCAGCGACGTCAGGCGAAGCACCCTCGCCGAGGCCAACGAGCTGCGCGATTGGCGCATCTACGCGGACTGGGCCCAGAGTTTGATTCGTCGAGCGCGCAAGCTTTACGCCACGGAGCCGTTTGCGCTCGAGTTCGATCAAACGGTATACGCCCTCGATGCGACGGTCATCGACTTGTGTCTGAGCCTTTTTCCCTGGGCCCATTTTCGTTCGACCAAGGCCGCGATCAAACTGCACACGCTCTTGGATCTGCGTGGCTCGATTCCGACGTTTCTCGCTCTGACAACGGGCGCGGTGCACGAGGTCAACTTGCTCAACGATCTTCCGATCGAACCCGGTTCGATCTATGTGATGGATCGCGGCTATTTGGATTTCACGCGGCTGGCTCGCTTCACGCAAGCCGGTGCTTTCTTCGTCATTCGCGCCAAATCGAACCTGCATTCTTACGTGAGTTGCAGTCGTCCCGTGGACCGAACCACGGGCCTGCGCTGCGATCAATCGATCCGGCTGCGCGGCTTCTATTCGCGTCAAGGTTACCCCGATTTGCTGCGCCGGATTCGTTATCTCGATGCCGCCCACGAGCACTCGCTCATTTTTCTGACCAACCACTTCTCGCTGCCGGCCTTCAAAATCACCGAGATCTACAAGTCGCGTTGGCAAATCGAGCTGTTCTTTCGCTGGATCAAACAGCACCTGCGCATCCGCTCGTTCATCGGCACCTCCGACAACGCGGTACGCATTCAGATCTGGTCGGCGATCAGCACCTACCTCCTGGTGGCCATCCTCAAGAAGACCCTGAAACTGAAGCCCAGTTTGCATGAAATCCTTCAAGTCCTCTCCGTCACTCCCTTCGAGAAAGTTCCTGTCGCAGAACTCTTTGCGCCACGTTCTATATATCTTGATACAAGCAACTTCACGGATGATATTCCTAACTTGTTCTAGGTTGGCGGGTTAATTCCGGACACTCCTGATACAAAGACAATTACCATGGCCGCCGACAGGTCTGTCTCCATGAGCTTCCGCGTCTCCCCTCGGTTCAAGGCGCTGCTCGAGGTTGCAGCAGCGCGCGAGAACCGTGGCCTGACCAACATGCTTGAGGCCCCAGTCTTCGCGCACTGTGAGCAACTCGGACTGTCTGTTCCGCCGGCCAAGGTGAGCCAAGGCAAGGGAGCCAAGAAGTGATCGAGGGGCTTGCAGCGGGCGCCCCGCAAATACTCGATTTGCTCAACTACATCGAGCAAGTCGAGAAGCTGAAAACCAAGCTGGCCTTCTCGGTTCCCACAGAGTTTTTTTCGGCCTATCAGCAAGAGCGCAAGGGCCTGCCAGAATTGCAGTTCAACTTGCAGGTCGGAGGCGACGACGTCTGGCTGCGCTTGCCGCGGTTGGGCGTGCGGCGGGCAATCTCCTCCGGGCAAAAAAAACCGCCGCACCCCGAAGGATGCGACGGTGGCAAGAAAGCGGCGGGATCAGAGCCGGCCGGAGATGCCGAACACGACCTTCGGGTGGAACGTCCGCCAGTAGGTCGGACGGTCCGCGTAGGCGGCGTAACGATCGTCGAGCAGCGTCGAAGTTAAGTTCTCGAGGTCGAGGAACGCGCTCAATTTCGGGGAGAAGGCGTAGCGGGACTTCCAGCCCCAGGAGGTCTTCGGCTTCTGCCAGGTGACGAGCGCCGGCGTGGTCGAGTTAGAGATCAGGTACTCACCGCGATAAACCGCCTGCAGGCGCAGGTCGAAGCCATAGCCGCGGAAGCTCAGACCGAGATTGCCCGTGAAGTCGAGGAAACCGGCAAGCGTACCGCCCGCGCTGCTGCCTGGGCCGGTGACGAACGCTGAGTTTTGTCCCTTGGTCCAAAGCTTCGTCGCGTTCATGTAAACACCGAGACCGCGGGCTAGGCCCGGGAGGAAGACCAGCTGCTGCTGGTAGTTGAATTCGAGACCACGGATCTGAGCGTAGCCGCTGTTGACCGTGGTGCTGATCCGGTAACCGGCGTACTGGCCGTCATAGCCGTTGTTCTGACCGGTGCCGACGAACTGACTGCTGTCGCTCTGGATGTAGTCTTCGATCCTCTTGTGGAAGGCACCGAACGAAATCATGCCCTGGGGATTGAAGTAATACTCTCCGCTGAAGTCCCAGCTGCGGGCGTACTGCGGCTTGAGGCTCGGATTTGTGACGGAGATCGACTGTCCCGCATCATTGACCGAGAGATTCGGAATGATGTTTCCGAACGGCGGACGGCCGACGCCCGTGGACCAGCTGAGGCGGGTCACGAAGCCCTGGGTGGGCTCGTACTTCAGGTGCACGCCCGGCAGGAAGAAGCGGTATTCGCCCTCAGCCGTGGTGCGGCCACTGTACTGAGCCACGGTCCGACGGATCACCTCCGCATCATTGATCGGTCCGACGAAGGCGGCGCGACGGGCGGTTTCCTGCGGGCTGACGTAATTCAACGGACCTGCGCCTTGCACGGCGGTGTCCTCCATGCGCACGCCGGTAAGGATGGAGATCTGACGCGTAACGCGTGTGTTCGCCATCAGGTACGCGGCGACGATGTTCTCCTCGATCTGCTGATCGGAAGTCAGGCGCTGGCGCGCCTGGAGTTCGACGTCCTGCTTCCACAGACTCGGATTGTCGCGGCGATGGGCGGCGACCTTGTAGGCATCGACCCACGGCGGAACGCCGCCTCGATTGCGGTAATATTTCTCTTCGTCGTCCGTGAGGTCTTTCGGGAACGCACTGAACTGCTGGATACCGACATTGTCGTCCGCCGTGTTCAGGATTTTGTCGGGTCCGGTGTAAAAGTACCGGTACGGGCTGTTCCAGAGCTTGCGGGTCTGCCGCTTGCCGACGAAGCCAGTTTTGAAAAACGTGGGCATCGAGAGGCTCAGCTCCTTTTTCAGATCGAAGTTGACGTTATAAACCCGATCGTAGCCGCGGTTGTCGGTCTGATCAATGCGCAGGCGAGTGTAATTATTGAAGTTTTGCCAGTCGGGCCCCTGTGTCTGGCGGACCGTGGGGATCTTGTCGTCCTTCGAACGGTCGATCACGAAGCCCAGATTCGGGATTTCGAGAAACACACCACCAGTGGGACGGGCCTTGTACTTATCCTGCTCGTGAATCACGTCGTAATAAGTGGCCGAGTCGGAGTACGAGATCCCGTAGTCGATGAGCAGGCCAGGAAACCGGTGACGGACGCTGGGAGCAAAAACGTACGTGCGACCAGACTTGTCGTTGGATGACACGTTGAGGTTCGCCGTACCGCCCTGGTTGGTCCAGCTGGAGGTGTAATAGGCAACATCACGGCCACCGGAACCCGGGGTCGCCGGCTCGACGCTGTTGGCGAAGATCTGCGTGAACGAATTCGTGTATCCCGGTTTCACAAACCCGCCACCCGTGCGATTACCGGCGGCATCCACCGTGGCGATTAGGCTCGGGAGCGCGGCGTTGGTCGTGACCGCCGAGTTCAGTGTCTGCCAACGGGTATCGTTGTTTTCATGGAAGAAATTGAAGACCGTATTGACCGAGATCGCGGTCTGCTCGCTCAACTTGTAGACCACCTTGGCTCCGGTCGCGATGCGCGACCGCGTGGCACCGTTAACGATGTAGCGGCTAATACTGTTCGCAAACGCCGGTCCCGGTTCGTTTTTGCGCTCGTAACTGCTGGCGATCAAGCCACCACCGGCGGGCTGGCTGTGCACCGTGCCAGTGAGGCTGATACCGATGTTGCGCTTCGCGCCGATGACGTCGGAGTAATTGAAGTTCATCGAGGGACCGAACCCCTTGAACACCTGCTTCCACTTCGCTTCCACGGGGCCGGCATAAGACGGCTGCGTTGTCAGACCGACGGAGTAGGTGAAAACGCGCCCCTGCTTGCTGTCGAAGGGGCTCTTCGTGATGAGATTGACGGTCCCGCCGATGGAAGCGCCGTCCATGTCGGGCGTCGGAGCCTTCGTGACTTCGATCGACTCAATGTTGCCCAGCGAGGCGGTCTCGAACTCGAACTGGCGGCCGGTGCCGGCGGACTGGGCGCTGGCGACCTGCGCGCCGTCCATCGTCACCGAGCTCAGCGCTGAACCGACGCCGCGGATGCTGATCTGGCGGACGTCGGGGCCGTTATAGTCGGCGGTGATGCCGACCACGTGCTGGAGCATGTCGCCGATGTTGCCGTCGGCGATGTTGCCGAAGGTATCGGAGGAAACGACGTTCTTCACGTTCGGCGCGAGGCGCTGCAGGGTTTCGGCCCGGGCCGTGCCCTCGCGCTCACCGGCGACGGTGAATTTCTCCATCTTGTAGATATCGGAGGTCAGTTCGATGTCCTGGGTCACCCGGCCGCCCGCCGTAACCGTAACGGGA
>CANEVO010000039.1 GCA_947442255.1 Opitutia bacterium
GAGACCGCACCGCTGAGCCGCAACAGAAGGCCGCGAACCGCGTTGGCGTTGTTGAAGCGCGGGACAGCGTTGGCCGCCGCCTGCGCGGTGGACACGGCGAGTTTCGGAGAACTCGTGCTGCCCACGAAGCTCGGGGTGACGCGACCATCCGGCGCATATTCGATGTAGAAGGCGAGACCACCCGTCGCGCCGCCAAACGGCTGGCCGTCGACGATGAGGCGGACGGCGGTGCGATTAACGAAGAGCGATATTGGGCCGGTCGCCGTGTTGAGATTCCAAGCAAAGTTACCGGTGGTGGTGATGCCGGCCGGCGGCACCACGAACACGCCGGCGGGGAGCGTAACGGGATGGCCCGCCGACGCCCACGTCGACTGAGTCGACCCGGCCGATACATCACGCACGACCTGCAGGTAACGGAGGTATTTGTCCGCCTCGCCGCCCGGAGGAGGCGAAGCATACACCAACAAGCGCGCCGTGCTGCCATGAAGTGCGGCTTGGGCGCGCGTGGCGCCGACAAGGGAGACCAGGGAGTTCTGGGCTGAAATCAGTGCGGCGCCGTCGGAGCCACGTCCGGCAAGACCCGATCCCACTACGACAACGAGCACGACGATCATCGACACGGCAACGAGCAGCTCCAGCAGCGTAAAGGCGCGGCGGGAATGAGAAGCGACTGGCATGGACGTGACTGGTGAAGAAACGACGGTCGTCATTTCCAGCTCATGATGAGGTCGCTGCTGGTTGTCGCCCGGGGCGGGGCGCAGTAGAAAATGACACCGGCGCGAACCCCGGTGGTGCCGCTGGGGAAATCAGCGGTCGTGCCCGACGTGTTCACCGTGATGGCCGCGCCGGTCGGATTGTCGGCCGGGCGGACGGTCGGCAGTGTGGTGTAGCCGTCGCCGGACGTGCCGCCGCCGAGGACGATCTTGCCGTCGAGATTCCGGTCCACGAGGACCACGATGTCGGTGTTGAAAAAGGCATCGCGGATGAAATTGAGCTGCGCCGACGTGGCCCGGCCAGCGGTGACATCCGCCTGGGTGACGAAGTCTGCGTCCGTGAACTGGATGAATTTGATCCGGCGGGTATTTTGCGCTTCCGGCGGAGGAGGATTGGGCTGTGCGCCGGGACGCAAAGCGGGGAGTTGGGTGATGCCGTCGCGGCGGGTGCCGACCATCGTGTCGTGGAAGCGGTGCAAGGCCGTCGCGGTGGTGGTGGCGCCACCGTTAACCTTATTTGTCGTATCGAACGTCGGGTAGTAACCGTACTCCTGCCGAAAGGCCTCGATGGCGGTGCCCCACTGACTGAACTGCGCGCGGGTTTTCGCCTTGTTGGCAGCGGCGCGGGCCGACGAAACGGTCGGAATCAGGATGGCGGCGAGGATGCCGATGATGGCAATGACCGTGAGGAGTTCGATCAGCGTGAAGGCTCCCCTATCGCGGGAAGGCCGATCGCTGGCAACGCGGAGCGGATTTTTCATGTGTCAGGGATGCGCGTAAATATTGTCGGCGTTGTTGGTGGCTTGAGTAGCAAGCCGCACCCCGGTGTTCTGGTTGATCGGCACCGAGTGCGCTCCGTCTGGACCGGCCGAGTAAAGCACGTAGCCCGAGGACTGCCATGCGGCCGCGTTGCCCGGCCGCTTGTAGTAGTAGAGGTAACGATGCCCCCACGGATCGAGAAAACACACCCGCTCCTCCTGCTTGAACGGCGGGCGGGGCGCGTTGGCGGTTACGACCTGAAACGTATTGCTGAGCGTGCCATTGAGCGTGAAGCGGCCGACCGCCACAAACGATGGACCGGCGAGACGATCATCGGTCGATGCCATGCGCGTCGGACCGAAACCCCCGGTGAGGCAATTAAAGAGCTTCACCTGCGCCGTGCTCGCCGCCGGTGCTGCGGGAGGGTTGCCGGGGTCCAGGGGCGCCTGCGCAAAATTGCCCGTTTGCGGATAGTCGCCATACAACCGGCGGTAGTCCTCCAGTGCCGCGGATAGCGCCGCCAGTTCGGATTTGGTGCGCGCGATGTTAGCCCGCTGTTTGGCCCCGGTGACTCCCCCGAGGGCAATGGCGGAGAGGATCGCCACGATCGCCAGTACGGTGAGCAGTTCGATCAGGGTAAAGGCAGGCGTCCGGCCTGGGCGAAGCACGGGCATGGAGGGGAGGACGACAGTGAAACTCGAAGGTCGCACCTGCGGCAACAGGTAAAAAAAGAGGGCGGGTCGCGATGACCCGCCCTCGAAAGAAAAACACGGGCGATACCCGCGGGTTTTACTCTTCGGACTGCAAGGCGGCGATCACGGCAAAATCCTCCAGTGTGCTCGTGTCGCCCTTCACCTCGCCGCCGGCGGCGATGTCCTTGAGGATGCGGCGCATGATTTTTCCGCTTCGGGTCTTCGGCAGGCCCGCGGCAAAACGAATCGAGTCGGGCTTCGCAAGCGAACCGATCTCACGTCCGACGTGGGCGCGCAATTGCTCCTTCAATTCCTCAGTCGGCTGGATGCCGGATTTTACCGTGACGAACACCACCAATGCCTGCCCCTTGAGTTCGTCCGGCCGGCCCACCGCCGCCGCTTCGGCAACCGCAGGATGCGATACGAGCGCACTTTCAATTTCGGCAGTGCCGATGCGGTGGCCGGAGACGTTGAGCACGTCATCAATCCGACCGACGATCCAGAAGTAGCCGTCCTTGTCCTGCCGGGCGCCATCGCCGGTGAAGTAATAGTGCGGGTGCTCGGGAAATTCGCTGAAATATTGGCGTTTATAGCGATCATCGTCACCCCACAGCGTCCGCAGCATGGAAGGCCACGGCTGAGTGAGAACGAGTTTGCCCCCACTGTTGCGCGGGACCTCGTTGCCCTTGTCGTCGACGACTTTGGCGACGACACCGAAGAACGGCCGCGTTCCCGATCCGGGGGTCGTGGCGGTGATACCGGGCAGCGGCGTGATCATGATCGAACCGGTTTCGGTCTGCCACCAAGTATCGACGATGGGGCAGCGTTTCTTGCCGATCAGGGTGTGATACCACATCCACGCCTCAGGATTGATGGGTTCACCAACGGAGCCGAGGAGGCGCAACGAATCGAGCCGATGACGGAGGACATAATTATCGCCCCAACGCATGAAAGCGCGGATAGCGGTCGGCGCGGTGTAGAGGATTGTGATCCCATGCCGGTCGATCATCTGCCAGAACCGGTCGGGCTCGGGCTGATTGGGCGCGCCCTCATAAAGGAACACGGTGGAGCCATTCGAAAGCAGGCCATACACGACGTAGCTGTGGCCGGTGATCCAACCGATGTCGGCGGAGCAGAAATAGCGGTCGGTTTCCTTCAGATCGAAAACGTAGTGTGAGCTGAGTTTGCAGCCGAGCAGGTAGCCCGCGCTCGTGTGCAGAACGCCCTTCGGCTTTCCGGTCGACCCTGAGGTGTAGAGAATGAAAAGCGGGTGCTCGGAATCGAACGCCTTGGCCTTATGAGTATTCGGCGCGCCGCTCCAAGCCTCGTTCCACCACACATCGCGGCCCTCGGTCATCTTGATCGGGTTGCCGCAACGCTTGACGACGAGCACAGTCTGCACCGTCGGAGTGTTTTCGACCGCTTTGTCGACGTTCGCTTTGAGTTCGATGATCTTGCCCCGGCGCCAGCCGCCGTCGGCCGTGATCACGAGTTTGGCCTTACAGTCATTGATACGGTCCTTGAGCGCTTCGGGGCTGAAACCGCCGAAAACAACGGTATGAATCGCGCCCACCCGCGCGCAGGCCAGCATGGCAATGACAGCCTCGGGGATCATGGGCATGTAGATCGCGACCCGGTCGCCCTCTCCCACTCCCAGATTGGCAAAAAAGTGCGCCATCCGGCACACATGGAAATGCAACTGCTTGTAAGTGATTGTCCTTACATCGCCCGGCTCACCTTCGAAAATCAGGGCAGCCTTATTCTCGCGATGAGTGCCAAGGTGGCGATCGAGACAGTTTTCGGCCACATTGAGCTTACCGCCGACAAACCACTTCGCATGCGGCGGGCGCCAATCGAGCACCTTTTTGTAGGGCTTGCGCCACACAATATGTTCCTTGGCCTGTCGGTCCCAGAACTTTTCTGGGGAGTTGACAGACTCTGAGTAGAGCCTTTTGTAAGCCGCATCACTCCCAAGATTAGCTTGGGCTTTGAACTCGGCCGAAGGCCTGAATTTCCGGTGCTCCCGGGATACTGAGGTAATCGTCTGGTCTGGCACGTGCGTGTCGGATTTAGGGTTAAAATTAGCGAACCACTGATCTTATCCTGCTGCGAGTTTCGAGCGTCAAGCGCGGGACGTGTTCTGCCCTCAATTACTGTATGGAAAAGAAATCCTCGTCCGCCCCGGCGGACAGTTCCCTGACCGCCTCGGCTCCCATCGCCACCAACGCGCCTGCCGCCGCGGTGCCCCCGCCTGCCCCGACAGATAGCGGTGCTGCCGCATCCGCTCCGGCCCTCGTAGAAAATACCATCCGTGTCGAAGGAGTGCTCGATATTGATATCCAGCGGGGTGGCAACGGCCAGCTGGTCGACGTGAGCCGCGGGAGCAAACGACGTCCTACGGATCCCTTTGTGCCAAAGGAGCTTATCCGGCGGTTCAAACTGCGATCCGGCTCCATGATCGGCGGCACCGCTTTCCCGCCGGACAGCCGCTTCCCGAACCCAAAAATGCGCTTTATCGAGACCGTGGATGGCGTGGCCCTCGAGGACCGGCGCGCAAAGTTCGAGTTCACGACCCTCACGACCATCTCCCCGAACCAGCACCTCAAGATGGAGAAGAAGGATGGACGGATGACGACGCGTGCCGTCGACCTCTTCTGTCCGATCGGCAAGGGCACCCGTGGACTCATTGTCGCACCGCCGCGCACGGGCAAGACCACCCTCCTCCGCGACATGGCGTTGGGTGTGCTCGAAAACAATCCCGAGTGCCACGTCATGATTCTCCTGGTCGACGAACGCCCGGAGGAAGTCACCGATTTCCGCCGCAGCGTGACGGCCGCGGAAATCTGGGCGTCGTCGAACGACGAACAGATCGAGAATCACATTCGCATTGCCGACCTGTGCATCGAACGGGCCAAGCGGCTCGTGGAAACGGGCCGCGACGTGGTCCTCTTCGTCGATTCGATCACCCGCCTCTCCCGGGCGCACAACACGGCCCGCAATTCCGGCCGCACCGGTTCCGGCGGACTCGATGTTCGCGCGCTGGAGAAACCGCGCCAACTTTTTGCCACCGCTCGCAAGACGGAGGAAGGCGGTTCCCTGACCATCGTCGCCAGCGTGCTCGTGGAAACGGGCAGCCGCATGGACGACGTGATTTTCCAAGAGTTCAAGGGCACCGGTAACATGGAACTCGTGCTCGACCGCAAGTGCGCCGAGATGCGCCTGTGGCCGGCGATCAATGTCGCCGCCAGCGGCACACGCAAAGAGGAACTGCTCATCGACGCGAAAACGCTCGAAGGCATTCATTTCTTCCGCCGTGCCCTGGTGCAGCAGAAAATCGAGGAAGCCTGCGAAACCATGATCGCCCGCCTCTCGAAGACCAAGACGAACGCCGAGTTCCTGAAGCTGATCGCCCGGTAACGGCCGCCCGCGACTCTCATCGTTTTTACTTTCCACCGCGGAACGGCTCAGCACCGGTCAACCGCCGTCGGGCACGCAGCCTTTCGCGGTCTCTCCCGACTGTCGCTCCACGGGATTCCGTTCCGCCGTTGGAAATTTCATCCGTGCCTCTCGCCACCGATCTCTTCGACTACGAGTTGCCATCCCATCTGGTGGCCCAGACTCCGTCGGCCCAACGGGATCAATCGCGCCTGCTGGTGGTCGACCGGGCGAACCGCACGCTGACGCATCAGGTATTTTCCGATCTGCCGCAATTTCTGCGCGCGGGTGACACGCTGTTTCGCAACAATGCCGCGGTCCTGCCGGCCCGATTGCACGCGCAGCGTCCGACCGGCGGGAAGGTTGAGTGCTTTTTGCTCCGCCCCGCCAGTGATAAAAATATTTGGTCCTGCCTCGTAAAACCAGGCCGCAAGCTGCCAGTTGGTGCCACGTTTGCCCATCCGAGCCGTGCCTTTTCAGGTGAAGTCTTGGCAAAAGGAAACGACGGCACAGTCGTGGTAAAATTCACGACCGGAGGAGGAGAAACGATTGCCGCCGTCGCCAACCGCCTCGGCGATGTGCCGCTCCCACCTTACATCGCGCGACACGACACAGCCGCCGCGGCCAATGCCGCCCAACGGGCAAGTGATTTGGACCGCTACCAAACCGTTTACGCCGATCAAGCGAGACAGGTGGCGGTCGCCGCGCCCACCGCGGGGTTGCATTTCACCGCGCAGTTGCTGGAGCGGCTCTCGGCCAGCGGAGTGCGAACCGCTGACGTAACGCTTCATGTCGGACTCGGCACCTTCAAACCGATCGAAGCCGCCACGATTGAGGAACACGTGATTCACCGCGAACTCTACGAGATTCCCCCGGACACCCAGCGGATGCTTTTTCCGCCCCGTGTTGGTCGCCGGATCGCGGTTGGGACGACGAGCGTCCGGACCATTGAAGATTTTCTGGCTCGTCACGGGACACCACTGCCGGACAGCGTTCTATGCTTCGGCGAGGCCGGGCTTTTCATCTATCCGCCTCGGATATTTCACGGAGTCGACGCGCTGATCACCAATTTTCACCAACCCCGCTCCACTCTGCTCTGCCTGGTGGCCGCGTTTTTGACGCCGGGCTCGATGGATGGAATTCAGTGGGTGCGCGAGATCTACCGGGAAGCGATCGCCCGAAATTACCGCTTCTTCAGCTACGGCGACGCAATGTTCATCGTTTAAGGCATGGCAGCCCGTCCCACTCCCATTGCCGCTGCCTCGAGGACCCAAGGCTGGCCTTTCATTTTCCCCACCGAGCTCCACACTCAAGCCACATGACCGCCGATGAACTCCAAACGCTCATAGAGGACGCCACTGCCGATTATGCGAGCGGCGACACCGATTCCGCATTGGATAAGCTCCGGCGTGCGACGGCGGACACGCCCGAGTCGTTCGAAGCCTGGCATGCGCTCGCCGAGGTCAATTTTTCGTTGCGGCACCTCGCTCCGGCACTGGCCGCTGCCGAGCGGGCCCATGCCCTGCGCCCGGGTGACCTTTTCATCAACACCACGCTCTCGCGAATCTGGATGGAGCGCGGCGACAAGGCGCGGGCCGAGCATTTCGGCGCTCAGGCGAAAATCGGCAGCTGGAAAGAACAGTTGCAGAGTCCGGCCGACGACAAGTGACGGAGGCCCGGGCCTTCCCGGCGAGGATCCCGGTTGCGCGTTGAAGCCATATTACCGTGCCCGTTGACACGGTTCGCGGGCATTCCGTAACCTGCCCGCAATGGAAACGCCGGCCTACGTGTTGGAGTTCGAAAAACCGTTGCGCGAGCTCGTCAAAGAGCTCGATGAATTGCGCCAACGGTCGATTGAAACGAGTGTGGACGTGGCCACAGAGGTCCACGCCATCGAGGGCAAGATCGAGACGATGCAGCGTCAGATCTATGCGAACCTCACCCCGTGGCAGAAAGTGCTGATCGCCCGGCACCCGAAGCGGCCCTATGCGCTCGATTACATTTCGACAATTTGCGAAAACTTCCAGGAACTGCACGGCGACCGGCAGTATAACGACGACCGCGCGATCATCGGCGGCACGGCCTTTTTCAACGGCCGCCCGGTGATGATTGTCGCGCAACAAAAGGGCCGCGATCCCAAGGAGAGAATCGCCAGGAATTTCGGCATGCCGCAGCCGGAAGGCTACCGTAAAGCCCTGCGCCTGTTTCGCATGGCGGAAAAATTCAGTTTGCCAGTCCTGACCTTTATCGACACGCCCGGCGCATTTCCAGGCGTGGAATCCGAAGCCCGGCACGTGTCCGAGGCGATCGCGGTCAATCTCCGCGAGATGGCCATCCTCCGCACTCCGTCGATCTCCATCGTGGTGGGCGAAGGCGGCTCCGGCGGAGCGCTTGGGATCGGCGTAACCGACCGCGTGCTGATGTTCGAAAACAGTTACTACTCGGTTATCACGCCGGAGGGCTGTGCGGCCATTCTCTGGAAGGACAGTGCGGCGGCGCCCAAGGCCGCGGCAGCGCTCAAGGTCAGCGCCGACCATCTTGAAAAGCTGGGCGTAATCGATGAAGTGATTCCCGAGCCATTCGGCGGCGCCCATAACGATCCGGCGCAGGCTGCCAGTGCGCTGAAATATGCCCTCAAAAAGCATCTCAACAACCTGCTTGGCATGGATTTAAACATTCTCGTGGAATTGCGTTACGAGCGTTATCGTCACCTCGGAGTTTACGAGGAGGCGGGTGCCATTCACTCGTAAGCCGGCCGGTTCGAAACGGGGCCACCCCGTAAATATCACGAGGCGGTGCCGCCCGGCACCGTCAGCGCCGAACGGTCAGGAGCTCGATTTTTTCCGCGCGGGCCATCGAGGCGCCAATTTCGATCAGCGCGCCGGAGAGCCGCACATCCTCCGTCGCCACCTCAAACCGCCGCGGCATGCCATCAAGAAACCGCGCCACCACGGGCGAGACCTCGCGACCCAAAATACTCGCGTAAGGCCCCGTCATGCCGACGTCGCACATGAACGCCGTGCCTTTGGGCAGCACGCGGTTGTCGGCGGTCGGCACGTGCGTATGCGTTCCAAGCACGGCCGTGGCCCGTCCATCCAAATACCAGCCCAAAGCCTGTTTTTCCGAAGTGGCTTCGGCATGGATTTCGACGATGATCGCGTCCGCTTGGGCCTTGAGTTGCCCGATCATCCGATCGGCGGCAAGAAAGGGGCAGTCAGCCTTTAGATTCATGTAAGTGCGACCCAGGACGGTGAACACCGCGACGCGAAATCCGCGGGCCTCGATGATCAAATGATCCCAGCCGGGGCATGAAGCCGGCAGGTTGGCCGGCCGGCAGACTCGCTCGATTTCCGTGATCTCGTTTTCCCAGCCGCGTTGATCCCAGACGTGATCACCGAGGGTAATCGCATCGACCCCACTACCGAGAATCGATTTCGCGATGGTGCCCGTGATGCCCGAGCCCGCAGCGGCATTCTCCCCATTCGCGATGACAAAATCGATGCCATGCTCGATCCGCAGCCGAGGCAGACGCTCCGCCACGATGTCACGGCCGGGCCGGCCCACGATGTCGCCGATAAAGAGCAATTTCAGCATAATCCCAACGTGGGCCGAGGTTCGTGCCGTGCCAGCAAAATTCGCGGGCCACCGGGTTTCAATCGCGAAGCTTGCGTCATCCCCGGGCAATTGTTTTTGCTCTGTGGTTTTACCGAAAGCCATTGCCATGAAAAAAGACACCACCTCTCCCGCTGCGTTTCCCCAAGCCGAGATCGGCCGCGAAATGAAGGGTTCCGACTGCGTTGTCGAGTCGCTGATCCGCGAGGGAGTCGACGTGGTATTCGCCTATCCCGGCGGTGCCTCGCAGGAACTCCACCAGTCGCTCGCCCGCACGGACAAGATTCGCGTCATCCTCCCTCGTCACGAGCAGGGCGGCTCGTTTGCGGCCGAAGGCTATGCCCGGGCCACCGGCAAGGTGGGCGTGTGCATGGCCACGAGCGGCCCGGGCGCGACCAACCTCGTCTCGGCCATTGCCGATGCGTTCATGGATTCGATCCCGCTGGTCGCGATCACCGGCCAGGTGTTTTCGAAGTACATCGGGAAGATGGCCTTCCAGGAGACGGATTTCTACGGCATGACCCTCCCGATCGTGAAGCATTCCTACCTCGTCATGGACGTGAAGGATCTGCCGCGCATCTTCAAGGAAGCCTTTCATCTCGCTCGCAGCGGTCGGCCTGGCCCGGTGGTCATCGACATTCCGAAGGACGTCCAACAGGCGAAATTTCAACCGGTGTTTCCGGCGACGGTGGAATTCCGCAGTTCCCATGCGACGGCAATCCCGCATGCCAACGACGAACAGCTTAGGGAAGTGCTGGCGATGATCGCTCATGCAAAACGCCCGGTGCTTTATGCCGGCGGCGGCATCATTTCGGCCGAAGCGCACCGGGAACTGAAGGCGTTCGCGGTAAGGACCAATGTGCCGGTGGCGACGACGCTGATGGGCTTGGGGGCATTTCCGGAAACTCATCCGCTCTCGATGCAATGGTTCGGCATGCACGGTTCCGCCTACGGCAACTGGGCGGTGGACCAAAGCGATCTGCTGCTGGCCTTCGGCGCGCGCTTTGACGACCGCATCACGGGCGACACCAGCAAATTCGCCTCCGAGGCGAAGATCGTTCACATCGATATAGATACGTCCGAGCACAACAAGAACAAGCGGGTGCAGCTTCCGATCACCAGCGACATCAAGTATGCGTTGACGCGGTTGAACGACCTCGCCGCCGGTCAGAAATTCACACCGCCGGACACCAGTGCTTGGCACGCGCAAATCGCCACGTGGAAGAAAGATCACCCGTTCCGCTTCGAGAAGAGCAAGCACATCGTGCCCCAAGAGGCGGTGGCCATGCTGTACGAACTCACCAAAGGTGACGCCATCATCGCGACCGGCGTCGGCCAGCACCAGATGTGGGCGGCGCAGTTCTACCGGTTCGACGAACCCCGCCGCTTTCTGAGTTCCCTCGGCCTCGGGGCGATGGGTTTTGGTTATCCCGCCGCGCTCGGCGCCAAAGTCGCCTATCCGGACAAGCAAGTCATCGATATCGACGGGGACGGTTCGTTCATGATGAACATCCAGGAGCTTGCCACCGCCAAAATCGAAAACATCGCGGCGAAGGCGATGATTTTGAATAATCAGCACCTCGGCATGGTCGTGCAGTGGGAAGACCGCTTCTACGGCAGCGTCCGGGGCAACACCATTCTGGGCGATGAATCCAATGTAGGCAGTCCCGATAACCCGGATGCACTCTATCCTGATTTCGTGAAGATCGCCGAGGGCTTCGGCGTGAAAGGCCGGCGCGTGATCAAGAGAAGCGAACTGCGCGCCGCGGTTCAGGAGATGCTCGATCACGACGGTCCCTACGTTCTCGATGTCATCGTTCCCTACACGGAGCACGTGCTGCCGATGATTCCGGCCGGACGAACCGTGAAGGACATGCTGCTGAAATAGTCGCGATTCTGTCGTCCCTTTCAAAGCCTGGCCCGTGCCGGGCTTTTTTATTTGACGCCAAAAGCGACTCGGTTGGTCCGCGCCACTAAAAGATGCGGCTCCGACTTAACGTAAACCGCTCCAGTTTGTCGGAGCGCCGTCAGGATTCTCGTCACCACCAGCGTTTCCGGCAGAACTCCCCCAAGACAAAGCGTGGTCCACCCCAGATTTCCCGCGAGGAGCGCGGTCTGCGTCCACTCCCAGATACGGACTGGAGGCGAAGGGGCGGCGTCAGGCATCCCCCCGACTTTGCCGAAGCGCGGTGTGGTCTCCGAGCGAAATCGACCGAACTGGGCTCATGCCGCTCTGTGAACGGCATAGACCAAAAGTAAAAAGGCGCCATCGGAGGATGGCGCCTTGGTCATGCGAAACACGTCGCCTTCGTTAAGACGTGGAAACCGTCTGAATCGTTTTAATGATTCGACCGGCGACGAGATACGGATCGGCGGCTGAATTCGGCCGGCGGTCCTCGAGGTAGCCCTTGTAGCTGCTGTTGACGAAGCTGTGCGGGACACGCACCGACGCACCGCGGTCAGCGAGACCGTAGGAGAATTTGTCGATCGATTGTGTTTCGTGCAGCCCCGTCAGCCGGAGGTGGTTTTCGGGACCATAAACCGCGATATGTTCGTCGCGGTATTTGTTGAAGGCCTCCATCAACTTTTCGAAATAGGCTTTGCCACCGGTTTCGCGCGTGAACTTGGTCGAAAAATTCGCATGCATGCCGGAGCCATTCCAATCGAGCGGAGTATTGAATGGTCCGAGGACGGGTTTGCAGCGCCATTCAACATCGATGCAGTATTGCTCACAGAGGCGCGCCAGAAGGTAACGGGCCACCCACATCTGGTCGGCGGCACTCTTGGAGCCTTTGCCGAAGATCTGGAACTCCCACTGACCCTTCGCGACCTCGGCGTTGATACCCTCGATATTGATTCCAGCGTCCAAGCAAATATCAATGTGTTGTTCGACGATTCCGCGCGCAACGTCGCCGACATTCCGATAACCGACGCCCGTGTAATAGGGGCCTTGGGGGGCGGGAAAGCCATCCTCCGGGAAGCCAAGCGGGCGGCCGTCTTGGTAAAAGAAGTATTCCTGTTCGAAACCAAACCACGTATCCGGATCATCCGGGATAGTCGCTCGCGAATTTGTCGGATGAGGCTGACTGTTGGGCAGCAGCACTTCGGCCATAACGAGGAAACCATTTTTCCGGGTGCTGTCGGGGAAAAGCGCCACCGGCTTGAGCAGGCAGTCGGAACTTTTCCCTTCAGCCTGCTGCGTCGAGCTGCCGTCGAACCCCCAGACTGGGAGGTCTTCCAGCTTTAGCTTGGCGGGGTCGCCATCGATGATCTTGGTCTTGGAGCGGAGGCTGGCCAACGGCGTGTAACCGTCGAGCCAGATGTATTCCAGTTTGAGTTTGGCCATAAGAGTTGAATTTTGAGGCGGGAATTGAAACGAGCAGGGTGACACTGAGAAATTTTCCGGTCTTGCACAGAGGAAAAGCCCTAAAGGTTCGTGAAGCAGCTCATATGCCAGCCGTGACAAGAAGTTGCTCTACGATGCGTTTCTTTTCGGCCCGGCTGCTCTCCCCGGGTGGTTTCCGCACGCCACGCTTGCCAGTCGATCGACCACCGCGGAATTTAGACCTTTATGCATGATGTGAAGGATACCGCCCGCGCCTCCGTGCGAATCGGATACGACGGGCGGGTGCATAAGGTTTTCAGGGGACACCAAGCCCGGGACCGCTTCGAACACGAAGTCCGGGTGTTGCGGTATTTGGAGGAGCGCGGTTGCACGTTCGTCCCTCGCCTGCTCGAGATCGAGCCGGAGAACCTGAAGATCATCACCACGAATTGCGGGCAGCGGGTCGACCAACTCAACGCTGAGCGTCAACGTGAGGTGTTTACGGAGCTCGAAGGCTACGGGGTCCGTCACGAGGATCGGGAGCTGCGCAATATCACCTATCGGGTTTCGGACGGGCGGTTTTGCGTGATCGATTTCGAGTTTGCGACCATCCTAAACGGCGGCGATGGCCAGCCCATTTCCTTGAAGCCTTCCGGTTGAGCCCATGCCTGAATCTCCCAACACCACGCCTTCGCTTCATTCCGCTCCGCCCCAGATTTTCTGGTCCGGAGTCACCGACATCGGCCGTGTCCGGCCGAATAACGAGGACGCGTTCCTCGCTCTGACCTTCAATGGGCACGAAGTGCATTACCTCGGCAAGACGGGTCGATCGACCCTGGCGGGGGGCGATTTTGTTTTTGCCGTGAGTGACGGGATGGGCGGCGCAAAATCAGGCGAATTTGCCAGTCGCATTACCGTCGATCGCATCACGCGGTTGTTTCCGCGGGCTTTTCGACTTTCCGCCGCCGGCATGGGAACCGGTTTTTCCGACCTCCTGAACGAGCTGATCAGTTCGATCCACGGCGACCTGCTCAAGCTCGGTTACTCGTACGAAGAATGCGCCGGGATGGGGGCGACGCTCAGTATTTGCTGGTTCACGCCGGAATGGATGTATTTCGCCCATGTGGGCGACAGCCGGATCTACTATTTTCCCCGCGAAGGCGGCATGACGCAGCTCACGCACGATCACACTCATGTCGGCTGGCTTCGCCGCAAAGGTGAGATCAACGAACGCGAGGCCCGCACGCATCCGCGTCGGAATGCACTGCAGCAGGCCCTTGGGGCTGGGCAGCAATTCGTCGACCCGCACATCGGTGCCGTCGCTCACCAGCCCGGCGATCGTTTCCTGATTTGTTCGGACGGCCTCATCGACGGATTGTGGGATCGGCAGATTGAGGAATCGATGAGAGTGCAACCACTCGCGCCGCCGGCGCGCAGTCCCGCGGAGCGCCTCGTCGGGGAAGCCCTGCAAAATTCCGGCCGCGACAATACCACCGCCGTCATCGTGGAGATCATGGCTGCGACCGTAAAATGAACACGCTGCTTTTCGTCTACGGCACGCTCAAGCGCGGTTGCAGCAACCATCACCACCTCGCGGGGCAGACGTTTGTCGGCGAAGCGCGCACCGCGCGGGGTTTCTGCCTGTTTGCCCTCACCGGCTATCCCGGTTTGGTCGCGCGGGAAGACCCGACCGACGGCGTCGTTGGCGAAGTCTGGTCGGTCGATCCGGAGAAGTTGCGTCACCTCGACGAATTCGAACGCGTCGCTGAAGGCCTCTATCAGCGCGTGCCGATCGCGTTGAGGTCTCCTTTCGCCGAGCAGCCGATCGACGCTTACCTCTACGCTCGCCAAGTGGACGGCCGTCGCGATTTGGGTTCCAACTGGGTGGAGTAACCGATCCAAAGCCCGCTCGAATCGGGAGCAGCGAAAGCGCCCCCGCCGCTATCACCGGTCGGGCCGTTCCTCGCCTCTAGGGCTTCAACGCCGACTTTGGCATGCGGCGCACCGCAATAAACTTTGCTCGGAACAGGTCCTCCAGGGAAGTCCGCACCTCCGGTGGTATCCGTTTCACAAGTTCGTCCAACGGCGGGAGCGTTTTGATGTCGCTCTCCTCGGCGGGTGCAGCTGGTGCCGGTGCAACCTTGCCACCGCCCGCCCGCGTTTCTGCCAGGAAAGCGGCTTCGGCTGAATCGGTCACTTCGTTCGGCGCGTTCTCACCCGTGGGTCTCCCCTCCAATGCTACCACCGCTTCGTCCACGTCGACCACCCTTGCGACCTCACTCCGGGGCTCAGCCTCGGCTACCCGCGCCAACCGCGCCTCCAATCGATCAATCAGGTCTTTTTTTTTTGGCCGGACTCTCCCAGGGTAACGGTCCCGGCATCGTCCGCGAGCGCGGCCAGCTCCTTGATCAGGCTGTCGATCGCGCGCGAACGGCTCGCCTCCACCGCTCTCAGCAGCGCGACTTCAAAGTTGATTTTTTCGGCGAGCCCAAGCTTCACGCTTCCCTCGCCTTCTCTCAGTCCGTCAAGCAGGCGGGTCAGCTGCTCGGTTGTCATCGGCACACCGCCAAGCGCCGCACTGTGGCCGCCCTGAGCAATGGCATCGAGCAGGGCCGTGCGGACGAAGACCTGCAGGTCGACCAAAAGGCGCACGAGGTCGCACCCGGCGGCGTCGCAGCCATCGACGATCGCAATCAGTTTCCGATGATCGCCGGCCGCGAGCGCACCGCCGAGTTCGGCGACCTTTTCCGCCGAGACCAAACCGTAGACATCGAGGACGTCTGGCTCAGACACTTCGTTGCCGCAGAACGAGATCATCTGATCGAAAATGGATTGCGCATCGCGCATTCCGCCATCCGCCAGGCGGGCGATGCACGCGAGCGCTGCGTCGGTGACGTTGATTTGCTCTTCCCGTGCGATTTTTTTCAACCGTTCGACGATCAACTCGGGCGGGATGGGCTTCAGGTCGAAACGCTGGCAACGCGAAACGATGGTCGGTAGCACCTTTTGGGGATCGGTCGTCGCAAACACGAATTTCACGTGAGCCGGCGGCTCCTCCAGCGTCTTCAACAAGGCGTTAAACGCCGCCGCCGAAAGCATGTGTACCTCGTCAATGATGTAGATCTTGAATTTTCCCTGCGCCGGAGCGTAGCGGACGGTCTCGCGCAAGTCGCGTACCTGGTCGACGCCGTTGTTCGAAGCGCCATCGATCTCAATCACGTCCAGATGCGAGCCATCCGCGATCGACTGGCAGGCTGGATCGTTGACATCGAAATTCGCCTTGGGTCCGCCGGTGCAGTTGAGTGCCTTGGCAAAGATACGCGCCGTCGAGGTTTTACCCGTCCCGCGGGGTCCGACAAGGAGGTAGGCGTGGGCAATCCGGCCGCGGGAGATCGCGTTCCTCAGCGTGCGCACGACGTGATCCTGGCCGACGACGTCATCAAACGTCTGGGGACGCCACTTGCGTGCAATGACTTGATAGGCAGAGGACATTTTTCGGTGCGGCGATGGCAAAGAGGCCGTCGCAAGGGCAGCGCAACCGGCGATTCGATTGCAGGCAAGCTCCTACGACGAACCGGAGAAAAAGTGGCCAGGCACTCCACGGCACTAGGAGGACGTCGTTACCGTTGCTACCTTCCGGTCCTGGCGGAGTTCACGCGCCTGCCCATGCATGGCACCTGGCCGACGCGGACCATGGGCGTGGCGTCGCGTCGCGCAACAATTATTATTTTCTTCCGTCTTCCACCGGCCGGTCTGGCGGCTGGGGCCGGCTCGGTTCGTCACGAGGTTCGGTTGGCGGCCGGGGCCCATCACCGCGGAAGCCATCGCGTCCTGCATTAGGCGCGCGCGGCCCGGGACCGCCCGGCTCAGCATTGCCCATTCGCTGTTGCATGATTTCACGCTGGCGCTGTTCCATTTTTTCCAGCCGGGCTCGCTGCCCACCGGTCAATTCTTTGGCAATATCCTGCTGGAGTCTCCGTAAGATGATGTCGTTTTCCCGGAAACTATCCTGCTGCTTGCGCCGGAGGTCCTCCGTGGCGCGCTGGATGAGCGGCTGAATCCGATCTCTTTGCCCCGGCGTCAGGTCCAGGCGTTCCGCATAGCGGCGCATGACCTGGGTTGACTGTATCGGTTGCATGGCGCCTGTCGGTGGCTGCGGCTGGTTTTGTTGCGGCGGCATGGGCGGCATCCCCGGCATCTTGTTGCCGCGAAACACCGCGTCTTGCTGCATGCGCGGCAGGCGTCCGCCGGATCGGAGGGAGAAAAATGCCCCAAATACCGCCCCGGCGATAAACACCCCCACAAACGCGAAAATTACTTTCCATGGTTTATCCATCGACGTTAGTCTCCCAATAACACGAGCGCCGGTTCCTCGACGGAGAGCGCTTCATCATCGCTCGATCTCATTTCGGCGCTCGCGAGCACCGAGTAATTAGCCGCCACACTCAGGAGGGCG
The DNA here is from genome assembly GCA_947442255.1 of Opitutia bacterium. The sequence continues at coordinate 16,993 of CANEVO010000039.1, forward strand.
AGCAGGCCCGCGACCCCGACCGCGCGCAGCGCAAAGCGCTCTACGAGAGAACCGACGATTCGTTCGGCCGAAAACGCCTGCGCCACAACCCGCGTCGCAAAGCCATAGGGGGCCAAGGCTTCACCAAGGCCGGGGGTGCCGCGGGCCGCCGTGATTAGACGGACCCAAGGGTGTTGGTGATCGGTAGTTTTCATGACCTTTCTTTCTTCTTAAGTTCCACGAAAAGCTTCTGCAATTTTCGTCTGGCGCGGAACGCCCGCACTTTGATGAGCGATTGATTCCAGCCGGTGAGATCCGCGATCTCGGCAATCGTTTTTTGTTCGAGGTCCAGCAATCGGATGACCAACTGGTCATCGGGTTTAAGCGCTTCGAGGAGCTGGTGCACCAGCTCGTGCGCCGCCAAGGCATCGTTGGCGGCCACGTCGTTCTCGTTTGTCATCACCGCGTCGAGCACCTCGGCTTGATTTTCGGGAAGATCGGCCCAACGAAATTCGGGACGACGTTTTTGCGCCCGTAAATGGTCGATGCAGGTCGTTACGGCAATACGCGAGACCCAATGGGGAAATGGGACTGCACCCTGGTATTGTTCCAGTCGTGTAAACATCTTCATGAAGACCTCTTGTGCCAAATCTTCCTCCGCAACCCGTCGGGGCAAATGAGACCGGACAATGCGGATGACCAGGGGATAGAGGTGGTCGACGAGTTCCCGCGCGGCCACCTGGTCGCGCCGGCGTACCCGGTCGAGGCAAGCGGCCAGATCGAGCGGCGGAACGACGTCGTCAGGCATGAGCGAATGGAGGCAAGGACATGCACAGCAAGCAAGACGCAGCTTGGGAAAGGCCGGTTACAACGCCGGGCCAATTGGTGCATGTCCCCTTGACTTGAGACCCTGCCAGCGGATATCAACACATCCTCGCATGCGAGTTTCGCTCCAGGCTCTTCGACTTACAAACACGCGCGGCCTCTAAGGCGCCGTGGAACGGCGGGTCGTGCGTAGCGCCTGAAGTCCTCCAACATCGCTGTCGCGGTGTGATCGTTGTCTGTCCGGGGCAACCCGGCAGTTGGCTCGCCAAAGTCCCTTCGTTTCCGTTCTGTCTCTCGACTTTTTTGCTCCCATGCAATCCGCACCTGTTACGAAATATCGCTCTTTTTCCGCCGTTCACCTGCCCAACCGCCAGTGGCCCAACCGCTCGCTCGACCGCGCCCCCGTCTGGTGCAGTGTCGACCTCCGCGACGGCAATCAGGCTCTCGCCCAGCCGATGAGCGTGGAGGAAAAGCTGGAGTATTTCGAGATGCTCGTGCGCATCGGTTTCAAGGAGATCGAAATAGGGTTCCCCAGCGCGTCGCAGATCGAATTCGATTTTTGCCGGCGCTTGATCGAGGAAAGCCGCATTCCTGACGATGTTGCGATTCAAGTCCTCTGCCAATGCCGCGAAGAGTTGATCATCCGCAGCATCGACGCGCTGCGCGGCGCGAAAAACGCCATCTTTCATCTCTACAACTCGACTTCGCCGGCCCAGCGAAAATATGTGTTCAACGCCTCGCGCGCCGACATCGTGAAGATCGCGACCCAGGGCACCACGTGGGTGAAGCAACATTCACGGCTCCTCGTCGCGGCGGGCACGCGCATGCGCTTCGAGTATTCGCCGGAAAGCTTCACGAGCACGGAACTCGATTTCGCCCTGGAGATTTGCGAGGCCGTGACCGACATCTGGCAGCCCACGACCACTGACAAGCTCATCCTGAATTTGCCGGCTACAGTCGAGTACGCGACGCCGAACGTGCACGCAGACCAGATCGAGTGGATGAGCACCCACTTGAGCCGGCGTGACCGGACATTGATTTCCCTGCACACCCACAACGACCGTGGCACCGGTATCGCCGCCACGGAACTCGGACTCCTCGCCGGGGCCGATCGTGTGGAAGGCACTCTTTTCGGTAACGGCGAACGCACGGGCAACCTCGACATCGTCATCGTTGCGCTGAACCTCTACACTCACGGAGTCCACCCCGGCCTAGATTTTACCGACATCAACGGCATCCGTGAAGTCTACGAGCGGTGCACCCGGCTTGAGGTTCCCGTGCGGCAACCCTACGCGGGTGAACTGGTCTTCACCGCGTTCAGCGGTTCGCACCAGGATGCGATCAAGAAATCGTGGACGGTGCAGAAGTCTGGCGAGCCGTGGGATGTCCTCTACATTCCCATCGATCCCGCCGACATCGGTCGCAGTTACAAAGCCATCATCCGGATCAACAGCCAGTCTGGCAAGGGCGGTGTCGCCTACGTCCTCGAACACGAGTTCGGCTTCCTGCTGCCCAAACTCATGCACAAGGAAATCGGCCGGCTGATCAACGATGTGGCTGACGGCAAGGGCACGGAGCTCACGCCTACGGAGATCCATCAACTGTTCCGGGAGGAATATCTGGAGCGAACCAGTCCCGTTGCGCTCCAGCACTTCAAGAGCACGGAGAGAAACAGTGCGGTCACCTGTAAAGCGGAACTTACCGTTGACGGCGCTACCCACCAGCTGGAGGGCAGCGGCAATGGACCCATCGATGCATTTACCCATGCACTTGCCGGCACCAGCCTCCCCCGTTTCGAAGTGCTTTTTTACTCCGAACATTCGTTGGGCAAAGGTTCCGAGGCGCGGGCTGTCAGCTACATTCAAATCAAGACAGCCCGCGGGCAGACGCTGTTTGGGGCCGGGATCGATACGAATATCGAGTTGGCATCGATCAAGGCGATCGTCAGTGCCCTCAATCGGGCGCTGGCTCGTCCTCAGCGATAAGGCCCTTTCAGCGGCCCACGCGTTACCGGCCGAATTCACGCTTTCGTCGCCTACCGGAATTCCGGTAGGCGACAGGCGCGCTTTGGCCGGCAATTGCCCAAACCGTATCGCCCGCGGAGGGCGGAGCTGATTGAAGCCGCGGGTGGTATTGGAAGGGGTTCCGATGCCAGAACAACCCGCGTCAGCTCGGCCCTCCGCTCTTCCTTTTCCGACCACCCCGCCCTACCTAGGCAGATCCCGGGGCTTTCCGGCGCCGGTTTTAATTGCTGCCGGTCGCCGCGGTTTTTTTCCACCCGACGGCGGAGGCTCCAGGTATTTCGGTAGGACGCCGGCCTCGGGCGCAACCGTTTTGAGATTGGGTGTGATATCCGCCTCGACCCGACGTAGCGCCCACTCAGCGCGTCCGTTGCCATCGTCTGAAAAACCCGACTCGCCCACACGTCCTCCCGGTGTCCCATGCTGGTGTCGAAAACACGCCTGCGGCCGTGTCGCCGAGCCCACGCCAGAGGATACGGCGGCCGGGCCCAGGACGGCCCCACCCTTTTACGCGTGTCTTGGACGAGCAAAACGCACAAATCGGGGGCAAAATTCTTCAACGAATACCACTCCTCGAACGGGGCGTAGTCCGGCGGAATCGCCGTCATGCCGGGAAACTTGGAGTCCGTGACGATCAGTTGCGCCGCTTGCTGCGCATCATGGCGGATGAATTCGCCGCCGAGCATCTTTATGAAAGGATCCGCCCCGCGCCGTCATCCTAGTTGCGTGCCGGACCGTGATCCTTTTTTCCGGGCGAATGAGACGTATCCGTCGTTCCGTGAACGCCCACGAAACCTTTTCCGGCCTCGATCGCCCGCAGCAAAGCCGCCTTCCCGGCCGCGGTCATGGGCGGACTGCCGTCGCCCAGAATCGGGGAGTTTCTTGTCAGTGTGAGGTCGCCTGACGTGCAAAAGAAAAATGCGTCGAACTGGGCCAGGTATTCCGGGGGAAAAGGCTGCCGTCCTTGGAAAAGGTAAACTCGATATGGTTCTTGTCTCCGATGTCCCGGAGCACGGCGTAGGCGTAGCCGGGGCGACCATCCTTCATCACCAGTTTGATCGCTTCGTGTTCGAAGCCAGAGGCTTTGCTGAAGAATAATACCTTCTGCTTGCGAACCGTCGCCGACTCGGCGCGCAGGGCACTCGCACTCGCGAGCGTCATCGCAACGACTAAGAGAACAAACTGAATGATCGCTTTCACGGGTGGGGGGAATTTTCGCGGGCCGGCGTCGCCACACTACTCCAGACGCTTCTGCACCGCCGCTTTACTCAGGCCCAGTCGCTTCGCTGCTCTGGCCGCGTCGCCCCCGTCGGCACGCAGCGCGCGTGCGATCATTTCCTGTTCGACGCGGGCCAGCAGGGGCTCTTCGGCCGACTGCAATCGATCGAAAATCAAGTCGAAGGCTGCGCCCAATGCGCCGGGGCTCGCGGCCGGAAGCGCCGCAGCAGCCTCCGGCGAAAGACTTTTTACGTCTCCTGACTCGCGAATTTCCGCGGGCAGATCCTTCACAAGGATGGCGTCGCCCTGGGCGATGACGGCACTGCGGTAAATCACGTTTTCGAGCTCGCGCACATTGCCGGGCCAGGGATGGCGCCGCAGTACCGCCATTGCCTCCGGCGAAACCTTCGCAACCCGGGTCTTTTTTTGCCGGGCAAGATTTTGCAGGCAAAAGTCGACAATCTGCGGGATGTCCTCGGGACGGTCGCGCAACGGCGGCAGTTTGATGCGGACGACGTTGAGCCGGTAATAGAGATCTTCGCGGAACGTCTTCCCCTTCACCATGCCTTCGAGGTCGCGGTTGGTCGCCGCCAGCACGCGCACGTCGACCTTGATGGTCTCGGTGCCGCCGACGCGCTGCAGGTCTCCTGACTGCAGCACGCGCAGGATCTTCGTTTGCGTTGCGAGCGCCATGTCTCCGATTTCATCCAAGAAAATCGTGCCGCCATCGCAAAGCTCGAACTTGCCCAGCCGCTGCCCGGTGGCACCGGTAAAGGAACCCTTCTCGTGGCCGAAGAGTTCGCTTTCGATCAGATTGTCCGGGATCGCCGCACAGTTCACCGCGATGAACGGCCGACCCGAACGGTGGCTGTGCTTCCAGATTGAGCGGGCCGCCAGTTCCTTGCCCGTACCGCTTTCCCCTGTAATCATGACGGTGACGTCGCTCGCGGTCACCTGGCCGATCGTTTTAAAGACATCCTGCATCACGGGCGAACTGCCGACGATACCTTCGCGATAGTCGTCCGCATTGATCGTCGGCTTGTAATCGCCGACCGCGCGCAGATCGGCGTGCGCCTTGAGAGCGTTATCCACCAGCGATAGCACCTTGGCCGGATCGAACGGCTTCATCACGTAGTCGAACGCGCCGTATTTCATCGCCTCGATGGCGGTCTGAGCCGTCCCATAGGCCGTCATGAGCACGACGAGTTGTTTGGGGTTGGCGGCCCGGATATGCTGCAATGCCTCGATGCCACTCATCCCGCCCATCCGCACATCAAGAAAAACGAGGTCCGGTGGCGGTCCTTTTTTCACAGCGGCAATCCCCTGCTCTCCGCTGGCTGCCTCGGCTATCTGATATCCCCGGGTCGAAAGCACCCGCGCCAGCGAGTACCGAATCTCGGTATCGTCGTCGATGACGAGGATGCTGGGCGGTCGGGCGGTGGTTTCGGACATGGATTTTCGTAGCGCCCGCCGCCGTACATATGCGAAGCAGCTGGCGATTTTGGCGGACGCGCCTTTGTTGCTTCACATGCTTGGCTGGTCAATGAACCTTTTCCGCATCCGCGGGATTCAACTGTCGGTCCACTTTTCGTTTTTCCTGTTGCTGGCGTTCTTCGCGCACGACGGCTGGCAGGAGGATCAGTGGATGGGCATACTCTGGAGCGTGGGGACTTTGCTCGCCTGCTTCACCTGCGTCGTCCTGCACGAGCTGGGACATTCCTTCACCGCGATGCACTTTGGCGTCGGCGTGCGGCGGATTCTGCTGATGCCAATCGGCGGCATGGCGGAGTTTGACGATATTCCGCGCCAGCCGTCGCGTGAGTTGCTGATCACGCTCGCCGGCCCCGCCGTCAACTTTGTGCTGGCAGGGGTGCTGTGGGCCGTGGTCGGTCTGCCTGAGGGCTGGCTGCACGAAACCGCTTACGAGGCCGATGCCACCGGCTTCGCCCAACTTTTGCTGACGTGGAACCTCCTCATGGGCTGTTTCAATCTCGTGCCGGTGTTTCCCATGGATGGAGGACGGATTTTTCGCGCGATGCTGGCCATCCGGCTCCCGTATTTGCGCGCCACGATGATCGCCGCCACCGTTGGCAAGGTGCTTGCCACGGTTGGCGCGGCGGTGGCGATCTACTTCTTTCACGCCCCACTGACCGCGGTGCTCTTCGTCTTCATCTTTTTTGCCGGCGAAATGGAGTATCGGGCGGTCCGGCGTCGCGAAATCGAAGACGCCCACTGGCGGGCTGTGCTTGCCCGGTGGAACGCCCCCGTCGTTCCCACCGATGAACCACCGCTTCTTTTCCAGTAAGTGGGATGGAAAAAGTCCTTGCGTTCGCCGACGGAACTTTGATTTTGCTCACCCTCGTAACTGGAAATGGGCTCTTAGCTCAGTTGGTAGAGCGCCTCAATGGCATTGAGGAGGTCAGCGGTTCGAACCCGCTAGGGTCCACCAGTTTCCATTTCCCGCGGCAAGAAATTGTCCGCCATGCCGTTGAGGGGATTTTCCGAGTTAAACCGCCCGGCTGTTAATTCTTGGCATGCGTCGAAAAGGGCACGGTCTGCACCTCCTCAAGGCCCTTCGGTCGCGGCGCCATTCGCACGGCCATGATGGCCCGCAATACTGCCCGATCGAACATCTCGTTGCCTGACGACTTGGTGATCTGTCCGCGGGTTAAGCGTCCGTCCGGCATGATGTGGAATTCCGCCTCGGCGATGAGCCCGTCATCCAATCCGGGCGTGCGATCCAGTTCGTCCTTCAAGCGCTGTACCAGCGCCGAGACGTAAGCGTCGACGGCATTTCGCTCGGGAGTGGTCAGTGCCGTGCCGCCCGCGCCGCCGGTCGTGTTCGCCGTCGAACCACCCACCACTCCTTTGGCGATGCCCTTGGCATCTATCTTCGCAATCTTGGGTATCGCTCCCTTCGCCGTCGCAACGGCCTTTTCTTTGTTGGCCCGATCAAACTGCTCCTTGGTGATCCGCTTTTGCTCGGCCTCCCGTTCCTTGGCGGCCTGTTTCTTGGCATTGGCATCGGCCCGCCAGATTTTTCTGAGGATCTGCTGCTTCATCGTCGGAGTTTTCTTTTCCACCGGTTGTGGCGCAGGTGTCACGGGCGCCGTCACCGCCTTTGGCGGCGGGGTCACCGGCGGCGCCGGCGTGCTCGGTGCGGGTTCCGGCAGCACAGGCTCGACTTTGGCCGGCTCCATCTTCGGCACCGGCGCCTTGGGCAACTCTAGTTTCACGCCCTCCGGTGAGCCGAGCGCCGGTGCCTCGGTGGCCGTGTAATTTTCCCCCGCTCCCGCCACCAACTCGAAAATCTTCGGCGTTTCACTCGCTGACAGGTTGAACCCATACGTGATCAGGAGCACCAGCGCCACCATCGCGGCGTGGAAGGCAGCCGATGTCAGAAATGCACTGGGCGAACGGGCGGTCACGATTTCACAGTCTTACGCATGCACGAAAAAAATCTTAGTGCGGGATCTGCGTATCGAAGGAAATTTTTACCAGATTGTGCTTTTTCAGCTCGTCCATCACCGCCACGAATTGCTGGGCCGTCGACTTGGCGTCCAGCCGCAGGTGCATGACCGGTGGCTTCGGCTGCGCCGCAAAGCGCGCGAGCTGATCCGCCAGTTGCCGGATCGTGAGTGGACGATCCCCGAGGAGAACACCCCCGTCCGGCATCACGGTGATCGACTCGCTTCGCTCTTTCGGATCCGACTTCTGCTGCGCACTGACGGATTCCATCGGTAGCTCCACCGGCACGGTTTGCTCCTGCTTCATGACCGACGACGCGACCATGAAGATAATCAGCAGGATGAACCCCAAATCGATCAGGTTCGTAACGTTGAGATCCGCGATCGGATGGGTCGTGCGGTTCCGCCGGAAATTTCTCGCCATGGTCAGCCCTCGCTCAGTTCGACTCCAACTCGATCCGATCGGCGAGCGAGCTCGCGAAGTTTTCCAGCTCGGTGGTCATCCGCCGCGTGCTGCCCAGCAGGAGATTGTAGCCGAAGACCGACGGAATCGCCACGACCAGGCCCGCGATGGTGGCGAGCATCGCGCCCGATACGCCGGGAGCGAGCTGCTGAATGCCGGCGGTTTTTTGCATCGCGACCGAACTGAACGCCTCCATCACGCCCCAAACCGTGCCGAGCAGCCCGATGAACGGCGCCCCCGAAACAATCGAAGCTAGGAAAATCATGCTCGATTCGTAGCGCAGCGTCTGGCGCGCCAACGCCCGCTGCAGCGCATTCTCGGCGTGCTCCAGCCTCGCCCGTGAATTCTCCACGCCCCGTTCCTTGCCGATCGCCGCCGCCCGCCAGTAGCTCTCGACGGCGTCGGCAAACAAATCGGCGTAGGGAATCCCCCGCTTGTTGCGGAGCGACTCGGGCAGATCGAGCAGCGTCCGCTGGTCCCGCAGGTGCACCTCGAAGCTGTGGTTCAACAGCTGCAGCCGTTTCAGTTCAAAATGCTTTCCAAACATGATCGTCCAGGCGATCAGGCTGAAAACGCCGAGACCGACCACGATGGCTTTGTCCACCGGGTCGCATCGTTCGAAGATTTCGATGATGTTCGTGGTGGCGAAAATGGGGGAGGCGAGAAGCGCAAGCATGGGCAACGTGGCCAAGAGTTGGCGTGTTTGAATGGCGCCTTCAACGGAATTCCCGAGAGAATTGCAGCCCGTCATCCCGCGATTCTGTTTGCGACTGCGGGCCGCGGTTTTTTGCTGACCCGCTCGCCCTCTCTCCCCCGATGTTTCGCACCCGCACCCTTCACGCCCTCGCCGCCACTCCGCATCGCGAGGGGGCGTTTTCCGCCCTCGTCGGGTTCGACGGTTTTGTCGATTCGATCGTTACGCCCGTGGACGTGCGGGCCGGCCAGGGCGAAGCCTTCACTTCGATCCCGACCATTCGCGAGTTCGGCGAACGCATCGTCGCCGCCGCCGGCAAGAGCACCAACATCGAGCTCCATCTCCGCACCGAAAAGCTCGGTGGTAACGGCCCGATCATGGCCAACGCGTTGCTCGCCGCCGGGGTCTCCGTCACTTACGTGGGAGCGTTGGGCCGGCCGCAGGTGCATCCCGTCTTCGCCGACCTGGCGGCCCGCGCGCGGACATTTTCGCTGTGTGCCCCGGCCCATACCACCGCCGTCGAGTTCACCGATGGCAAGGTCATGCTGGGCACGATGCGCAGCCTCGACGATGTCACCTTCGAGCGGATCGGCACGATCATGGGGGCCGCCGTTCTCGAAGCGGCGTTCGCCACCGCTGGCCTGATCGCCCTCGTGAACTGGACGATGATCCCGAATATGACGGCGATCTTCACGGGGCTCGCCACGCAAGTTCTCCCGCGCATTCCCCGCAACCGCGACCGCCGCTTCTTCTTCGATCTCTGCGATCCGGAAAAACGCCCTGTCGAAGACCTGCGTGCTGCACTCGCGGCCATCGCCCGATTCGAAAATTTCGGCCGCGTCACGCTCGGCCTGAACTTCAAGGAAGCCCAGCAGGTGGCCGCCGCGCTGGACACGATTCCGCCCGCCGAGGACGAAACGTCTCTTCGCCATTCCGCGGCGGATATCCGCGGCCGGCTCGGCATCGACACGGTGGTGATTCATCCCCGCGAATCCGCCGCGTGCGCCACGGTGGGCGGCACTGCGTGGGTTCCCGGCCCTTACACCGACCGGCCGTTGATCACCACCGGTGCGGGTGACCATTTTAATGCGGGATTTGCCACCAGCCAGATGCTCCAACTCGCGCCGGAGGCGTGCCTCACGGTCGGCGTGTGCACCAGCGGTCACTACGTCCGCACCGGCCGGAGTCCGACTCGCTCCGATCTCGAAACGTTCCTCGCCAACTGGCGCTGACCCCTTCAGTCTTTCACCATGCCTTTGAAACAAAAAGCCGCCGGCCGACTCGTTTCGTTCGAGGGCCCCGAGGGTTCCGGCAAGTCTACCCAGATTTCCCACCTCGCGGCCCATTTCCAAAAATTGCACCGGGAAGTCATCACGACGCGCGAACCGGGTGGCACGGAAATCGGCGAGCAGATTCGAAACATCATCGTCCACAATTCGAGGGGGGATGAGATGTGCGCCGAAACCGAACTGCTGCTGTTCACGGCGGCCCGCGCCCAACTTGTCCGCGAGGTCATCGCCCCCGCGCTGCTGCGTGGCGCCATTGTGCTCAGCGACCGTTTCCTCGATTCGACCACGGTCTACCAGGGAATCGCACGCAACCTCGCGGCCGACCCCGTGAGCCAGATCAACCGCTTTGCCGTCGGCAATGTCATGCCAGATTTGACTGTCGTTCTCGACGTCCCCGAAGAAGTCAGCTTGGCCCGGCTCAAGCAGCGCGCCACCGACCTGCCGGATCGGATGGAACGGGAGAATGTCGATTTCTACAAAAAAGTCCGGGAGGGCTATCTGCTCCTCGCCAGGGGCATGCCGGAACGCTTCATCGTCGTCGACGGGACCAAGCCGGAGGATGCCATCGAGAAGAAGATCTGGAGCGAGGTTCAGACGCGCCTGAAGTGACCTGTTTCGTCACCCGTCGAGGCAGAGTCGAGTCGCATCGAAACCCCGTCGTCGCCTGTGGCATCCGGATAGCGTGGTCCGCTTCGAATCGGAAAGATAAATCCCCATGATCGCCGCCCTGCCCTGGCCCGCCGCGCTCGTCGGCACTCCGGCTTTCACCGTGATCGAACAGGCGATCGCTCGGCAGCGTTTGTCGCACAGCTTGCTCCTCCACGGAGACGACCTCGGCACGCTGGTCGGCGTCGCGCACGCCATCGCCGACCGGTTGCTCAATACACCCGCCTCGTCCGCCCACTTCGCGGTGAAGGATCACCCGGACTATCTGGCACTGCGCCCCAAGGGCAAAACCCGCATCATCCCGATCGGAAAATCCGAATCGCCCGAACCCGGATCGATGCGCGCGTTTCTGCCGAAGCTCTATGTCACGCCGGCCGTCGCCCCGCAGAAGGTCGCGATCATCTACGAAGCGGACCGGATGAACATCGAATCGTCCAATGCGTTTCTCAAGACGCTGGAGGAGCCGCCCGGTCGCACCACGTTGCTGCTGCTCACGACCCGGCCCTACGCCCTGCTGCCGACGATCCGTAGCCGGACCTTGCATTTCCGCTTTCCGTCCACGACCACCTCGCTGGCGGCCGATGGTTGGCAACCCTGGCTCGACGACTATCGCTCGTGGCTCGCGCGCCTGGTTGAAGGCGGCGCCGGCTCGGACAAGCGGGCGGTCGCCGACCACATCTTCACGCTTTATGGGCTCGTCACGCGTTTCAGCGCCGTGCTGGAGTTTGCCACGGATGCCGTGTGGAAGGAGCAAAAAACCAAACTTCCCGAGGAGCTCAGTGACGATGAAGCCGAGGCGGTGCAAACCGGCATCGCCAACGGCATCCGCTCCCGATTGTTCGCCGAGATCGAACTGGCCACCCGCACCTATGTGCTTCCCCGGCTGATCGCGGGCGATGAGGTCGCGCGCCGGGCCTTTACCGCCGCGATCGAAAAGCTCGAACACTCGGCGGGACTGTTGCGGCTGAACCTCAATGAAGCGGCCGCCCTCGAGGATTTTCTGCTCTCCTCGCTGCGGCTTTGGACAAAGCGCTGAACCGTGCGGCGTCGCGCCCCCGGCTTTTGGCTGCGCAGGGCGCAGCCAGTCTGATCACGCCAGCCCGAGTTGCTTCAGCACCGCGGGCGGCGGGCCATCGAACGTCGCGATCGGCACGTTCCCGACATAGCCGATATCCTTCATGCCGGCCGGCGTCGTGTAGTAACCGCCCGCGGCCAGATCGCGAAAGCGCCGGAAGAATTGCGCCGCTTCGCGGTGCTCGGGCTTGGCATCCGGCACGTGGCAAACGTCATCACAGATCGCGTTCTTCTGGCCGGCGACCAAATTAGAAAAGGCGTTGCCGAAGCGCTTGCGCGCCTCCGCATCCATCCAAGCCAGGCCCGTGAGGATGATACGCTTGTCGGCGTCGTGCCCCGGATACGGCGCGCTGATCCATTCGTCGATGAAGTCGTGTACGTTGACCGAGGAGGCGCTCGGTCCACCCGAGTCGGCGGGAATGATCACATCGCACAAGGCCGCCGCCGCGATCCGTTGCTCTGGGTTGAACGATAACGGCCAGAGATCGCCTGGCTTGTAGCTCTTCATCACGTCCGGATCGGTGCCATAGCCAATGCCACTTTTCGCCGCCGGCGACTGTCCGGCGGCGGCCAGTGCATTGGCGTCGAGCAGCGTCGAAGCGGCAGCCGCGGTGAGCATCCACTTGATCGCCACGCGGCGATCCATCGGTTGGGGCGGGAGAAATTCGGGGGCGCTCATGTCAAAGATTTCCTTTCTGGAGTTCGTCGAGCAGGTAGTCGCTGGCGCGCCACGCCAGCGCCATGATGGTCAGCGTGGGATTCTTGTCGGCGTTGCTGACGAAGGGCCCGCCATCTGTCACGAAAAGATTTTTTACGTCCCACGTCTGACCCCACTGGTTGGTCACCGAGGTTTTGCGATCCGCCCCCATGATCGTGCCGCCGACCTCATGAATGATTTTACCGCCGGCCTCGATGGCCTTGCGCCCGTCCGTGACCGGCGGGGTGCGCAACCGTCCCCCCATCGCCTCGATGAGGTTCGCAAAGGTTTTCTGCATGTGCGCGGCCTGCCGTGTCTCGTGCTCGGACCATTTCCAGTGAAACCGCAGCGCGGGGATACCCCATTTATCCTTCACCGTCGGATCGATGTCACAGAAGGAATCCTCGTTCGGGATCATTTCTCCCCGGCCGGCGAACCCGAGCGTCGAACCATAGTAGCGTCGCGCATCCTCCTTGAACTTGCGGCCGTAGCTGCCGCGCGCGAACCAATCCATCCCCGACCCCGTGCCCATGCCGGGCATCTGCCGGCCCGTGGCGAATTCGATGTGATAGCCGCGCGCGAAATTCAATTTGCCCGCGTGTTGCTCCTGGTAGAGCCACCACGGCACATAAACATGGCCGCCCCCGGCGCCATCCTCGTTGTGCAGCGGCAAGCCTTCGAGGGCGGGCACCTGCCCGCCAAGCGAAGCACCCACCGTGTCCATGATATATTTGCCGACCTTGCCGCTGGAGTTTGCGAGCCCGTTGGGAAAACGCGCCGACTTCGAGTTCAACAGCACGCGCACGGATTCGGCCGAACTCGCTGCCAGCACGATCACCCGCCCCTGGACCCGACCCTCGCGGCCGGTCGTCTTGTCAATGTAGAGCACGCCGTTCGCCTTGCCGTTCTGATCGACCGTGACTTCGCGCGCCATCGCATTGGGCAGAATGTCGAGATTACCCGAGGCAAGGGCCGGCGGCAGATGCACCGTCGTCGATTGATAATTGGCCTTGATCGAACAGCCCCGGCCGCAGGGCGTGGCCCAAAAGCAGGCCGCCCGGCCGCGCATCGCGTCAGCGAGCACCCGCTGGGCCTTCGGATTGTTGGGGTGCAGTTTGGCCGGAATCGTCTCGGCATCCTGGCGCACACTGAGCACGGCGCGGTGAATCGGCACCACCGGCAGGCCCAGCTTTTTCGCGCGCTGCTGCGCAAGCATTTCGCCAGCCCGCGCCTTCGGCGGCGGCAGCAGCACCCCGGGCGACGAGCTCGGCGTGTTTTCCAAACCCTCATTGGTGCCGTAGACGCCGATCAGCATTTCGACTTTATCGTAATACGGTGCGACATCCTCGTAGCTGATCGGCCAGTCGAAGCCAAGGCCGTCGCGGCTCCTCGGCTTGAAGTCATACGGACCGTTGCGGAGCGATATCCGACCCCAGTGATTCGTTCGCCCGCCGAGCATCCGCGCGCGCCACCACCAGAATTTACGCTCCGGATCCGACGAAGCGCTCGTATAGGGTTCACCCGGCACCTCCCAGCCGCCATCGACGGTCGCGTCGTAAAAGCCAAACGGCTTGTCGAGCGTGGGACTCGCCCGCAATGGCGCCTGCCCGTTGGTTTGAAACATCGGGGTCTCGGTCACCGGGTCGTAATTGCGCCCGGCTTCAAGCATCAGCACTTTGGCTCCTCCCATGGCACAGGTGTAGGCGGTCTGACCACCGGCGGCGCCGGAGCCGACCACGATCACGTCATAGCTGGGCTGGGTCTTGCTCGAAGTAATGAGGGGCATGGGGAGAAAACGAGACAACCCATGACAGGAAGAGCGCGGCGGAAATGCAATCCGCCGTTTTAACTAGGCCCCGAGTGCGAGCGAAACAAAGACTTCGCGCGCCTCGACGTGTGGGCTGTGCCCGGAATTCGGAATCACGTGAATCTTCGCCGCCGGAAAATGCTCCCGGATCGCCGCATGATCCTCGGGCTCGACATAAGTGGACTTCTCTCCGGGAAAGAACGAAGTCGGGCCGGAAAACCGGTCGGTTGGCGCCAGTGGATTTTTCTCCAACTGCGGGAGCGCCAACGTCAGCGCCGGAAGATTGATCTGCCACGACCATTGTCCATCGTCGCCGCGCTCAAGATTGGTCGCGAGAAACTTTCTCATCCCCCAGCTGGGCACCCGGGCTTCAAGCCGCACCTCCGCCTCGGCCCGGGAATGCAGATCCGTCAGATTGAGCTCGTTCATCGCCGCAAAGTTCGCACGATGCGCCGGCCAGAAATAATTCCGCGGGGCGATGTCCACCACCATCAGCCGCTCCACCCGCGCCGGGTGACGGCACGCCAGCAACATCGCCGTTTTTCCGCCCATGCTGTGCCCGAGCAGGGTCACCCGCTCCAATTTCTGCGCATCGAGCCACGCGCGCACGTCCTCCATCATTTCCTCGTAGCTCATCGCGTCCACTCGCGGTGAACTCCCGTGGTTCCGCAGGTCGAGCGCGAACACGTGATACGCCGCCGCGAGCTCCCGTCCCACGGTCTGCCAGTTGCGCGACGATCCCAGCATCCCGTGCAGGATGATGAGCGGCGGATGACCGGCGCCGCCAAAATCACGGTGGGCGAGAAGCATCAAAAAAGTTGGGCGGAGCGCGCGGTTGCTGGCGAGCGGATTTCTCCGCAAGCACACCGCGACGTTTTTCGACTCGCTACCCGACGCCCGCTCTTCGCACCTTTTCCGCTTCCATGTCCGACGCGAAAGTTACGCCGATGATGCAGCAGTATTTTGAGGTCCGCCGCGGACTCCCGCGCGACACGCTCCTGCTCTTTCGGCTCGGCGACTTCTTCGAGCTATTTTTCGACGATGCCGTGGTCGCCTCCCGCCTGCTCGGCCTCACCCTGACGAAGCGGCAGGACCACCCCATGGCCGGCCTTCCCGCCCACGCCCTCGACAACTACGTCAACAAGCTGCTCGCCGCCGGCAAGAAAGTCGCGATCTGCGACCAGGCGGAACCCGCCACGGCCGGCAAACTCGTCCGTCGACAGCTCACCCGGATCCTTTCGCCCGGCACCACCCTCGCCGCCAGCCAGCTCGATGCCGCGCGCAACCACTACCTCTGCGCCCTCGCCC
Organism: Opitutia bacterium; assembly: GCA_947442255.1. The sequence goes on from CANEVO010000039.1 coordinate 32,501, forward strand.
TCGATAAACACGGCCTGCACGCCGCATGGCTCGATCTCTCGACCGGGGAATTCAAAGTCGCCACCGACGAAAACCTCGGCGACCTCCTTCCCGTTCTCAACGCCCTCGATCCCGCGGAGCTATTGCTCGTCGAGGGAGAACGCGAACGTTGGCAGGCCGCACCGCACGACCAGACTTCGCTCCACGCGCTCCACGCGTTTGCCTCCAACCGGCTTGTGAGCGAACTCTCGGGCTATCATTTCGACACGGGCACCGGCGCCAAGACCGTGATCGACACCCTGGGCGTGCTCAACCTCGAAGGATTCGGCCTGCCCTCCACGCACCCGGCACTCGGTCCGGCCGGCGCGCTGGTTTACTACGCGACGGAAAATCTCTGCGCGAAACCCGAGAATCTCCGCGGCCTGCAGGAATATCGCAGCACCCGCACGCTACTCCTCGACCCTGCCACTCTGCGGAACTTGGAGATCTTCGCCTCGGCGCGCGGCTCGCGCGAAGGTTCTCTCTTGGGTGCCATCAGCCGTACCGCCACCGCCGCCGGGGCGCGCCTGCTGGAACGCTGGCTCGCAGCCCCTACGCTCGATCTGGCCGAGATCAACCGCCGCCAGACTGTCATCGGAGAACTCCGCGAGCAATCCACCCGCCTCGCCTCGTTGCGCGAGCTCCTCGGATTGATCCGTGACATTCCCCGCATTCTCGGCCGGCTGCAAAACCGCCTGCGGAATCCCCGGGAACTGGGCGGCATTCGCGACACCCTCAATCAACTCCCCGAGCTGAAACTCGCTCTCGGCGCCTTCGGCACCGATCCCCGCCTCGCTGCGCTCAACGCCCAGATTCACGAATTGCCGGATCTGCGGCATCTGCTGTCGGTCGCGTTGGCGGCCGAGCTCCCCAACGATCTCGCCGACGGTAATTACATTCGCACGGGCTACGATCCCGAGCTGGACCGGCTCCGGGCGCTCACCACCGACAACAAGACCTGGCTCTCCGAGTTGGAGCGGGCCGAGCAGGAGCGCACCGGCATCCGCAGCCTGAAGGTCCGGTTCACCAATAATTTTGGCTATTACATCGAGGTGACCAAGGCCAACCTCCACCTTGTCCCTGCCGACTACATCCGCCGTCAGACCACGGTTGGCGGCGAGCGCTATGTCACCGAAGCTCTGAAGCAGAAGGAAAAGGAGATTTTCCATGCCGAGGAAAACGCCGGTGCCCGCGAACTCGAACTCTTCAATCGGCTCGTGGCTGCCGTCCTCCACGAATCCATCGCGCTCGCCGTCACGGCCGACGTTCTCGCCGAACTCGACGTTCTCGCCGGCTGGGCCCAACTCGCCCGCGAGTGGGACTACACCCGCCCGGTGCTCGACGAAGCCGACGTGCTCGAAATCATCGACGGCCGCCATCCCGTGGTGGAACAAGTGCTCAAGTCACCCGGCGCTGCGCTCGCCCGCGGCACCAGCGGCGCGTTCGTTCCGAACGACACCCTGCTCTCCTCGGACGACGCCCAGATCGCGCTTATCACCGGTCCGAACATGGCCGGCAAGTCCACCTACATCCGGCAGGTCGCGCTCATTACGTTGATGGCCCGAATCGGCTGTTGGGTGCCGGCCAAATCCTGCCGGGTGGGATTGGTCGACCGCATCTTTTCCCGGGTCGGTGCGAGCGACGATCTCGCCCGTGGCAATTCGACCTTCATGGTCGAAATGAACGAGACGGCCAACATCCTCAACAACGCGACCGATCACTCGTTGATCATCCTCGACGAAATCGGCCGGGGCACGTCGACCTACGACGGACTCTCAATCGCCTGGGCGGTCGTCGAGCATCTGCACCGTAGTCCCGAGCGC
>CANEVO010000040.1 GCA_947442255.1 Opitutia bacterium
ATGACGAGCCGGTTTCCGACCGGTGCCTTCGCTGAGCTTTATCAGGATGGACAGGAAGCAATCGGAGGATGGACAGGATAGGACTAGGCGAAGCCAGTCCATCACCACCGGTCGGAGACCGGTGCTACCCGGACGCATCCGGTCCATCCCGGCTCGTCTCCTGTCCATCCTGTCAAAAGAGAGGCGTGGACCCGGATCGGGTTCAGCGCCGGCGTTCCGGCGGCAGCGTCTCAATCAATTCGTTTGGCCGACCCGATCGTTTCTTCAGCGTGAAGCTGTCGTACAGCCGGCCGGTGGCGGTCCGGGCCTGATAGCGGAGTTCGTCGCCGTCGATCGCGATGACCTGGAAGAGTTGCGTGTCCTCGGCCGTCCGCACCGCCCAGGAATCGTTCGCCAGATCGTACATCTTCGGCCCGCTGACCGAGACCACATAGACGCTGCCGATCGCCGGATCGTAGACCTGGCTGTAGCCGCTCTTCACGTTGGTCGTGCCGACGCGGAGGTGCGCGGGCACTTCGCCGCTGCGGGCATAGGTGTGATCGTGGCCGGTCAGGACGAGATCGACCTTGAACTCATCGAGGACGGGCTTCCACAGCTCGCGCAGCTTCGCGTTGTCGCGATCCCGCGCCGGCGAAAACAGCGGGTGATGAAAGGTCACCACCGTCCAGCGCCCCGGATTGCGGGCGAGCACATCGCGCAGCCACGGGACCTGCTCAGCCTGGCGCTCATTGGAGTTCAGCGAGACAATCCGCGTGCCTTGGTAATCGAAATAGTAACTGGTTTCGGGCAGCTCCGCCGGGCCGTTTTCCGGCAGGGCGAACTGGGGCGCCCAGTGCCGGCTCAGCTGGCGCGGCGACTTTGAGTCGTCCTCCACCGCATTGGCATACTCGTGGTTGCCCGGCGTGGGGACGACGGGGATGGTGGCATTCACCCAGGCGGGGGCGCCGAACCACTCGCCCCATTGGGCGTCGCGGTTCGCGTTGTTGATCAAGTCGCCGGCATGCAGCGTGAACGCCGCGCGTGGCGACTCACGAAACGCCTCGCGAAACACCCGCGACCAGTGCGTTCGGATGTCGTTCTGCGCGTCTCCGAAGTAAACGAACGCAAACGGCCGGGCCTCGCGCGCCGCGGTGCGGAAGTGGAACCACTCGCTCCAGTTGACGCCGTCGCCGACGCGATACGCGTAAAGCGTTTCCGGCTCGAGCCCGGTGAACTCCGCGGTGTGGAAATGCGCCAGCCCGAGATCCGAGGTGAAGGGCGTGGTGGCCGCCGGCGTGGCGATGCCTTGGAGGGAACGGCCGCTTTCGTTGGCCACGGCAATTTCGGCGTGGGCGTGGGTGACGCTCGGGTCGGTGCGCCACGTCACGGCCTGCGTCGTCGCGGGATCGCCGCGCCAGGTGAGGACGACGCGGTCGGGTAGCGGTCGAGGGGCGTAGGCGGCGGCGTCGGGGTAGGGTGTCGGAGCGGGGTGCGACGGACTGTCGTGCGCGGCGAGCGTCGTCGCGAAGGCGAAAAAAGGGATCGAGAGAAATTTCACGGTGAGAGGAAACGAAAGTGCCGGATCGCGCGCAAGCGGCGCGATCCGGCGATGGTTGGGTGGGAGGTCGGAGCTGATCGCGGGAATCAGAACCGGAGGCTGAAGCCGGTGGTCGCGCGCCAGGAATACGTGGTGTAGTCCTCGGGGTTGTCGGGGCGCTGATAACCCTGATAGGAGATCTGCGGCTCGGCGGTGAGGTTGTTCACGTTGAAGAACAACTTCAGGTTCTGATTCACCTGGTAGCTGGAGTCCCAATTGAGCGACTCATAGGCGCCGAAGTAGTCGTCGAAGGTGTTGTCGACATCGAGACCCTCGAGAAAATCGGCGCGGTAGGTGTAGCTGAGCCGGCCGCGGAAATTGCCGGCCGCGTATTCGAGGGCCGCATTGTAGATCGTGTCGCTGAAGCCGTAGGTCGGCAGCTTCTCGGTGAGCCGGCCGGGATACTTGCCGTCGCTCTCGGTGAACGTGCCAGAGAGCGAGACGCTGAACCCGTTGAGCGGCCGGGGCAGGAAGTTGAGCTTCTGGCGCGCGATCAGCTCGAGTCCGTAGTTCACGGCCCCGAGGGCATTCTCCGAGGTGGAGAAGATGTAGGGCCCGGTGGCATCCGGAATGGGGTAGCCGGCGGCGTCCGTCGTGGTGAACCGGAGCGTGGTGCCGTAGTAAAAGCCCTTCATCTTCTTGTAGAACAGGCCAGCGGAATAGAGGCCGCCCTTCGGAGTGTAGTACTCGAGCTGGGCATCGAAGTTGTTCGAGGTGGTCTCGCTCAGGTTCGGATTGCCGCCGGAGATGTTGCCGGTATTCGGATCGAGGTTCAGCCCAGCGACTAGATCGTCGATGTCGGGCCGGGCGTAGCTCCGGTTGTAGCTGGCGCGGAGGATCAGGTTGGGCCGGATCTCATGCCGCAGGTGCAGGCCGGGCAGCCACATCGTGTAGTCGCGCTCCGCCCGAATGGGAGTCGGCGTGGCCGGGGTCGCGCTGTTGTAGCGATAGGTGTCGGACTTGAACGTGTTGTGCTCCGCCCGGAGCCCGGCGATGAGGGTGGTGCGGCGCACGGTCAGCGTGCCCATGAAGTAACCGGCGGCGATGTCCTCCTGGGCCCGGTAGTCGTTAATCACCCCGTTGAGCAGGGCGTCCGTGGCCTGCCGGGCGAAGAGCTCGGGCCGGCTGGCGAGGAGACTTTCGACCTTCCGGATGTCGGGCTCGAGCAGGAGCGGGATGCCCATCGAGGTGCGCGTGCTCCGGCGCAGCAGGTCCGCATAGGGGAAGCCGCTGGCACTGGTGCCGGTGCGATAGGTGACCGACGCCTGGTCCTGCTCCTTGGTGTTCGTCCGGTACTTGCCGCCGATCTTGAGCGCGCCGCTGAGGCCCGCGCCGACGAACTTGCGCTCCCAGTCCAGCTTGGCGCTCGTGGCCTCCTCCGCGCCGTCGCGGGGTGAGAGGGTCAGATCGCCGCGATTGATGGTCGAGGTGTTGAGCGGATCCTTGCCGTTCAGAATGGTGTACTTCGGATGGGCGCGATCAGTCTGGTCGTAGCCGATGTTGAAGCCCGGATTGCGGACCACGTAGGCGACGCTGCGGTCGCGGTTCGACTCGTTGGTGGAGCGGAAGAGATCGAGCGTGATCGTGTCGGCCTGCCGCTCGAACTTGCCGCCCAACGAAGCGCCGTAGACATCGTTGTCCGTCTCGATCTGATCGTTCTGATAGCGGATGTCGTTCAGGACATTCGGCGCGCTGCGGCCCGTGTTGTAGGTCGCCTCGGCAATGCTCTTCGTGCCGGTGGCGCTCCCGAAACTGTGATTCGAATTGATATAATAGCGATTCCGGGGCTTCTCGGACACCACCCGGTTGTGGCTGTAGAAGGGCCGGAAGTAGAATGTGGCGCCCGTGCTGGCCCGAAAGTCGAGGGAGAGGTTTGCCCCCTGCGCCTCGGTGTCGCGGAAGTTTGTCTGGGGCGTGCCATTGGTGTGAAAGTACATCGGATCCGTCAGCCCGAGGGCCGGCTCGTTCGCGGGCCGCAGCAGCGCGTAGTCCTTGTCGAGGTTGTCGTAGTCGCGCGCGGTCTTGTGTCGCGTGAGCGTGAGGCTGAGGCCGAGGTTCTTCTCGCCGCCGCCCACGCTGTACAAATCCAGGTAGTTCAGGCCGGTGTCGTAGTCCCATTTGCCATACTTGTCGTAATAGACTCCGCTGCCCGTGAGTTCGATGGTGCGGCCGTCGCGCTGGAAGGCGGAGCGGGGGATGACGTTGATGATGCCGCCGATGGCGTCGCCGTCACGATCCGGTGTCGCCGCCTTGATCACCTCGATGTTGCTGATCCCGTCCGCGGTGAGCTGGCCGGTGGAGAAGGCCCGGCTGTTGTCGGAGGTCGGCATCCGGTTGCCGTCGATCTGGAAGGAATTATACTTCGCCTCCAGCCCGCGGATGTTCACCCCGCTCGGCGTGCCATCCTCGTCCTCGTTGACCGAGAGCCCGGGGAGTTGCTGGAGCGTGTATCCGATGTTGCCATTCAGCATCGGGCCGAAGGTCTCCTCGGAGACGATGTTCACGATGCCACTGGCGGTCTTCTGCTGGTTAATCGCGAGCGCCTGCCCGCGGACGGAGGAGGCGACGGTGAACGCCTCCATCTTCAAGGCCGCGCCCTCGAGCGGTGTGTTGACGAGGGTGACGCCGGAGCCCGTGACGGTGACCTCGCGGGTCTGCGCATCGAGGCCGACGTATTCGATCCCGACCTGCTGCATTCCGGCCGGAATGCCGGACAGGACAAAGCGGCCGTCGGCGTCGGTGTAATCGACGGCCGTGGTGCCGACGACGCGGACAATGGCGCCCTGCAGCGACTTGCCGGTGGACGCGTCCGAGACGCGGCCGGCGATCGATCCCGTGGCCTGGGCCAGGGCGGAGGCCGCAACGCCCGCCACGAGGATTAGGCTGGCGCACGCCCGCAGCGCGCGTCGACCGGAAGAAGAGAACAGGTTCATGTTTGGTTGGTAGTGACCGCGGTCTGCCGCTCACGTCGAACGGAGCATCCTGCGATCGGGACCAGTGATAACCCGGGCGGATGTCGGTCCCGTGGAGGTTGCGCAACGATTCGGTTACAACAGCTCCGCGGAAAAGCGTATCGTTAAACCGGATTCAGGACGACCCAAACGTCCGCGCCGAATCTCCCGGAGTTGACAGGATGGACAGGAAGCAATCGGAGGAGCGACAGGATCGAAGCTGACGGCGAACGCCGGTCAATCCCGGCTCGTCTCCTGTTAATTCTGTCAAAAACCTGAATCCGAAACTTCCCCATTCAGAGACAGGATGGGCAGGATACTGAAACAGGATGGAGTGAGACCCGGAACGTCTCCTGTCCATCCTGTCCAAGAAGGATTGATGCAGTTCAGGTTCGATCATCCGTTTTTTTCCGGAATGTAACGTGATCGCCGCGGGTTTGGCACCGGGATCTGTTTTCCTGCGGGAATATCCGCCGCGCTTTCTAACCCGTGAAAATCGCCCTCATCTCAGAAACCTTCCCGCCCGAGATCAATGGCGTGGCGATGACCTTCGGCGTGATTGCGCGCCAGCTCGGCGCCCGCGGACACACCGTGACCGTCTACCGCCCGCGGCGCGACGATCTCCCCGCGGGGGAGACGCATCCGGAGTTCACCGAGATCCCGCTGCCGGGCCTGCCGATTCCGGGCTACCCGCAGTTGCGCCTTGGGTTCCCGGCGGGCGGGCGCCTCCGCCGCTGTTGGACCGCGGATCGCCCTGATCTTGTTCACGTCGCCACCGAGGGGCCGCTGGGCGCCTCGGCGATCGGGGCTGCCCGCGCGCTCGGAATTCCTGTTACCTCTAGCTTCCACACCAACTTCCACGCCTACACCCGGCACTACGGGTTCGGGATCGCCCACCGGCCGGTGCTGGCCTGGCTCCGGTACGTTCACAATCGCACCTGCCGCACGTTCGTCCCGACCCTGGAATTGTGTGCCGAGCTTTCTTCGCTCGGCTTTCGCGGTGTCACGCTGCTCTCACGCGGCGTCGATACCTGGCAGTTTCATCCCGCCCGCCGCGCGGAGGAGCTGCGGGCCCGCTGGAAGGCCGATTCCGATGACCCGGTCGTGATTCATGCAGGGCGCATGGCGGCCGAAAAGAACTACGGGCTGCTCTTCCGCTGCTTCGCGGCGATGCGGCAGGCCAATCCGCGGTGCCGTTTCGTACTGGTGGGCGACGGCCCCCTGCGGGCGCGCCTGCAGCACGAGCACCCCGAGTGTATTTTCACCGGCTTCATCCCGCGCGTCGACCTGGCCCGGCACTACGCCTCGGCGGACATCTACATTCACGCCAGCCTGACCGAGACCTTCGGCAACGTGCTCACCGAGGCGATGGCCAGCGGGCTCGCGGTGGCGGGCTTCGACTACGCGGCGGCGCGCCAGTTCATTCGTCATGGCGAGAACGGCCTGATCGTCGCGTGCGATCAACCGGCGGCCCTGGTGGACTCCGCGGTGTACCTGGCCACCGACCCGCTGCTGCGCGCGCAACTGCGGCCGGCGGCCCGCGCCGTGGTGGAGGCGCAATCCTGGGATCGGGTGATCGTCCGCTTCGAGGCCGATTTGATCCAGGCCGCCGGGCTTCCGTCGTCGGCATCTGAACCGGGTCTCGCGTGAACGCCCGCATCCTGATTCTCACCGCGGGTTTCGGCGAGGGGCACAACGCCGCGGCCCGGGCGCTGGCGGCGGCGTGCGATGCGCAGGGCGGTCCGGGAACCGCCCGGGTGGTTGACGCCTTTGCCCTGGCGGCACCCCGGATCGACGCGATCGCCCGCTGGATCTATCGCCTGCTGATCACGCGGGCCCCCGGACTGTGGAGCCTGTTCTACCGCTGGCTCGACCGGTCGTCATGGGCGGAGCGGTTGATGGATTTGCTCGCCGGAGAGCGGCGCGTGCTCGACCGCATCCTCCGCGAGGAGCGGCCCGAGTTCATCTGCAGCACTTATCCGGTGTATGCGTTTCTGCTGCAGGGACTGGGTGCCGCGGGCCGGCGGCTGCCGCGGTACTACAATGTCGTCACCGACTCGATCAGCATCAATTCCCTCTGGTGGCGCGCCGGGGCCGCGGGTTGGTTCGTGCCCAACGCCGACTCGGCCGAGGTGATGATCGCGGCCGGCGTCGACCGGACCCGGATCCATGTGCTGGGCTTTCCGGTCACGGATTACTTTTTGCGCCATGGCGCCCAGCTGGGCCCCGGGGAAATCTCCGCGGCCAGTCCGCCCCGGGTGCTCTGTATCGTCAATGCGGGCACATCGGCCGCGGCGGACATGGCCCGCCGGCTGCTGACCGACACGGACTGGGAGGTCACCTGCACGGTGGGTCGCAATGCCGCCCTCGAGGCGGAACTCAGCCAGCTGGCCGGCGCCCGGCGGCCGGTGACGCGCATCCTCGGCTGGACCGACCGGGTTCCGCACCTGCTCCTCACGCACCACGTGGTGCTCAGCAAGGCGGGCGGCGCCACCACGCAGGAGGCACTCGCCGCCCGGTGCCCAATGATCGTGAACCAAATCGTCCCCGGCCAGGAGGAAGGAAACTACGAATTGCTGCGCCGGCACGGCATCGGGGCGCTGGCGGAGACGCCCGCCGCGATGCTGGGAACGCTCGACCGGGCCTTTGCGAACGAGGGTGCCGTGTGGCGCCAGTGGCGGACCGCGCTGGCCGCGCTTTCGCGGCCGGGTGCGGCGGGAGCCATTGCGGAGTTTCTGCTGGGTCCCGCCGCGCGCACTTCGGCGGAGCCGGAGCCGGTGCCGATGCCGTTCCGACCGGAACGCGAGGCGCGTCCCGCGCCCCAGGAGGCCCGCGAATGAAGACGCGTTTCATCTTCAATCCGCACTCCGGACATAATCGGCGCCGTCCGGCCTTCGCCCAAACCATCCGGGACTTCATCGCCCGGCACGGGATCGAGGCCGATTTCTGGATCACGGAGGGCCCGGGGCACGCGACGGCACTGGCCGCCCAGGCGGTGGAGCAGGGCTATGGCGTGGTCGTGGCCGTGGGTGGCGATGGAACAATGAACGAGGTGGCCCAGGCGCTGATCGATGCGCCGACGGCGCTCGCGCTCGTGCCCTGCGGTTCCGGCAACGGACTGGCCCTGCATCTCGGCGTGCCGCTGGCGGCGCCGCGCGCTCTGTCGCTGGCGACCGGCCTGGGCAGCCGGATTGTCGCAATCGACACCGGCCGGGCCAATGGGAAGCCGTTCTGCAATGCTATGGGCCTCGGCCTCGATGCGGAGGTCAGCCATCGGTTCAACCGGCTCACCCGCCGGGGCCTGCCGGCCTACGCGCGTATCGCGGTGGGCGCCCTGCGGTCCCTGCACGGGGAGACCTGCACGATCGTGGGCGACGGACACCGGGAGACGATCGATGCCCTACTGATCGCGGTGGCCAACTCTGATCAATACGGCAACAACGCCCGGATCGCCCCCGGGGCCCGCGTCGATGACGGGCAGCTCGATCTGGTGGCGATTCGGCCGGTGGGTCTGATCGGGGCGGTGGGACTCGGGGCGAGACTCTTCCTCGGCACGATCGACCAAAGCCCGCACGTGCGGCGGCTGCGCGGCGTCCGGTTCCAGATCGAGCGCCGCGCTGCGGGATTGATTCACACCGACGGCGAGACCCACGCCACGGGTCCGGTCGTCCTCGTCGAGGTCAACCCGCGCAGCCTCCGCGTGCTCCTCCCGGCCGCGTCGCCGGTGGCTCTCCCCGTCACCCGGCCCCTCGCGGCGGCGCCGGCCCTACACTCTTTATGAAGCTGAACGTCCGCACCGTGATTATTTCCGACGTCCATCTCGGCACGTCCGACTCGAAGGTGAACGAGGTGAATCACTTTCTCCGGCACACCCGCTGCGCCAAGTTGATTCTGAATGGTGACATCATCGACGGCTGGCAGCTCACGCGCAGCGGGCAGTGGAACAAGGCGCACACCCGGTTCGTCCGGATCGTCCTGAAGAAACTGGAGAAGAAGAACACCGAGGTCGTGTATCTGCGCGGAAACCACGACGACATTCTCTCCTCCTTCCTCCCACTCGCGTTCGAGAATCTCAGCATCGTGGAAGAGCACATTCACGAGGGGCCGCGCGGCCGCTACCTCGTGCTGCATGGCGACGTGTTCGACGTGGTGACGAAGAACTTCGTCTTCCTCGCGCACCTTGGCGACTGGGGCTACCGGGTCCTGCTCACCCTCAACCGCCTCTACAATCTCTGGCGGTCGTGGCGGGGCAAAAAGTACTGGTCGCTCAGCAAGGCGATCAAGGCGCGGGTGAAGAAGGCAGTGAACCACATCTCCAACTTCGAGGAGCACATTGCGCAACTCGCCCGGCAGCGCGGCTGCATTGGCGTCATGTGCGGTCATATTCACACCCCGGCGGACAAGATGATTGGCGACGTGCACTACCTGAACACCGGCGACTGGGTGGAATCGCTGACGGCCGTCGTCGAGCACTGGGACGGCCGGTACGAGTTGATCGATTTCGCGCACTTCCTGCACCAGTTCCCGATGGCCCCGGACGCCGTCGAGGATGCGTCCGAGGAAATGGCCGCGGCGACCTGAGCAACGCCGGGCGGCGGACGCGATCCACCGGGGATCGAGCGAAGACGACGGCAGGTTGGACAGGATAGACAGGACTCAATCGGCGGATGAACCGGACCGGAGCCGGAGCCGGAAAGTTCGTAGTCCCGCCTTCAGGCGGGCCTCGTCCTTCCCTTGCCACCTGAAGGCGGAACCACGAACCCCAGCCATCGCCTGGCTGTGGTTGCGAGCGTGAGCGAGTGGCAGCTCATGGCCGGATGCAGGGCCTGTCGGAGGAATGCTTCGCCCAGGCCGGGTGGAAGTTGGACTGGCGCGGGGGAACCTGGCGCCGTTCAAGGTAAAGTGTAGCCGACCAGACGTCGTGGGCGCGCATGAGGCGCGCCCCTGCGAAATACGGCGAGGGTCGTGGCTCGTCCACGCCCGGCTCCGGCCACGTGATCGTCGTGACAATGTCGACGGAATGTCACGGCCAGCCCCTTGCCAAGGCGGTGTGGCGGCGCAGCGTGCGCGAGAATTCTTCACCTCCTTCTGGCGCCTCCGTTGCTCCATTTTCGCCCATGATTGCCACGCTCGTCCTGCCCACCGGAACTCCGGCCGATCCCGAATTGCTCTTCCAGCTTCAATTGCGCGTGGCGCGCCGGGCGGATGAGGTAGTGCGGGAGTCCGCCGACTCGCTGCAGCCGGCGTGGCTGGCGTGGATCCAGGCCGAACGCGAGGTCTTCGCTGGGCTGGAAGGGTAGCCCTGCCGGCCGGCTCAACGGCGTCGCCGAGGCGAGTTCCGATCCGAAATTCGCGTGCGCAGTGCCAGCCACCGCTGCTGGATCCAGTTCTCCCGCAGGCCGCCCGCGGCGCTGATTTCGCCCAGCAACCGATACAAGTCCGGACCGAAGGGGTTCGCGGCGGACTTGTTGAACCGGCTTTGGCATTCGCGCCAGCGCTGGCGTTGTTCCGGGTTCATCGCGCCCTCGGTGGCGTCGAGCAGCGCGTAGACGAGATTGACTTCCTCCTCGAAGAGCGGGTCGGTGGTCATGAATCAGGATTTCGAATATTTTTCGCGAGCCCGGACCTGCACGAGCGTGCGGCCGGGAAGAATACAGGCCGTGAGATGTCCGCCGTAGACGCAGCCGGTGTCGATCCCGAGCGACCAACGCTCGCGAGCGGGCTCCGGCCGCGGGGTGTGGCCGTAGATGACGAAGGGTGGACCCTGCCACTGCGCGGACCAGTGCGGGGCGGCGGGATACTCGGAGCGCTTGTACGGCTGGCCGTCCGGGCCGACGACCTGGATGCGCGTTACAACCCGCGCGGGTTGCCCGCGCCAGGGCCGCCCGGGCAGGAAGCCGCCGTGGACCAGCACGGTGTCGGCGTCCGGCACCTGGCGGGTGATAGGCATGGACTCGAGATAGGCCCAGTCCTTCGCCCGGAGTTGCTTCAGCGTGTCGTAGTCGTACTTCTTGAGGTGCGTGGGATCCCCTGTGCGACGGTAATTGAGCAGGCGGAGCTCGTGGTTGCCGAGCAGCGCGCAGTGGGTGTGCGCCCGAGCCAGGTCGAGGACGCGGGCGCTGTCGGGGCCCCGGTTGACGAGATCCCCGAGCAGCACAATCCGATCGCCCCGGCCGGGCTTGAGTGCCTGCAGCAGCTCCTCGAATTCCGTCGCGCAGCCGTGGATGTCGCCGATGACGATCGTCCGGTCACTCATCGTGCGAAGCCGCGGAACCAGCTTCCGACGGAAGAGAGCACCCGGCCCGGCGAGAAAGAGAAGGCGGTGGAGGCGGGCATGGTCGTGCCGGACGGTCGGGTGCGTCGCGGATTGAGACGAGGCGATAGCGGCTCCGTCACCGAAATGTTACCGGGGGCAAGTGCCGCCTGGAGACCACGGCGAGGCAGGCTGGCTGCTTCGCAAACCCAAGGGTTTTTATGCTGGGGTTGGACGGGCCTTTTTTTGGTCGGTCGCGTGCCATTGTCACGAACTTGTTAACTCCCACAAAGAGCGATCGCTGAATTGAACGGATCGAATCCTTCGCGCGTCTGCCCCCATGTTCATAGTTTTGTGTGTGACAGGTCATACGGGGCCGCCCAGGGATGGGCGGCCTCTTTTTTGTGCCTGACTCCCGGGTGCGGCGGGCGTGGCACGGTCGTTAGTCGGTCACGATTTTCACGGGTCGGGAGACCCGCGCCACGCGATCCGCATAGCGCGGCGGAGCCGCAACCAAAGTGGAGCTCGGCCGTCCAAAAATCCTCGCGAAAAACAGTGAATCACCGAGTCAGCAGTTCAATGGACTCCGGTGCAGTCGATCGGAGCGGAAGAGCGGGCTCGCACCGGCATCTTGACCGGAATGTAACCCCCGCGGTTTGTGGACGGAGTCGGTCCACGCCTACTTCGAGTCGTATGATGATTGAACCGGAAGGGAGCGTCGGCGTCCAAGGCGGGGCGGAAGGGATCGTAAACTACTTCACCGCGCCGGAGTCGGCCCGGCGTTACGCCACGGGCCGCCCGAGTGGACACGCGCGCGTGCTCGAGGTGTTGCAGCGTGAGCTGGCGTCCCACCTGCCGGTGGAGCGGGCCTTGGACGTCGGTTGCGGCACGGGGCATTCGACGGTCGCGCTGCTGCCCTATGCGCGGGCGATCGTCGGGGTCGACTCGTCCTCCGAGATGCTGGCGCAGGTGCCTCGGGCGCCACGGATCGAGTACCGCAAGGGTTATGCGGAGGATCTGCCCTGCCGCACGGAAGACTTCGAACTCGTGACGGTGAGTTCGGCGTATCATTGGTTTGATCACGATCGCTTTCTCACTGAGGCCGCCCGGGTGCTGCGACCCGGCGGCTGGCTCGTCCTGTACAAGGCGGGCTCCATGGGCCGGTTGCCCAGCCGGCCCGACTTCGAGTCCTGGCGGCGCGAGGTCCTGAATCTCCGCTATCCCAAAGTGGCCCGGAACGATGAACCGCTCACGACGGCGCAGGCTGAGCGGTTCGGGTTCACCGAGGTGATGATGGAAGCGCTGCCTTATGCGCAGCAGTACACCCTGGAGAGCTACGTGGAGAATCTCATGACCCACAGCCGCATCATCCGCGTGGTCGATGGGGGGCACGAGCCCTCGGGCGCTGCGCGCGCCTGGCTGCGCGCGGAGCTTGCCTGGTTCTTTCCTCCGGAGGGGATCGAGTTGATCCACGAGGCCCGGATTCACGTGCTGCGCCGGCACGCGCGCGCCTGAGCCGGCCACCGCTCAACGGCCAACCGGACGATGTTGCGCGAATGTCACGCCCGCGGTTTGTGCGCGATCGACGGGGGAGGTTCGTTTGCCGCTAACTTGAATCTGAAGCGGGCTCGATCTCTTTCATGGCTCCGGCTGGGGCTGGCCTTGGGGACGGTCGTCGTGCGCGCTGCACCGCCCGATGAGTGGAGCGCCGCCGTGGCGCTTTATGATGGGCGCCACTACTCGGCAGCCCGGGACATTTTCCAGCGCGTGGCGTCCTCGCGTCCGGACGATCCGGAGGTCAACTTCTACCTCGGCCGCCTGGCGCTGTGGTTTGACGAGGAAGCGGCGGCGCTGCGTCACCTCGAGTCCGCGGTGGCCACGGCGCCCGGTGACGCGCGCTTGCAAAATGCGCTGGGCGACGCCTACGCGCTCGCGGCGCGCAATGCCCCGTTGCTGGCGAAATACTCGTGGGCGAAGAAGTGCCGGGCGGCCTACGATCGCGCCGTGGCCCTTGAACCTGCCAACCCGGCGTTCCGCTGGAGCCGGGTCGCGTATTATCAACTGGCCCCGCGGCTCGTGGGGGGCGGCATGGCAAAGGCCCATGCGGAGGCGCTTGAGATGGGCCGCCTGGAGCCGATGAGCGGACGAATCGCTTCCGCGACGCTGTTGCTCGCCGAGGACAAACCGGAGGACGCGTTCGCCCTCTTCGAGGAAGTGCTGCGGGACGTCCCGGACGACTTCCTGGCGCTTTATCACGTGGGACGGTGTGCCGCCCTCAGCGGCGAGCACCTTGAGAAGGGTCTGGCCTCGCTCCAACGCTGCCTCGAACTCACGCCGCCGCCGGGCGATGGCAAACCGACCCGGGCGAGTATCCATTACCGGATGGGCAACATTCACGAAAAGGGCGGAGATCGGGCCGCGGCGGATCGCGAGTACGCCCTGGCAAAGGCCGCCCATTCCGACTTCCGACCCGAGAAGATGGCCCTGAAGAATTGAGCGGTTGGGAGAAACGGAATTGCTGGAGCATCCAGCCGGCGCCAGCGTCTTTTCACCCCTCCCTCGACTGGAACGTTGATCGTTCCGAGCATCGCAACCTCCCCAGCTTATGTCCTCGCCCCTGTTCCCCCTAGCCGGCCAGTCCGCGCCGTTGCCCCGCCGCACGTTCATTCGCGGCGCCCTGTCGTTCGCCGCGGCTGCCTGGTGCTCCAACCGTGCGCCCGGCGCGGTCGGCGCCGCGCCGCGCTTCCAGACTGATCCATTCAGCCTTGGCGTCGCGTCCGGCGATCCGACTCCTGACGGCGTCGTACTGTGGACGCGCTTGGCTCCCCGGCCGCTCGAACCCGGCGGCGGCCTGGGTGCCGATTCGGTGGACGTGGCCTGGCAGGTGGCGGAGGACGAGGCAATGACCCGCGTGGTCCAGCAGGGCACCGCCGTGGCCAACGCCGCCTGGGGGCATTCGGTTCACGTGGAGGTCGAGGGCCTGCAACCCGCCCGCTGGTATTGGTATCAGTTCAAGGCCGGTGGGGCGATCAGCCCGAAGGGACGCACGCGGACGATGCCGGCGGCGGGCGTGATCGCGGAGCGGCTGCGCTTCGCGTTCGTCTCGTGCCAGAAGTACGAGACGGGCTACTTCACCGCCTACGAGCACCTCGCGCGCGAGGATCTCGATTTGATCGTGCACCTCGGGGACTACATCTACGAGCGGGGCGACGAAGCGCAGGCGGTGCGGCCGCATGGCACGCCGGAGATCTTCACGGTCGACGACTATCGCGCCCGCTATGCCGTCTATAAATCTGATCCGGCGCTGCAGGCGGCGCATGCGATGGCGCCGTGGATCGTGACGTGGGACGATCATGAAGTCTCGAACAACTACGCGAATGCGATCCCCGAGTTTCCCGAGCGGATGACGACCGCCGGCTTCCTCCGGCGCCGTGCGGCGGGCTACCAGGCATATTTCGAGCACATGCCGCTCCGGCGCAGCGCGCTGCCGACCGGACCCGACATGCTGCTGTATCGTCGGCTCAATTACGGTCGGCTCGCGTCGTTTCACGTCCTCGACACGCGGCAGTATCGGACCGATCAGCCGCAAGGCGACGGCAACAAACCGCCCGGGCCCGCGCTGCTTGATCCGCAGGCGACGATCATGGGCGACCGCCAGCGGGACTGGCTTTTCAGCGGGTTGACCGCGTCTGCCGCGACCTGGAACGTCCTCGCCCAGCAGGTTCTGCTGGCCCGCGTCGACACGGTCGCCGGCCCCGACGTGGGTATCAGCATGGACCAGTGGGGCGCCTACGAGATCGAGCGGAGTAAGCTCCTGCGACATCTGCAGGATCGGCGGATCGCGAACCCGGTGGTACTGACCGGCGACATCCACACCAACTGGGCAAACGAGTTGCTGGTCGACTTTGACCGTCAGGAGTCGAAGAGCGTCGGCACGGAGTTTGTCGGCACGTCCATCACCTCGGGCGGCGACGGGATGGAACGATCGCCCACGCAGGACGCGCTGCTGGCGGAAAACCCCTGGGTGAAGTTCCACAATCGCGAGCGCGGCTATGTGAGTTGCGACGTGACGCCGGGAGCCTGGCGGACGGATTTTCGCACGGTGCCGTATATCCGACGCCGGGGCGCGCCAGTGCAGACGCGGGCGTCCTTCGTGGTCGAATCGGGCCGCCCGATGCTGCAACGCGCCTGACCGGGGTAGCCCTGCCGGTGAGGGCAGGGACCTCTTCACTGCTCAGCTCGATGCAGTCCCGCCGCTCACGCCGCGAGGTCCCAAGCGTTTGGCGATCGAAGGCCGATCATTCCGTGTATTCTGTGCCTTCGGTAGTTTAAAGAACCCCGAGCTTAACCACTGAGTACACCGAGTGGAGCCGTCGCACTGGAACAGGAGGAACGGGAAGGCCAGGAAGTGAAGTTCGGTCGATTCATGGCTTCCTAAATTTCGGCTCAAGCCCGGCTCGCTCAAGGTAGAGATTCGAAGCCAGAAACTTCTTCATTGCTCCACTCGATTACTCCGCGGACCACAAAGTTCGCCTCTTCGCGGTTTCTCATGCCCGATCCCGGCTAAGGTCTCCCGGTCGATTTCAAGTCCGCGCCGGCGAGATCGGCCCAGGCGTAGAAGTGGAACACCCGGCCATGGGACATCGCCACGAAGAGCCCGCCCGGAAAAACCGGCGAGAGCGCGGCCGAGGTGACATCGCAGCCGTCGCTTTCAAGTGTGGCGAGCGGAACGATCTTCCGCAGGGGATGGTCGTGGGGCCGGCCCGCGATGCCCTCGCGCGGGAAGACGCGAAACGTGTTGCTCTGCTGATCGGACACGAGGACGTAGCCGGTGCCGTTCGGAAATTTATAGATCGAGATGCCCTCGCGGTCCTCGGTGAAGCCGTCGCGGCCGAAGACCGCCAGTTCCTCGTCGGCGTCGTCGGCGGCCGGGTCGGCGTGGTATTTCCGGATGCCGTAGTTCTCGTCGCTGTAGTACACGTAGCCGAGTTCGTTATCCACGGCGATGGCCTCAATTTCCTTCTGTCCGCTCCAGGTGCCGAACGAGCGCGTGAAGATCGCCCGGATCGTGCCGGTGCCGTCGTCGACGAGTCGATATTGATGCAGATAGCCCTGGCGCGGCGCCTGGTAGTCTGAGCGGCTGACGAGGGCGAAAAGGGCGCCGTCTGAAGCCCGCGTGTAAAGGGCGACGCCCATGCCGTCGCGGGCGAGTTCGTCCTCAAAGATCGGCAGCCCGCCGCCGTCCACGGGTGCCATGTCCGGCAACCGGTAGACGCGCAGACGGTGGGCGTAACGCTCCGTGACCACGGCGAGGTCGACCTTTCGGCCGCCGAGCATGACGTCGTAGGCGACATCGACATTGTTCGGACGGACGAGGCCGCGAATGACCTTGTCGCGATGAATTTTGCCATCGAGGCCGAAGACATAGAGCGCGCCGTCCGCGTCCTTGTCGGTGCCGAGCACGAGGCTCGCGGCCGGGTGGGCCCGGTTGATCCAGATGGCGGGATCGTCCGTGTCGTGCTTGGTCGGCTCCGTGATCACGCGCGGCTGAATCGATTCCGCTGCGGCCATCGGAGGGCCGGCGAGGACGGCGAGAACGGCGGCGAGGAGGAACGCAGCCCTGGGCTGGCGGCGCGTTCGACGTGAGCGAGAAATTCCGGGCATGGAGCTGCTGGTGTTGTCGGGCGAAAGGTCGCTACCCGGGAGCGGTCGGAAGAGCGGGTCAAGGCCGGTCCTCGGCTGTCACCGCGATGTGACAATGAGCTGTCGATTGTCGCAGACACGGCAATCGGACGGATCCGGGACTCCTGCCGGGGAACGTGCGCCGCCTCCTCACCCGCTGGTTGCTGCGCGAGCAATTCGGTGTCGCACCTGCGACACGGAATTGCTCGTGGCCCGAAGGCTGGACTTTGGCCGCCGATGACCGGGCGCCGACCGGGCTTGCGGCGCGTTTCGACGGGCCGCTAGGTTGCGCCATGAGCATCCCTCTCGCCCCGATCGAGTTCCGGCCCGCGGATTCCGTTCGGCCGATCCCTTCTCGCAGGTGCGACAGGCGATCGGTCGGAGCGGGTAGGCCGAAGCGAGCGGGCCTTCTATTGCTGGGCGCGGCCGCGGTGGGGTGGGGCCTGGCGATGGTGGGAGTGGCGGAGGCGCAGCCCCATGAGACCGATGCCTACCTGGAGTCTTCGCGGGCGCAATGGGAGGCGCTGGCGCAAGCGATCTGGGAGCAGCCGGAGCTCGCGTTGCAGGAGAAACAGTCCTCGGCTGCGCTCGCCGCTGCGCTGGCGAAGGAGGGGTTTCAGATCACCTGGGGCGCCGGCGGCCAGCCGACCGCTTTCGTGGCGGTCGCGGGATCCGGGAGTCCGGTGATTGGGCTCATGGCCGAATACGACGCGCTGCCCGGGCTCTCGCAGGTCGCAGGCAAGGCGAAGCGCGAACCGGTCGTGGCGGACGGTTCAGGTCACGCCTGCGGGCACAATCTACTGGGCACGGCCTCGGTGGCGGCGGCAGTGGCCGCGAACCGCGAACGCGTGGCGCGGAAGCTGCCCGGCACCATCAAGCTCTTCGGCACGCCGGCGGAGGAGGTCATGATCGGCAAGACTTTCATGATTCGCGCCGGGGCTTTCCAAGGCGTCGATGCGGTGCTCGCGTGGCATCCCGACGATCAGAACCGCGTGGTGAACCGCGCCCGGCTCGCGGCCGCGGCCGTGGACGTGGAATTTTTTGGCCGGTCGGCCCATGCCGCGTCGTCACCGTGGCTTGGACGCAGCGCGCTCGATGCATTGGTGCTGTTTGATCACGGGATGGCCCTGATGCGGGAGCACATCCGGCCGACGGCCCGGATGCATCGTCGGATCACCGGTGGCGGTGCAGCGGCGAACGTGATCCCGGATTACACCAAGGGCGACTACTGGGTCCGCGACGTGAGCGGCGAAAGCGTGAACGAGATGATCGCGCGGCTGAAGAAAGTCGGCGCGGGCGCCGCGCTGGCGACCGAGACCCGCGTGCAGTTCACGCTGCTTTTCTTCGGCCGCGAGGTGCTGCCGAACGACGCGCTGAGCCGGGTGATGCAGGATCAGTTCACGCGGATTGGTGCGCCGGCGTTCGATGCCGCAGACACCGCCTTCGCGCGCGAACTGCAGCAGGAACTCAATGCCGCCCCCGCGGGGCTCGCGGCATCCGTCATGCCCTATAACCCGGGCAACGGGAACACCGCCTCATCGGACATCGGCGAAGTCGCCGCGGTGGCGCCGCTCGCAGAACTTGGCGTCGCGGTGCGGCCAATCGGAACCCCGGCGCACCACTGGGTGCAGACGGCCTGCGCGGCCCACGCGGTCGGACACAAGGGCATGCTTACCGCCGCCAAGGTCCTCGCCGGCACAGCGGTGGAATTGCTCGGCAACCGGGCGGCCGTGCAGGCGATCAAGGACGAGTTCGCCGCCAAGACCAACGGTCGCCCCTACGTCAGCCCGCTGGCGCCCGACGCAATTCCCAGGGCATTCTAGTAGAGACAACCACTAACTCGCACTAACGGGACCCTAACCCCCGCTGGTCCGTGGCTAGTGGTTCACTCGTCTCCGAGCCACCGTTTTTCGTGGCGGCGCGGCCCCGGCTCAGGGCATCGTGGCGGCCTATGAGCACGCTGCGGGGGAAATCCAAAATTAATGTCGGCCTGGTGGGCCTGGGTCGGATGGGCCTGGCCTACGGTCGCTACCTCTCGGGACGCGTGCCCGGCGTGACCTTGACGGCTATTTCCGATCTCCGGCCCGACGCCGTCGAGGCGGCCCGCCTCGAACTCGGCGTGGCGAAGGCGTATGCGGATTACCAGGACCTCGTGACGGATCCCGATGTCGATGCCGTCGTGGTGGTCACGCCGACGAAGCGACACAGCGAGGTCGTGATCGCGGCCGCCGCGGCGAAGAAGGCGATTTTCTGCGAGAAGCCCCCGGCGGTGACGCTCGAAGACGCGCTCGGGATGCAGGCGGCCATCGCGCAGCAAGGGGTGTTCTTCCAACTCGGCTTCATGCGCCGGTTTGACTCCGGCTATGCGGCCGCGAAGAAAAAGATCCTCGCCGGCGCCATCGGCGAGCCGTGCGTGTTCACGGCGACCTCGAAGGATCAGGTCCGGCCGCCGCTCGACTATCTGCGGCCGGAGAACAGCGGCGGGTTGTTCGTCGACATGGGCATCCATGATTTCGACCTCGCGCGGTGGTTCATGGGCGATGTGTCCAGCGTGTACAGCACGGCCGGCGTCCTCGCCTATCCCGAGATAAAGCCGATCGGGGACTGGGACAGCGCGCTGGCCAACCTGCGTTTCAAGAGCGGCTGCATCGGCATGGTGAACCTCGGGCGGAAGGCCGTGCACGGTTACGGAATCTATGCGGAGATCGCCGGAACCGAGGGCACGATCCGGATCGGCTACGATCGCGAGACGCCGATCCTGATCCTGACCAAGGACGCCGTGACGCACGATACGATCCCGAGCTTCGAGGAACGCTTCGAGAACGCGTTCGTCGCGCAACTGCAGGACTTCGCCCGGAACCTGGTTCAGGATCGCCCGCCATCGATCACGATCGAGGACGGCATCAGCGCTTTGAAGATCTCGCTCGCCGCCACGCGCTCGGCCCGGACGAACCAGATCGTCGAACTCTAGGACCAAGGCAGGTTCGACCGGATGGACAGGAACCTATCACGCAACCGGCGTCGCGTCGCGGTTCAGCCCCTCGGCGTACTTGAGTCCTTCGAGGACGAGTTCGGGCACGATTTCGTCGAAGACGCTTTCCTCCTCGAAGAGCCAGGCGAAGCCGCCGGTGCCGATAATCCGCGGCTGCTGGGAGGCAAAGGCCTCGATCTGCAGCAGCGAGAGGATCTGCCGGATCGCCCCGACGTGACCATGATAGACGCCGGACTGGATGCTCTCCACGGTGCTGCGGCCGAGTGCGACCTCCGGTCGGGCCAGTTCGACGCGGGGCAGCCGCGCAGTTTTGCTGGCGAGCGAGTCGAGCGAAACGCCGATGCCGGGAAGAATGGCGCCGCCGAGGTAGTCGCCGGTGGCGGTGATGACGTCGAAGGTCGTGGCCGTACCGCAGTCGACGACGAGGATGTCGCGCCCGGGATGGCGTTGCAGTGCGGCGATGGCATTCGCGATTCGATCGGAACCGACCTCGTGCGGATTGCGGTAGCGCACCTTCAGCCCGGTCTTGACGCCGGCCTGCAGGACGAAGGGCTGGCTCTTGCAGTAGGAGATGCAGGCCTGGCGCAGGGCGAAGAGGGCCGCCGGCACGACGCTGCAAATCGCGGTGCGGGTGATCGCGCGCGGGTCGATGCCATTTTCGCGCAGGACGGCGGAGAAGAAAACGCCGAGCTCATCCGCGGTGCCCAGCGGATGGGTCGATTTGCGGAACTGGGCGCGCAACACGTCGTTTTCAAACACGCCGCCGTGGATCTGGGTATTGCCGACGTCGAGGCAGAGGAGCATGGGGTGAGAGGACCGGCCGAAGCTGTCAGGATTGGGACGAGAGTAAACGCTCCAGCGCGGCCGCCAGATCGGGGCGCGTGGCACACGCCGTCGAGGTGCCGTCCCGGCCGTGGATGGTGGCGGGGAAATTCGTGTCGGTCTGCTCGGCGAGGTCGTTGTGCACGACGAAGTCGGGCGCGGCGCGCGCGAGCAGTTCCCGGACTTCCGCCTGCGCCGCCTCCGGGGTGGCATGGTCCGTCAGCTTGAAGGCCACGATCTGGATGTCGCGGCGCCGGCTGCGCTCGCGGAGGGTGTCGATCAGTTTGGGATTGGGCCGCAGGCGCAGGAGCCGCGCGGTGTGGGAGTCCAGCTTGCCCGGTGCGACGGTCGCATCCGCGCCGGTTTCCGGGACGAGCTCGACCGAAAAATCGCTCACGGCCGCCGCGTGAATGATGGCGTCGAAATTGTTCGCGGCGAGGAGTCGCGTGAGGAGCCGATCCAGATCGGCGAAGGAGCTGAACGTCTCCTCGCAGACCCGACCCTGGGCCGGCGTGGCGTGACGCGCCCGGGCGAGCACCACCTCGTGGCCGGCTTTGGCCAGGTGCTCCGCGATCATCGCGCCGGTGCGGCCGGTGCTCAGGTTGGTGAGCACGCGCACGCCGTCGATCGGCTCGGCGGTTCCACCGCTGGTGATGAGGACCCGCAGCCGGCGGCCGGGCGGGGTGAGGGCGGCTGTCACGGCGGCGACGATCGCGTCGGGCTCCGCGAGCCGGCCGGCGCCGGTCTCACCGCAGGCGGTCCGGCCCTCGCCGACGGGAATAAATTGCGCGCCCCAATGGCGGAGGCGCGCGACGGAGGCGACGGTTGCCGGGTGGGCCCACATGGCGGGATTCATCGCGGGCGCGAAGAGCAGCGGCTGGTTCGCTTCGCGCGCCAGCAGCAACGCCCCCGGCAGATCGTCGGCGAGGCCGGTGGCGGCGCGATTCAAGGTGTTCGCGGTCGCGGGGCAGACGAGGATGAGGTTCGCCCAGCGGGCGAGTTCGATGTGATCCAGCGCCGCGCCCGCGGCAAAGAGTTCGGTGGCCACGGGCGCCCCTGTGAGTCCCTCGAGCGTGGCCGGCCCGATGAACTGCAGGGCGGACGACGTCGCCACGGTTCGCACGCGGTGGCCTAGTTGCACCAGCCGCGAAATCACCTCGCAGGCTCTGTACGCCGCGATTGATCCAGAGACAATGACAAGGAGATTGGCTGGCATGGCTTCAATTCGGGTCGCCGACGGGCGCTGGTCCTGATGTTTCACAGCCTCCGCACGCCCTTGCCGTCCGTAGCGCCAGTCTTCGACTGGCGGGACGCCGGTCAGAGACCGGCGCCACTCCTGGCGGCTGCGACAGCGGGTTGGGGGTGCCGTGAAATAATCGCGCCAGTCCCCGGGTAAGAATGCGATCAGAGCGTGACATGATCGATCAGGCGCACGCCTTCGACGCGGATGGCGGCCAGGCGTTCGCCGCCGGCATCGCCGACATAGTCGACGTCGAACCCGGCCGCGCGCAGCCGAGACGCCGCGGTGGCGGCATCCGGCGACGAACGCAGCAGGGCAGGAAACTGGGTGACGTGTGCCCGCGCCTCGGCGGACAACCGTCGGTTGCGCGAACTCAGGGCGACGCCGTCGTGATCGCGGATCGTGGGGCACGAGACAATCGTCACGGGGAGGAAGAAGGCGTCCGCCATGCCGCGAACGAGCTGCAGCTGCTGCCAGTCCTTCTCGCCGAAGTAGGCCCGCCGGGGCTGCACGAGGTTGAGAAGTTTCAGCACGACCGTGAGGACGCCCTCGAAATGGCCGGGGCGCTGCAGGCCCTCCCAACGGCTGCTGACATCGTTCTCCGTGACCTGGAAGCGGTAGCTGTCGGGGTAGATCTCCTCCATCGCAGGCGCGAACACGGCGTCGATGTAGGGTGCGGCGAGCGCCATGTCCGCCTCGAGCGTACGGGGATACCGGGCGAGATCGGCGGGATCGTTGAACTGGGTTGGGTTCACAAACACGCTGAGGACGACGCGTTCGTTCTCGGCCCGCGCGCGGGCGAGCAGCGAGACGTGTCCGGCATGCAGCGCGCCCATCGTCGGCACGAAGCCTACGC
This sequence comes from Opitutia bacterium, assembly GCA_947442255.1. The sequence continues at coordinate 22,373 of CANEVO010000040.1, forward strand.
TGCGGCCCTGCCAGTCGGGATTTCCGCGCAAGGCCCGCCAGGCTGGGAGGTCGGTGCAGAGTTTCATGCGACCACCTCGGCCCGTGCCGGGAAGGAACCGCCGCGCACCGCCGTCGCATAGTGGGTGAGCGCCTCGTGGACGAGTTCGTGTCCCTTCAGGAAGCGCCGTGCGAATCGCGGTTGGAAATCCGGATCGAGTCCGAGCAGATCGGTTAACACGAGGACCTGCCCGGCGGTGCCGCCCCCCGCGCCAATGCCGATGGTGGGAATGGCGAGGTCGGTCGTTACCGTGGCGGCGAGCGCCTCCGGCACGCATTCTAGCACGAGTGCGAAAGCGCCGAGTTGCTCGAGTTGCCGGGCCTCCTGGCGCAGGCGTTCGGCTTCGTGGGTCGCGCGGCCCTGCATCCGGTAGCCGCCGATTTGATGCACGGACTGGGGGGTCAGGCCCAGATGGCCCATGACGGGAACGCCGCTTCCGACCAGATGAGCAACGATGTCCTCATGACCGGCCAGGCCCTCGATCTTGACGGCATTCGCGCCCGCTTGGAGCAGGACGCCGGCGGCGGCGGTCGCGACATCCCGGCCCTGGCGGGCGGTAAGAAAAGGCAGATCGGCAATGACGAAAAGGTCCGGCGCCCCCCGGCGGACGGCCGCGACATGAGAGCGCAGCATCTCGACCGTGGCGTGGACCGTGGAGGGAAGGCCATGGACGACCATGGCGGCGCTGTCGCCCACGAGGATGGCGTCTACTGACGCCGACGCCACGAGCCGGGCCATGAGCGCATCATACGCCGTGACGACGACGAGCGGACGCTGTTCCCGTCGAGCGCGGGCAAAATCAAGGATGGTCTTCACGCGGCCGGGGGATTTTCCGTGAACGGAAGACCTGCCGACAGGTGAGGGAGAACGTGAGTGCTTGTCGCATGGCGATCAGGCCGCAGTGTCCCGGAAACGGGTGGGTTGAGGAGGCTGACATGTCCGGTCGCGAGCGAGTTCGCGCCAGAGGACGAAGACAGTCGTCGTCGTCGCCGATTGCGCAAATGTAAACTGTGTCAGCGGCGGACGGGACGAAAGGGCGCAAACCCGACCGAGCCCGGCGGAAACGGGCCGCCTGCCTGCGGCTCACCAGCGTGCGGCGCGGGCGGTCACTTGAATCTCGCCGCGAGGCAGCGGCAGATCGAGGCGCTCGATCGCGCGGTCGAAAAGGAGGCGGCGCTGTTCGGGCGAGAGGCCGGGTTCGAAGACAGCGAGGCGGTAGTCCCGGTAGGCCTCTTCGTTTTCCTTTCGCACCGCCATGCGATTGGTCGTGATGAGCGCAGCGTCCACGCGTTCCCGTTTCGGATCGTTGAGCAGTTCGGCGGCCTCGTGCCGGATGGTATCCTGTTCGTTCACCAATTCTGCGAGCCGGCGGCCGTACTCGTCGGCGACCGCGGCGAGCTCGGCATGGACCTTCGCCATGACCTCGGCCTCGTTGGCGGGTGCGGGGACGTTGGCATTGCGGGCGGGGAGCACGGCGACCCGCATGCCATTGTCATCGAAACGGTAGGCGGCGCGAATCCGGACGTCGTTGTCGTAGCGCCGGCCGCTGATGGCGTCGGCCTTCACGGTCGCATCCCGCTGGGCAAGGGCGCGGTCGCGGAGGACGGTGCCGACCCGGTAGGCGAGGATGGGCGGCAGTGGCGCCTCCTCCTCCTTGTGTTCCTCCCGCGGAGCCTCGGATAGTCCGCGGCGAATCTCCTCGGCGAGCGTCTCCAGTTTCTCGAATTGGGGCTCCTGTTCGACCACCAGCGACTTGAGCGAGCTGCGAATGAAGCCGAACGCCGCGCCGTCGTAGGCGTGGATGCGATCGTAGAGCTCCTTCTTGAGCTTGGACTTGATCGTCTGGTAGGCGGCGAGTTTGGTGGCGACCTCGGGCGGCAGGGTGTCCGGGAACGCCACGCGGGCCGGCTCGGGCGAGAAGAAAATGTGCGTCGGCGCGGCACTCACGGGCGGTGTGCCATCGGCTTCGACGGCGGCGAGCAGCTCCATCACGATCTCGCGCAGCAGGCGGCGCTGCGGCGCGGCGAGCGCGTGGTGGTAGTAGGCGTAGCCGCGCATCACCATGGCGATCTCCAGCGGGGAGAATCCGCGCTTCTCGCGATCGACCAGGTGCCACTGGCGCTGGGCTGTCCAACTGATATTTCCCGTCACCAGATCCCGGCGCAGGTCTTCGGCGGCTTTCTCCAACTCGGCGACTTTGGGAGTCTGGATTCGGGCAAATTCCTCGAGGGCCTGGCGGCGCACGGCCGGCTCGGATTCGCGATGGCGATCGATCACCGCACGCAGTTCATTTTGGAGGACCACCTTCGCGGTGCGGTAGGCCTCGAGGTCGAGGTGTTGCGAACGATAAAGCGAGGTGGTGTGAATCCGCGTGCCGAGCGCCGGATAAAAGAGTTCGTTGACGTAGGGGGTCAGCTCCAGCGGCGCCGCGAGCCGGCCGGGCGCATTCACGAGGTGGGCCACCGGGCGATCGAGGGGCGGCGGATTGGGCGGGAAGAAAATGGGGACGCGCTCGTCGCGCCGCACGCGGCGCTCCGGGATCAGCGGAATGAGATCGCGGAACGACGGATCATCGAGCTGCGACCGCTGCATCTCCTGCTGCTGCTGCTGGCGGGAGAGGGGCTGGGCCGAGGCCGGCAATCCGATCGAGGCGGTGGCAATGACCGCGGCGGAACGGAGCAGCTTTAGGAAAGCGGGGCGGCCGAAAGGGGCGGGCACCGCGGGAACCGGCACGGGGGAGGACATGGCGGGCGGAGGCTTGGGATCACCGACTGGGAGAAGGTGGCTGAAACCGGGAAAAAAACAACCCCGGCTCGCGGCCTCTGTCAGGATCCGAAAAGCCGGCCCAAACGGACCAAGGCATACCCCAGAATGCCGGTGATCGGAATCGTCAGCACCCAGGCCCAAATGATGCGTTCGACGACGCCCCATTTGACGGCGCTGAAACGCTTCGAAGCGCCGACGCCCATGATCGCGGTGGAAATGACATGGGTGGTCGAGACGGGGATGCCTTCGCGGGCGGTGATGTGGAGGATGAGGGCCGCGGTGGTCTCGGCGGCGAAGCCATGGACGGGCTGCATCTTCACCATCTTGTGTCCCATCGTGCGGATGATTCGCCACCCGCCGGCGGCGGTGCCCGCCGCCATCGTCAGAGCGCAGGTGATGATGACCCAGAACGGGACCGCCTGGAACTCTGTCACCCGGAGGAAGGAGGCCCAGTGGGGCAGGCTGTCGAAGGCGCCCGTCGAGGTGCCGCTGAAGAGCGCAAGGGTGATGATCCCCATTGTTTTTTGGGCGTCGTTCGAGCCGTGCCCGTAGCCCATGAAGCCGGCGCTAAGGAGCTGGGCTTTGCCGAACACTGAATTCACCCAGCGTGGCGTGGCACGGTGCAAGCACATCGTCAGCAGCCACATCAGGACGGCTCCCGCCACGAAACCGATCAGGGGCGAGCTGAACATCGGGAGCACGACCTTGGGCCAGAGCCCGATATGCGCGCCCTTGGCGTCGGTGGTGGACCAGACCAGCACGTCCCAGTTGCCCTTGGCGGTTGCGAGGGCCGCCCCGCACAGGCCGCCAATCAGCGCATGGCTCGAACTGGACGGCAGGCCCAGCCACCACGTGAAGAGATTCCAGATGATGGCGCCCAGGAGAGCGCAGAGGATCGTTAACATGTTGACGGCCGTCGGCTCGACGAGGCCGCCGCTGATGGTCTTCGCGACGGCGGTGCCGGCGAGTGCGCCGATGAGGTTCCAGAAGGCCGCCCACATCACGGCCTGCCGGGGCGTCAGGACCTTGGTCGAGACCACGGTGGCGATCGCGTTCGCGGTGTCGTGGAAACCGTTGATGTACTCGAAGACAAGCGCGGCGAACAGAACGAGCAGAAAGAGCGTCATGAAGTCAGGCGGCGGGAGCGCCGATCTCGGAACGGTTGATCGCCGCGCCGGAAGGAAATGACTTTCCGCCGGATCATGAATGCTTCAGCACGATCTGCACCACAATGTTGCCGGCGTTGCGGCAACGGTCCACCGCCTGCTCGACCATCTCGTAGAGCTCCTGGAGGATGACGAGTTCCTTGGCGTCGTACGGGCCATGGTAGAGGTCTTTGAGGAGCATGAGCATGACCTTGTCGGCCTCGCCTTCGGCGAATTGCAGCCGGTCGTTGGCCTCACGAATTTTCTCGATGGTGGTGCCGCCGCGGAGCTGCCTCACCATGAAGGACACCGTCTCGACGGCCTGGAGCATGAGCTCGGCCTGGCGCTCGAAGGCGGCATTCGGGACGCGGCCGGGATAGATCGAGAGCCGTTCCACGATTTTTTCGACCTGCTTGGGTATGCGGTAGAGGGCGAACGATAAAGCCTCGATGTCCTCGCGCTCGAGGGGGGTGACGAAGGTCTTGCTCAGCTCCTCGATCAGAGTCGCCCGAATCCGCTTCTCCTTGCGGCGGGTCTGAATGAACTCGTCGAGCGTCGCCGCGCTGGTGCCGCCGGCGGCGATTTTTTTCAGGTAGCTCGTAAAGAGATCGACACTGGTCTTGGCCTCCTCGGCGCCGGCCTCGAGGAGGTCGAAGAACTTGTCGTCCTTTCCGAGCAGTTTCTTGAGGGAGAGCATGGTGCGTGTTCAGTAGTGCGGGCAGGTGCGATGGCGAAGCAAATCGTGCTCAAGCCTTTCCCCGCAACCAAATCCAAGCGTAGCCCAGACATTCGCGGGTCGCCGCCGTGCTGCGCTCGAGCGACGGGACGTCCCACAGAAGATCCGTCCAGTGCCATTTGTCCCGGTGGGTTAGCAGATCCGTCGGGCAGGCCAGGGGCTCGAGCCCGGCATGGCGAAACAGCGCCATGGACCGCGGCATGTGCCAGCCGGTGGTGACCAGCGCGAGGGGCGCGTCGCCGACCATCGCGCGGACGGCCAGCGATTCGTCCTCGGTGTCGCGCACCTGTTCACTCAGGACGATGCGATCGGGATCGATTCCAAGGGAGATGGCCGCCCGGGCCATCACGGTCGCGTGGCTGCGCCGTTCCCGGACCGGCGGGCCGGAGAGGAGCAACTTCGCGTTGGGCAGCACGCGCATCAGCCGCACTCCCTCGGCGAGACGGCGGTTGGCGGAATCCGAGAGCTGGTTGAGATCCGCCCGGCCGGGGGTGTAACCGTTGCCCGAACCGAGCACGACCACATAGCGGCACCGGGCCAGTTCGGCCGGCACGTCCCGCGGGGTCACTTCCGGAATGGAGGGGTACCAGTTCTCGAATGGCCGGACCAGCCACGTGCTGACCGTGATGTTGCTGAAGAGCAGCAGCAGGCCCGCGCCCGCGCCCACCAGCGTACCGCCGGGGCGGCTCGATCGGCGCCGCCAGCACAGGAGCGCGCCGACCGTCAGCAGCAGCAGGCAAAAGGGCAGTGGCATGAGCACGTAGCCGGCGAGCTTCTTGACCCAGAAAAACATCCCGCGATCGAACACGCCGGGAGAACGCGGGGCGAGCCTCGGTTTCGGTGGGTGGAATGATGCGATCGGAGGGTGCCGGCGCCGCGCCGGATCCGTTTTGCCATCCCCTGATTTGACCACCGAGGCACCGAGACACCGAGGCTGGGGTCTTCTCGGTGTCCTCCGTGTCTCGATGGTTCAACCGCTCGGGCTCGAGTGGCGTGAAAAACTTCGACTCTCGACCTCCGCGGTTGCGTGCCGCATCAAGAATTCTTTCGTTCTTCCCCGACTGGCGGGCTGCCCGCCGCCATTTGTTCCCCTTCGTCGCTCCATGAAAAAACTCCTCGCTGTCCTGTTGCTGGCGTTCGCCGGCACCTCCCTCGCCCCGGCCGCCGATACGTATCGCATTGCCGTGATCCCGAAGGGGACCACCCATGAATTTTGGAAGTCCATCCACGCGGGCGCGGTGAAGGCCCAGCGGGAGTTCGCCGCCCAGGGAATCAGTGTGAACATCATCTGGAAGGGCCCGCTGAAGGAGGACGATCGCGAAGCCCAGGTCCAAGTGGTCGAGAACTTCATCGGCCAGCGCGTCAGCGCGATGGTGCTCGCTCCGCTCGATCGGCGCGGGCTCGTGGCCCCGGTGGAGACCGCGGTGCGCGGGAAGATCCCGGTGGTCATTATCGATTCCGCGCTCGATTCGAAAGCGGCGGCGAGTTTCGTTTCCACCGACAATCGCGAAGGCGGCCGGATCGCCGCCCGCAACCTCGGCCAGGCGCTCGCCGGCCAGGGCAACGTGATCCTGCTGCGCTACGCCGTCGGTTCCGCGAGCACCGAGGAGCGCGAGGAGGGGTTCCTCGAGGTGATGAAAAAAGATTTCCCGGGCATCAAGCTGCTCTCCACCGACCAGCATGCGGGCGCAACGCGGGACACCGCCAAGCGCGTCGCGGAAACGCTGCTCAACCGCCACGGCCGCCAGGTCAACGGCGTTTTCGCCTCCAATGAGTCGTCCGCCACGGGCATGCTGCTCGCGCTGCGTGACGCCGGCCTCGCGGGCGGCAAGGTCAAGTTTGTCGGATTCGACGCCGGCGAGGCGCTGGTCGCCGCACTCAAAGCCGGCGACGTCGAGGGCATTGTCGTCCAGAACCCGATGCGCATGGGCTACACCGGCGTGAAGACGGCCGTGGCCGTGCTGCGTGGCGAGAAGGTGCCGGCCGTGATCGACACCGGCGTGGGCTTCGTTACGAAGGCGAACATGAACAGCCCGGAAATGGCCGAGCTGCTGAATCCGCCGCTGGATCAGTATCTGAAGTAGAGCGCATGACCGCCCTCGTCGCCCCCGCCGCCCTCCGTCTCGCCGGCATTGAGAAGAGCTTCGGCGCGACGCGGGCGCTGCGCGGGGTGTCGCTTGAGGTGACGCCGGGGTCGGTGCACGCGTTGATCGGCGAGAACGGCGCGGGCAAGAGCACGCTGATGAAGATCCTCAGCGGCGCGCACGCCGCCGACGCGGGTGTGATGGAACTCGGCGGCCAGCCCTACCTGCCGGCGAATCCCCACGACGCGCGGCTCAAGGGCGTCGCCATGATCTACCAGGAACTCAACCTTGCGCTCCCTCTTTCCGCCCGCGAAAACATCCTGCTCGGCGCCGAGCCCGCCACGCTTGGCTGGATCGACCGGGCGCAGGCGCGCGACCTCGCCCGCGGGGCGCTCGCGCAACTTGGCCACGAGGGCCTCGATCTCGAGCGCCCGGCCGGTTCCTTCAGCATCGCCGAGCAGCAGGTGATCGAGATCGCGCGGGCGCTGCTGATGCGGCCCAAGGTCCTGATCATGGACGAGCCGACGAGCAGCCTCACCCAGGCGGACGCCGAACGGCTTTTCACCACGATCCTCCGGCTCAAGGCGCAGGGCGTGAGCATCATCTACATCAGTCATTTCCTCGAGGAGTGCCGGCGGATCGCCGATCGCTATACGGTGCTCAAGGACGGCGAGACGGTCGGCAGCGGCGACATGCCGGCGGCCAGCCTGAACACGATCGTGACGCTCATGACCGGCCGCGAGGTGAAGGATCTCTATCCGCACACCGATCACCCGCTCGGCGCCACCGTGCTGGAGGTCCGCCACGCCGCGGCGGCCCCGCAATTGCGCCGGGCCAGCCTGCAGGTGAGGGCGGGGGAGATCTTCGGTCTCGCGGGCCTGATTGGCGCCGGTCGGACCGATCTGCTGCGGGTGATTTTCGGCCTCGACGATCTCGACACGGGTGACGTCTGCATCGTCGATGCGCCGCCCGCTCGCGCCACGCCGGGCCGGCGATGGGCGCAGGGCGTCGGATTCCTGAGCGAGAATCGCAAGGAGGAGGGGCTCATGCTGTCGCAGTCGATCGCCGACAATCTCACGCTGACCAAGCAGTCTTCCTTCGGTCGCCTGGGTTGGATCAATGGCCGCCGGCAGCGTGACGCCGCGCAGCGATGGGTCGATGCCCTGCGCGTGAAGTGCCGCGATGTCAGCCAGCCGATCAGCCAGCTCTCCGGCGGCAACCAGCAGAAGGTGGCCCTCGCGCGGTTGCTCGAACATCCGGCGCGGATCTTCCTGCTCGACGAGCCGACCCGCGGCATCGATGTCGGGAGCAAGGCCCAGATTTACGATCTCATTGGCCAACTCGCCGCTGCCGGGAAGGCCGTCGTGATCGTCAGTAGTTACCTGCCCGAACTGCTGGGGTTGTGCGACACCATCGGCGTCATGTGCCGCGGCGAGCTCACCGCCATCCGCCCGCGCCGCGAATGGAACGAATCGGACATCATGCGCGTGGCCACGGGCAGCGCCTAGACCTGGTTCCCCCCCATCCCCATGAAAGATCGCGCCAAGTCCCTTCTCGCGGAGGCGGGCCCGTTTCTCGGGCTCATCGTGGTCATCGCGCTCTTCGCAATTCCGACGGAAACGCGCGAGATCTTCCTGAGCTATCACAACTTCAAGATCATCTTCACGCAGACGGTGATCGTCGCGATCGGCGCGCTCGGGATGACGCTGATCATTGTCAGCGGGGGCATCGATCTGTCGGTCGGCTCGGTCATCGCCTTCACCAGCGTTGTCGGCGCGATGTTGATCCAGCGCGACTGGGGCACGCTGCCCGTGGTGGCGGCGATGGTCGGGGCCGGCGGGGCGATCGGGTTGCTCAACGGCACGGCTATCGCCGGCCTCCGGATGATGCCCTTCATCATCACACTTGGGACGCTCGGCATTGCCCGCGGGGTCGCCAAGTGGCTGGCCGAGAATCAGACGGTCAACTACGACGCGTCGCCGATCAACGGCTGGATGACCACGGCGGATCCCTTCGGCTACGCGCTGCCCGCCGGCGTGTGGGTGACGCTCGGGCTCGCGGTGGCCACCTCGCTCGTCCTCAACAAGACCGTGCTTGGCCGCCACATCTTCGCGCTCGGTTCCAACGAAGCGACGGCGCGGCTCTGCGGCATCCCGACGGTGCGGCTCAAGATCCTCGTGTACGCGATCGCGGCCTGCTTCTTTGGGCTCGCGGGCCTCTTCCAGCTCTCGCGGCTGCGCCAGGGCGATCCCACGGTCGCGGTGGGACTCGAACTGGATATCATCGCCGCGGTGATCATCGGCGGGGCGAGCCTGTCCGGCGGTGTCGGCACGATTCTGGGCTCGATGATCGGCGCCCTCATCATGGCCGTCCTGCGCAACGGTACCCAGATGATGGAATGGCAGACCTACTTTCAGGAGATCATCATCGGCCTCGTGATCATCGTGGCGGTGTTCGTTGATCGACTGAGACAGGGGCGGCAGGGGAGTTGAGGGGAGGGGAGGAGGACCAGGGCAAAGTTGAGGATTGAGAGTTGAGAGCACCGAGATGGCGCGTAGCACGGGTCTCCCGACCCGTGAAAACCGTACCGAAGCTCCATCCGTTCTTCACGGGTCGGGAGACCCGTGCCACTTATGCTTGATTCCTCTTTCTTCCGAGCGTTCGAACCGTAGGCTCCGCGGACCCCATGAGCGAATCGATCCGCCCCGAGTCCGATCGCCGCGCCGCGTTGCTGCCGACGCTCGGCTTCTTCAGCGCCACCATGCTCGTCGCCGGCGGCGTCATCGGCTCCGGTATCTTCCGCAAGCCGGGCGTCATGGCCGCCGAGGTGGGGTCGCCCGAGGTGCTGCTGGGCGTGTGGCTCGTCGCCGGCGTAATCTCGATCTTCGGCGCGCTGACGAATGCCGAGCTCGCCGGCATGATGCCCAAGACCGGCGGGCAATACGTCTACCTGCGCCGCGCCTTCGGCCCGTTCGTCGCTTTCATCTACGGCTGGGCCCTGCTGGCTGTGATCCAATCCGGCTCGATCGCGGCGCTGACCTACGTCTTCGCCGAATATTCCACGCGGCTCATCCTGCTGCCGGAAGCGAGTCCGGAACTCGTCGCCTGGGTCCTGCACGTCCCGGTGATCGGCGACATCGCGCCGTTCCGTGAATTCGGGATCAAGGGGCTGGCGGCCACGATCATCATCGGGCTGACAATTGTGAACTACCTCGGGGTGCGGTTCGGCGGCGTGGTGCAGAATGTTTTCTCGGTGGCCAAGATGGGCGCGATGGTGGGCCTCGCCGCGGCGGTGCTGCTGGCGCCGGGCGTCGGGTCGGTGGCCAACCTCACGACCGACAGCGTGCTGGTTCATCCGACGGGCTTTGCGTGGTGGGCGGCCGTGGCGGCGGCGTTGCAGGGCGCGTTCTGGGCCTACGACGGCTGGCATAAAATCACCTACATCGGCGGCGAGCTGAAGTCACCGCAGCGCGATCTGCCGCGGAGCCTCATCCTCGGCATCCTGATCGTGACGGCGCTCTACCTTTTGCTCAGCGCCATCTACGCGTACGTCCTGCCGATCGACGAAATGGCGCGCTCGAAGCTCGTGGCGGCGGATGTCGCCGAGCGCGTCTTTACGGGGGGGGGACGATGGATTGCGGTGGCGGTGATGCTCTCGACCTTTGGTGCGGCCAACGCCGTCATCCTGACGAGCGCCCGCGTTTATTTCTCGATGAGCCGCGACCAGCTCCTGCCGGCGAGCCTCGGCAACGCGCACGAGCGCTTCCATACGCCGTCCGCCTCGCTCGTGCTTCAGGGCTTCTGGAGCGTGCTGCTGCTCTTCAGCGGCACGTTCGACACGCTGACGGACACGCTGATTTTCGTGAGTTGGTTCTTTTACGTCGCGAATGCCGGCGCCGTGTTCGTGCTGCGGCGCCGCGAGCCGGACGCACCGCGGCCCTTCCGCGTGCCGGGCTACCCCGTCGTGCCGATTATCTTCGTGGCCTTCGGTCTCGTTTACCTCGTGCTCACGCTCGCCAACGACATCTCCGCGTACCGGCAGGCTGTGGCCGCGGGGCGGCCGGCGTTGCTCAATACCATTCTAGGACTCGCCCTCGTGTTCAGCGGCACGCCGGTATACTGGTACTATCGTTGGAAGTCCGGGGCGAAGAACCCGTCGACCGGCGCGTCGCCGTCGTAGCCGCAACCAAAGTGCAGGGCCGAGCTCCGCTGCGGCCGCTCCTGGCGCGTTGAATGAACCGGCCTCGACGGAGCTCGGCCCTCGGAAGGCAGGAAACGATCAACGCCGAACGCCGAACGCTCAACGCTCAACGCCGAACGCCGAACGTCGAACGTCGAACGTCGAACGCCGAACGCCGAACGCCGAACGTTCAACGTTCAAGTAGCGCCGGGTCTCCGACCGGCGAGGGTGGTGGTTGCAGTGGCACGTACTTCGCCGATCGAGACCGGCGCTATGGGTTGAGAGTTCAGCGTTAAAAGTTAAGCGTTGAGCGTTCTCCCCTCCGTCGTCCC